>NZ_JBHXSL010000006.1:215580-263985 GCF_042714725.1 Streptomyces sp. NPDC058685
GTCCGGGTGCGGCCCGGGGGCGTCGGGTCCTTGTCCCGCGGCGGGTCCGGGGGCCCTCCGGGCTCGACTCCTCGGGGTCGGCGGCGTACAGGTCCCTTGCATCGAGCACCCAGGCTTTGCCGCCGATCCCCTGCGGGGCCGACCCTGCACGCCCCCTGCCAGGGGCCGAACATCATCACCCGCCGGTGTCACCCCGGAAGCGAACACGAGCCCGTTCGGGGCAACAGGTGGGATGCGGCGCGAAGCTGCCGCAGGCGGCGGGCGCTTGGGCGTCGGGGCCTTGTTCCGCGGCGGGTCCGGGGGCCCTCCGGGCTCGACTCCTCGGGGTCGGCGGCGTACAGGTCCCCTGTATCGAGCACCCAGGCTTTGCCGCCGATCCCCTGCGGGGCCGACCCTGCACGCCCCCTACCAGGGGCCGAACATCATCACCCGCCGGTGTCACCCCGGAACAGCAGGTGGGATGCGGCGCGAAGCTGCCGCAGGCGGCGGGCGCTTGGGCGTCGGGGCCTTGTCCCGCGGCGGGTCCGGGGGCCCTCCGGGCTCGACTCCTCGAGGTCGGCGGCGTACAGGTCACTTGCATCGAGCACCCAGGCTTTGCCGCCGATCCCCTGCGGGGCCGACCCTGCACGCCCCCTACCAGGGGCCGAACATCATGACCCGCCGGTGTCACCCCGGGACAGCAGGTGGGATGCGGCGCGAAGCTGCCGCCAGGGGCGTGGGGCGGCAGACCCACAACCCTTTCCGGACAGGCGGCGCTCAGCGAAGAGCTACCCCTTGCCGGTCAGGTTGGTGAACGCGTCCAGGTTCCGCGTCGACTCTCCCCGCGAGACCCTCCACGCGTACTCCTTGCGGATCGCGCTCGCGAAGCCCAGTTCCAGCAGTGTGTTGAACGCGCCGTCCGACGCCTCCAGGACCGTGCCGAGGAGGCGGTCCAGTTCGTCCGGGGTGATCACGGAGAGCGGGAGCGTGCCCGTGAGGTAGATGTCGCCGAGGGTGTCGATCGCGTAGCTCACCCCGTACAGCTTCAGGTTCCGTTCGAGCAGCCAGCGGTGGACCGCCGCATCGTTCTCGTCGGGGTGGCGGATCACGAACGCGTTCACCGACAGGGCGTGCTTGCCGACCCGCAGGGAGCAGGTCGTCGACAGCTTGCGGGTGCCGGGGAGTTGGACCACGTAGGTGCCGGGTGACGGGTTCTCCCACGCGAGGTCCGCGTCGCCCAGGGTCTTCTCGATGATCTCCGCGGCCTGCCGTAGGTCAGCCATGGTGCGAGCGTACCCGCCGGCGGTGTTCGTACATCGCCGCCGTGTAGACGTCCGCCGTCGCCGATGCCGCGGTGTCCCAGCCGAAGGACTCCGCGTGCCGGGCCGCCGCCGCGCCCATGCGTCCCGCGAGGTCGTTGTCCGCCAGCAGGCGGTGCAGTGCCTCCGCGTAGTCGGCGGGGTCGTGGCCGGGGATGAGGAGGCCGGTGACCTCGTCGCGTACGGCGACCGGCAGGCCGCCGACCTCCGCCGCGACCACCGGCGTGCCGGTCGCCTGCGCCTCGATGGCGACGAGGCCGAAGGACTCGCTGTAGGAGGGCATGACCAGGGTGGACGCGGCACGGAACCAGTCCGCGAGAGCGTCCTGGCCGACCGGCGGGTGGAAGTGGACGACGTCCGCGATGCCGAGGCGCGCGGCCAGTTTCTGGAGACCTTCGGGCTTGGCGAGGCCGCTGCCCGAGGGGCCGCCGACGATGGGGACGTAGAGCTTCGAGCGCAGCGAGGGCACGCGGTCCAGGAGCAGCGCCACCGCGCGCAGCAGGATGTCGGGGGCCTTCAGGGGCTGGATGCGGCCCGCGAACAGGGGGACGAAAGCGCCCTGCGGCACCCCGAGGCGGGCCCGCGCGGGTCCGCGGCCGTCCAGCGGACGGAAGCGGTCCAGGTTCACGCCGGGGTGGACGACCGCGACCTTCGCCGGGTCCGCGTCGTAGAACCGGACGAGTTCGTCCGCCTCCTCCGCGGTGTTCGCGATCAGACGGTCCGCCGCGTCGACGATCTGGGTCTCGCCGATGACGCGGGAGGCGGGCTCGGGTGTGTCGCCGTCGGCGAGCGCCGCGTTCTTGACCTTGGCCATGGTGTGCATGGCGTGCACCAGGGGGACGCCCCAGCGTTCGGCGGCGAGCCAGCCGACGTGGCCCGAGAGCCAGTAGTGGGAGTGCACGAGGTCGTAGTAACCGGGGCGGTGACGGGCCCACGCCTGCATCACGCCGTGGGTGAAGGCACAGAGCTGGCCGGGCAGCTCCTCCTTGGCGAGCCCCTCGTAGGGGCCGGCGTCGACGTGGCGTACGAGCACCCCGGGGGCGAGTTCGACGCGGGGCGCCAGCCCGCCCGTGGTGGCCCGGGTGAAGATCTCGACCTCGATGTTGATCGCGGCGAGCCGCTTGGCGAGCTCCACGATGTAGACGTTCATACCGCCCGCGTCGCCCGTCCCGGGCTGGTGCAGCGGTGAGGTGTGGACGCTGAGCATCGCGATCCGGCGGGGCTTGCGCTGGCCGCCGGGGAACCGGATGCGCGGAGTCACCAGGCTGCTGCCGAGGCGGGAGACGTACTGGCTCACGTCGGGTGTCCTCCTCGATCCGGGCACAGCAAACTGCGGGCACGCAGCCCTGCCAGCCACCTACAACAGCGGACTCTTCTCTTCCATTTCCCGCATCCCCCTGCTTTGCCAAATCATTACCGCCGCTTCGGCGCGTATACCCTCGCTGGCATGACCCGTCCCGTCGGCACCGCGACCCGCGGGACGACCAACCCCAACCGGCTGCGCCGGATGGACCGCTGGATCGCGGCCACCCACGGCGCCGCTCTGCGCCGCAGCGAGCGGCCGGTCGCCGTCGACCTCGGATACGGCGCTGCACCCTGGACCGCCGTCGAACTGCTCCAGCGGCTCCGTACGGCCGACCCCCGCTGCGAGGTCGTCGGCATCGAGATCGATCCGGCGCGGGTCGCGGCGGCGAAGCCGTACGAACGCGAAGGGCTCACGTTCCGGCACGGCGGCTTCGAGGTGCCGGCGGACCGGCCGCCCGCCCTGATCCGCGCGGCGAACGTGCTGCGCCAGTACGACGAGGGCGAGGTCGCCGCCGTCTGGGCGCGGCTGTGCGCGCGCCTCGCGCCCGGCGGTCTGCTCGTCGAGGGCACCTGCGACGAGATCGGACGGCGGCACGTGTGGGTGGCGCTCGGCCCCGAAGGGCCGCGGACGGTCACCTTCGCGGCCCGGCTGGCCTCCTTGGAGCGCCCCTCGGTCCTGGCGGAGCGCCTCCCCAAGGCCCTGATCCACCGCAATGTGCCGGGCGAACCGGTCCACGCCTTCCTGCGCGACTTCGACCGCGCGTGGGCGGCCGCCGCTCCGTACGCCTCGCTCGGCGCGCGGCAGCGCTGGGTCAGGGCGGTGGGTGAACTGGCGTCCGACTGGCCGCTGTCACAGGACCGGCGGCGGTGGCGGCAGGGGGAAGTCACGGTGAACTGGGCCGCACTGGCACCCGATTCCGGGTGAAACCTGCGCTCGCGGGGAACGTGCGCCCCTGATCGTTCGTCCCTGTGAAGTGGGTGTGATCTCCCGAATGGCTCTGTCGCTTTGACGGAGGCCGTGGCACCATCGCGACATCACGCACCAAGTTACTGACGGTAAATCAGGTTTCCTGGCCTACGCCCGGGTTACGGAGGGGAAGTCGTGAACCGACGCCACTGCGCCACTGCCGCGATCACTCTGGTCTGCGCTCTGACCGTGCTGGCGTCATCGGGACAGGCTTTCGCCGCCACCGCCGCGCCCGAGCCGCCGCCCGCCGCAGGCGCGCCGGCCGTGCCGAAGAAGACGCTGGAGCAGGTCCGCCTCGAACTCGACACCCTCTACCGGCAGGCGGCGTCCGCTGCGGACGCGTACGAACTCGCCGAGGGGAAGGCCGAGAAGCAGTCGGCAGAGATCGTCCGGCTGGCGCAGGAGACCGTCAAGGTCCAGGCCCGCGTCGACGACCTCAAGAGCCGTGCCGGCGCGGCCGCCCGCGCGCAGTACCAGGGCGGCGGGTTGCCGGCCGAGGCGCAGTTGGTCCTCACCGACGACCCGGGCCTCTTCCTCGACGGCATGGGCCGGATCCGGCAGAGCCAGAAGGCGACCAAGGACCTCCTCGGCGAACTGACCCGGGCACAGGCTGATTTGGCCGCGTACTCGAAGGACGCCAGCGCCCACTGGAAGACGCTGGAGGCGCACCGCGTCAAGCAGGCCGCCGCCAAGAAGAAGATCGACGGCAAGATCGCGGCGGCGAAGAAGATAGAGGACCTCCTGGAGAAGGAGGAGCGTGCGCGCCTTCTCGAACTGGAACGACAGGCGGAGTACAAGGCGCAGACCACCTGGCTGAGTTCGGGCGTGCTCAAGGGAATCGGCGGCGCGGCGACGGCACAGGGCAAGAAGGCGGTGCGGTTCGCCACCGCCCAGATCGGCAAGCCGTACGTCTGGGGCGCCGAGGGCCCGGGTTCGTTCGACTGCTCGGGACTCACCTCACAGGCGTGGTCGGCGGCCGGCCGGGGCATCCCGCGCACCTCGCAGGAGCAGTGGCGGCTGCTGCCGCGGATCGACATCAAGGACATGCGGCCCGGCGATCTGATCATCTACCACGCCGACGCCAGCCATGTCGGGATGTACATCGGCGACGGCGCGATCGTGCACGCACCGCGCCCCGGGCGGAATGTGACCCTCGCGGGGGCGGGTTCGATGACGATTCTCGGAGTCGTACGCCCCGACAAGTGAGCACGTCCGGCAGCCGTACGCCCCGATACGTGAGCACGTGACCTGCGCCACCGCCGGGTCCACGGGGCCAACAGGCCCGTCGATCATGGCCAGGGCGTGATGTTCGTCATGGCCCCGGCGTCAACTACCTCCCCATGCGCGGCATATGCCACCGGCTCTATGTCCTTCGCCATTCCGCTACGGCCGGGGCTACCGCTATGGTCCCCGTCGGGCGGGACGTCGATCGTCGTCCTGCCGCGCCCTCGGGGGGAGGGAAGGAAACCGAGTCAATGCCCGTACCCGTACCGCGACAGAGGAACGTCCCCGTCGCGGAGACCGCGCACGGCGCCGCCGCCGGCGCCGCCGGAGTCGTCGGCAGCCGCGCCGGCGGCAGCCTCGGCGGCTCCACAGGCGTATCCGGCGGCGGCAGCGGTGTCAGCGGCGGCGACCTCACGCTCCTGGTGATCGAGGACGACCCTGCGGGCTCCTTCTCCGTACCCGAGCTGCCCGACACGGCCGGCGCCCGCGTCAAGGTCCGCAGCGCGCGCAACCTCACCGAGGCCGCACGCCTGCTCACCGACGACGTCCACTGCATCCTGGTCGACCTCGCCCTGCCCGGCACCGGCGACGAGCCGCTCTCGCCGCTCAAGCACGTCCTGCGGCTCGCGCCGCGCCACGCGGTCCTCGCCCTGACGACATCGGGCGACGCCCAGCGCGCGGCCGAGGCGGTGCAGCTGGGCGCCCAGGACCATCTCTTCCGCGACGAGCTCGACGCCCGGCTGCTCAGCCGGGCCGTGCGGTACGCGGTGGAGCGCAAGCGCGCCGACACCGCCCAGATGAAGCTCGCCGAGTCCCGGCTGCGCGCGCAGGAGAACGCCCGGCTGGAGCGCGGCCTGCTGCCCACTCCCCTGCTGGAGGGTTCGAACCTTCGGTTCGCCGCCCGCTACCGCCCCGGCCGTTCCCGGGCGCTGCTCGGCGGTGACTTCTACGACACGGTCCGCACCCCGGACGGCACGGTCCACGCCATGATCGGCGACGTCTGCGGGCACGGCCCGGACGAGGCGGCGCTCGGTGTGGAGCTGCGCATCGCCTGGCGTGCGCTGACCTTCGCGGGTCTGTGCGGGGACGAGCTGCTCTCGACGATGCAGCAGGTGCTGGAGCACGAGCGGGAGAGCGACGAGATCTTCGCGACGCTGTGCACGGTCGACATCGCCCCCGACGGCCGTCGGGCCGGACTGTGCCTGGCCGGCCATCCGTCGCCGCTGATCGCCCGCAAGGGCAAGGCCGCGCAGCTGCTGCCGTACGAGAACGGCGGTCCGGCGCTCGGTCTGCTGCCGCGCGCCCGCTGGCCGCGCCGCCAGGTGGAGCTGGGCGGCGCGTGGAGCCTGATGATGTACACGGACGGGCTGATCGAGGGCCGGTCGGGGCCGGGTGAGAAACAGCGCCTGGGCCAGGAAGGCATGCTCGACATGATCAACCGGCAGCTGGGCGAAGGGCTCGAGGGCGAGGCGCTGCTGGAGTCGGCGGTGTCGGAGGTGCGCGACCTGAACGGCGGCGACCTCACGGACGACGTGGCGGTACTGCTGCTGAGCAGGGACCGGCAGACGGCCTGAGCCGTCGTGCGGCGGTGCTGCGACGGGGCTTCGGCTGCCCCCGCGCGCTACCTGCCGCCGTTGTAGGGGCCGTACGGTCCGTCGCTGCTGGAGCCGCCGCGGCGAGTCCGGCCGCCGCCCGCGAGGCCCCGGAGGGCCGGTCGCACGTCGACCATGTACACGATCGTGGCGATGAGGCCGATGATCGGGAGGAACGACAGGACGTCGAAGATCAGGTTCACCACGAAGGCGATCGCCAGGATGATCAGCCAGAAGGGCTTGGTCTTCTTGTCGGCCGCACGGTAGGCGTCGTCACGGCGCGTGGCGGCGTCGATCAGCGCGAAGCCGCTGAAAAGGATCAGGGCGACGCTCAGTAGCCACATGAACCCCGCGAATCCCTGCATCAGCACTTCGTCCACCGCCCGATTCGACTCGTCTTCACGGTCACCGTACCCGCTACGGCCCGTCCGCCACCCGTACAACGGGCCGGGCACTCTCGGAGTGCCCGGCCCGCTCGTTCACGCGACGGTGTCTGCCTCACCGGCAGGCGACCTGCTCGCCGCGCTGTCCTACTTGGCCGGCGGCGTGGCCTTCTTCGCCACGGGCTTGCGCGGACCGCTCTTCTTGGCGGCCGGAGCGGCCGCGGCGACCGGGGTGGGCTTCGCCTCGGCGGGCTTCGCGGCCTTCGGCTCCGGGTCGGGCTCGACGGCGACGGCGATCTCGTTGATCTCCTCGGCCGCCTCGCCGCGCCAGGTCTTCACGGTCTGCTCGCCGTGCTCGGCGACCTTCTCGTACGCCTCACGGGCCTTCACGGCGTACTCGGCGGCGACGCCGACGCTGCGCAGAGCCAGGTCCTGGGCGCTCTCGCCGAGCTTCTTCAGGTCGGCGTCGAAGGTGCCGAGCACCTCGGTGACCTTGGCCTGGACGGTCGCCTGGGCCTCCTTGGCCTGGACGGAGACCTTCTCCTGGACGGCCTTGGGGTCCGTGTTGCGCACGGCCTCGATGCGGCTCGGCGCCTCGGCGCGGAGCTGCTCGAGCAGCGCCGGGACCTTCTTCGCCTGCTGGACGGCGAGGTCGGCCGTGCCGGCCGCGAAGTAGAGGGGGGTCGGGTCGGTGAGGGTCTTGCGCAGGTCATCGGTGATGGCCATGACTGTGGTCCTCCCGGAACGCAGATTCAGTGTGAGGGTGGGTCGGCAACACTGCCGTCGGCCGTGCGGGGCCCTTCAACGTCGGTGTCCTCCGTGACCGCGCCGTCCTCGGTCTCGAATCCGTTCTCCTTGCGGAAGGACTCGTAGATCTGGAGCAGTACGGCCTTCTGGCGTTCGTTGATCGAGGGGTCGGCCAGGATGACGGCACGCGTCTCCAGCTCATCCCGATCCCGCTCATCGAGAATCCCGGCCCGCACGTACAGCGTCTCGGCGGAGATCCGCAGGGCCCTGGCGACCTGCTGGAGCACCTCCGCGCTCGGCTTGCGCAGCCCGCGCTCGATCTGGCTCAGATACGGATTGGACACCCCGGCGGCATCGGCGAGCTGCCGCAGGGAGAGCTGCGCCGTGCGCCGCTGCTCCCGCAGATACTCACCGAGACTGCCGACGTTGAGTGATGCCATGCTCTCGATGGTGCACAGTCGCGCTAACTATTGCAAGCAACTGCTTGCAATAGTGTTCCACGCAACACCCGTACGGCCCTGGGGACCGCTTACCCGGTGGCGGGCGACTCGCACTCCGAGCCTGCCAGAGGTTCGCGGGAGATCCCGCCGGTACGCGCCGCGACAACACCGCGGACCGTACGATTCCGGCCGCTTCCCCGGCATCCGTCGCCCAGGGTCCGCCCGCCCCGCTCCCCGTCCCGATAACCCCGTGCCCTCCGCCACCCGCCCTGCCACCATGGCCCGGTTCAGGCCGCCGGACCGACGCCCCCGACGGCCGACTCCCCGAAAGGACCGACCGTGACCGACGACCGCATCGACCCGCCCGTGCGGGGGGACGAACGCGAGACGCTGCGCGCCTACCTCGACCACCACCGGGCGACCCTCGCCATGAAGACCGAGGGACTCACCGACGACGAGCTGCGCCGCCGGTCGATGCCGCCGTCCACACTCACCCTGCTCGGACTGGTGCGGCACATGGCGGAGGTGGAGCGCGCCTGGTTCCGCCGGGTGATCAACGGCGAGGACATTCCGCTCGTCTGGTCGGACGAGGGCGACTACCAGGCGGCGTACGACGCGAGCGGGTCCACCGGCGCGGAAGCGTTCGCCGCCTGGCGGACCGAGATCGACCACGCGCGCCGGATCGAGAAGGAGGCCGAGTCCCTCGACGTGACCGGCTACCAGGCACGGTGGGGCGAGGACGTCTCGCTGCGGCTGGTGATGCTGCATCTGATCCACGAGTACGCGCGGCACAACGGCCACGCCGACTTCCTCCGCGAGGGAATCGACGGAGCGGTCGGCGCCTGACCGCGTGCCCGGTCCCTACGGGCCGAGTTCGCCCGGCAGCGGGCGGGTGTGCAGGACGTCGAGCCGGGACACCGCCCGGGTGAGGACGACATACAGCCGGTGCAGGCCACGGGCCTCCGCCCCGGCGATGGCGGCCGGCTCGGCGACGACGACATGGTCGTACTCCAGGCCCTTGGCCACCGCCGCGGGCAGCACGGTGACCCGGGCGTCCGCCGCGAGGTCGTCCGCGGCGGCGGTCGCGATGCCCGCCGCGGCGAGTGCGGCCCGCAGCCGGTGGGTGTCCGGCTCGTCCGCGATCACGCCGACCGAGCCCTCGTCCTCCAGCGCCGCCCGTACGGCCGTGACCGATGCGGCCGCCACGTCGTCGACCTCGCGGACCGTCAGGGCGCCGTCGCCGCGCAGCGACCGTGCCGGCGGCACGTCGACCCCGAGCGAGGGAACCAGCCGGTTCGCGAAGGCCACGATCGCCGCCGGGACACGGAACCCTTCCGTCAGCGGGACCACGGCCGCGTCCTCCTTGCCGAGATGGGCCAGTTGCTCGGGCCAGCTGCGGGCAGCCCACGGTGTGGTGCCCTGGGCGAGGTCGCCGAGCACCGTCAGCGATCCGAATCCGGCGCGCCGGGCGATCGCCCGGCACTGCATGGGCGACAGGTCCTGCGCCTCGTCGACGACGATGTGGCCGTAGCCGTCGGGGCGTTCGATGAGCCCGGCGAGTTCGTCGAGGAGTACGAGATCGGCCGCGCTCCACCGCGCGGATCTGTACGAGCGCGGAGGCCGGACCCACCTGATCGCGTCCTGCTCCGCCGCGGTGAGGAGCGGATCCTCGGGGTCGGTCAGCAGGCCGGTGAGGACCTCCTCCGGCTGCGTTCGCGGCCAGACCGCGTCGACGAAGGCGGACACCGGGCGGGAACGGCTGATCCGCTGCACCCAGGTGTTGCCCATCGGCCCCGCACGCCGCTCCGCCTGGAGCAGGATCGCCCGGACGGCCCGGGTGCGGACGCGTTCCCGCCCCACGGCGTACGGCGGCGCCTCCGCCCGCACCTCGTCGACGATGCGCCGCAGTTCGGCGAGCGGGACGCGCCAGCGGTACGAGCCGTCGGGCACGACGACCGGCCCGGCGGGCGGCATCACCCGTGCGTACAGGGCCCGGTGCAGCACCTCGGCCATCCGGGCGTCGTGCTTGACCGCCGCGGCGGCCACGCCGTCCTGTGCGCGTACCTCGTGACGGGCGATCTCGTCGTCGATCGTCGACTGCCGGACACCGGTCTCGCCGAGCGCGGGCAGGACGGCCGAAATGTAGGAGAGGAAGGTGCTGTTGGGCCCGAGGATCAGCAGCCCGCCGCGCCGGATGCGCTGCGGGAAGGTGTAGAGGAGGTAGGCGGCCCGGTGCAGTCCGACGGCGGTCTTGCCGGTGCCCGGAGCGCCCTGCACGCACAGCGATTCGGCGAGCCCGGACCGTACGAGGTCGTCCTGTTCGGGCTGGATGGTGGCGGCGATGTCGCGCATGGGGCCGACGCGGGGGCGCTCGATCTCGTCGGACACGATCGCGCTCGTGCGGCTCGTGCGGCTCGTGCGGGAGGGGCCCGGCGCGGAATCGTCGGCGCCGGGCGCCTCGGCGAGCCGTTCGTCCTCCATGCCGGTCAGATCCGCCGAGTCGCCCTTGCTCAGGGGCGCCCAGCCGAACCGGCGGCGAACGGCGACGCCTTGGGGGTCGCGAGGGCCCGCCTGGTAGAAGGCGCGGGAAACGGGCGCGCGCCAGTCGACGACGAGCGGCGGCGCGGAGGGATGTTCGGTGATCCGGCGGCGGCCGATGTGGTAGCTCTGCCCGCGGTGTTCGCCGGCGCTCGCCTCCTGCCCGAAGTCGAGCCGGCCGAAGAAGAGGGGGCTGTCCGGTTCCTCGCTCAACGCCTTGGCCCGGCTGCGCAGTTCGTAGCCCAGGACTTCGGCGTCGGCGCCGGAGGCGAAGGCGTTCTCGCCGTCGACGACGTCCTGGGCCGCACCGTCGACCATGCCGGTCAGGGCTGCGCGGCAGGCGTCGTGGAACGTGCGTTCCTGGGTGAGGGCATGGCTGAGTGCGTCGTCGGGTGCCGTCATTCCATCGAGAATAACGTAACCGAGTTACATTTTTAACCGAGACTCATCCGGTTGGCCTGTTGACCTGTCCGGACGGACCGGACGGACCGGACGGACCGAGGTGACCGAGTCCGTGGCGCAGCTGCGCGAAGGCCAGCCGCGCGGCGTCCACCGCGGACGGGCGCACCTCCTCGGCGCTCTCACCTGCGGCGATCCGGCGCCAGTTCTCCTCGGCCAGGATGCGGATGACGGCGATGATCTGCCCGGCGGCGAGCCTGGCGGTCACCGGGACGCCGGCACCGTCCGCGACTCCGGCCCGGGGTTCTCCACCGTCGAGCACCGCCGCCAGCGCCTCCTCGGACCGCGCCTGGTAGGCGTACAGCCGGGCCACCAGGCTGGGCGTGCCGTACAGCAGCCGGTGGAAGGCGAGCACCTGCGGGACGTCGCTGAGCCCGGTCACCGGGTCGCCGCGGTCGAGTCCGTCGAGGAAGTGCCCCAGCAGGGCGTCCAGCGCCGAGACCCCCGGCTCCCGTCCGGCCACCACACGGGCGGCCTCGTCCTCGTGGTCGGCGAACCGGTGGAGCGCCAGGTCCTCCTTGGCGGGAAAGTAGCGGAAGAGCGTGGGCTTGGAGACATCGGCCGCCGCGGCGATCTCGGCGACGGAGACCGCCTCGAAGCCCTTCTCCAGGAAGAGCGCGATCGCGGCGTCCGAGATCGCGCGGTACGTCTGCTGCTTCTTCCGTTCACGAAGGCCCGTCCCACCGCTCATGGTCCCGAGCCTACGCACCGCTGCGCGCGGCCGCGGTGATCACCCCGCCGCGCACGGGCCGCCCCGCCTGCGGATCAGAGCCTCCACCCCGTCCAGGATCGTCTCCAGCCCGAAGGCGAAATCGGCGCCCGGCTCGTCCGGCTCGAACATCTCCGTGGACTCCATCAGCCTGGCCACCGACGGATAGCGGGCCGGATCCGCCAGCCGCTTCACAGTGTTGGCCCAGCCGCGCATGGCCTCCTCCGGACCGGCGCCGCTCCTGGCGACCGCCGCCGCCAGGTCCGCCGTCAGCAGCGCCTCGTTCCGCACGAAGCCGCCGACCAGCATGATCACGGAGATCTTGTCGCCCTCGTCCAGGCCCGTGCCCTCCAGCGCCGCGAGGCCCTGATCCCACCAGGCAACCGAGTTGGGCGTGGCCGGCGGCCCGGAGATGGGGATGCGCAGGGCCCAGAGGTTGCGGTGGAAGACCTCGCGCTGCGCGCCCGCCCAGGCCGCGATCGCCTCCCGCCAGTCCGCGTCCGGGCCGGGCGGCTCGGGGGGCATGCCGACGACCGCCTCCTGCATCAGGATGTAGAGCTCGTCCTTGGCCGCGACGTACCGGTACAGGGACATCGTCGAGACGCCCAGCTCCTTGGCGACCCGCCCCATCGAGACGGCGCCGAGCCCCTCCGCGGCCGCGAGGGCGACGGCGGCCGCGACGATCCGTTCGAGACCGAGGCCCGGTTTCGGCCCCTTCGCCGGGCGGTCCCGCAGGCCCCACGCCGCCTCGATGCTGGCGGGCAGCCCGGTACCGCCGCCGTCGCCGCTGGTGTCCGTCATCGCTCTCCGCCTCGCCGCCCCGTCCGCCTTGACGCACATCCTAGTAATGCGTAACCCTTACGCAGTAGCGCGTATGGCATACGCATAAGAGGGGGAGCCCGTCATGAACCAGCCAGCCGCCGTCGAGGCCACCGGTCTCGTCAAGGTGTACGGGAAGGTCGACGTGCTCCGCGGCATCGATCTGCGGGTCGAGGCGGGCAGTGTCTTCGCGCTGCTCGGCCCGAACGGCGCGGGCAAGACCACCGCCGTCCGCATCCTCGCCACCCTGACCACCGCCGACGCCGGACACGCGCGCGTCGCGGGCCACGACATCGTCCGCGAGCGGACGCGGGTGCGCAGGGCCATCAGCCTGACCGGTCAGTTCGCGGCGATCGACGAGAAGCAGACGGGCGAGGAGAACCTCCGCATGATGGGCCGTCTGAGCGGACTGTCCCGCCCGGCCGCACGGCAGCGGGCCGCCGAACTCCTCGAACGCTTCGGCCTCACGGACGCCGCCCGCCGCCGGACCGTCACCTACTCCGGCGGGATGCGCCGCCGCCTCGACCTCGCCGCCGGACTCGTCGGCCGGCCCGGGGTGGTCTTCCTCGACGAGCCGACGACCGGCCTCGACCCGCGCAGCCGCGCCGAGTTGTGGCAGGTGGTGCGCGAACTGTCGGCCGGCGGCGCGACGGTGTTCCTGACCACGCAGTACCTGGAGGAGGCCGACCGGCTCGCGGACCGTATCGCGCTCGTCGACGGCGGCAGGGTCGTCGCGGAGGGCACGGCGGACGAACTCAAGGCCAGGGTCGCGGGCCACCGCCTCGACCTGGTCCTCGCCGACGCCGCGGCGTATCTGCGGATCGGGTCCCACGCGCTCCCCCGCTCCGTCCACCGCTCCCCCGAGACCTTCACCGTCGGCTTCCCGACGGACGGCACCGCCGCGGAGGTCCGCGCCCTGCTGGACGAACTCGACCCGCAGCGGCGCGACATCGTCCGCTTCTCGGTGCGGCAGGCCACGCTCGACGACGTCTTCCTCACCCTGACCGGCAAGGAGCCCGCCCGTGTCTGACGCCCTGAGCCGTACGGTGACGCCCGCGCTGACCGCCGCCGTGACGATGTCCGGCCGCAGCATCCGCCTCAGCCGGCGCAACGTCGACGCCGTCATCACGTCGATGATGCTGCCGCTGATGATGATGGTGGTCTTCATCTACTTCTTCGGCGGAGCCATCGACACCGGGACGGCGTACGTGACGTACGTGGTGCCCGGCATCCTCGTCCTGTGCGCGGCCTTCGGCGCGTCGACCACCGCGGTGGGGGTGAGCGAGGACATGAAGGGCGGCATCATCGACCGCTTCCGCTCCCTGGACGTCGGCGGCACCGCGATCCTGACGGGTCATGTCGCCGCCAGCACCCTGCGCAACCTGCTCTCCACGGCCCTGGTCCTCGCGGTCGCCCTGCTGGTCGGCTTCCGCCCCTCGGCGTCCCCCGCGGCCTGGCTGGCGGCCGGCGGCATCCTGATCGCGTTTCTGATCGCGATCTCCTGGCTCGCGGCGGCGGTCGGCCTGCTGGCGAGAAGCCCGGAGGCGGCGGGCGGCTTCACCTTCTTCATGTCCTTCCTGCCCTACCCGAGCAGCGCGTTCGTCCCGATCGACACGATGCCGGGCTGGCTCCACTCCTTCGCGGACCACCAGCCGGTGACCCCGCTGATCGAGTCCCTGCGCGGCCTGCTGCTCTCCCAGCCGGTGGGCACGACACCCTGGACGGCACTGGCGTGGTGCGCGGGGATCATGGCGGTGGCGACGGGGGTGTCAGGGGTGCTGTTCCGGGTGCGGACGCGGTGAGGACTTGAGCCAGTCGGCATGGACGGCCATCACCCGCTCCAGCGAGGGGACGGCGGTCAGACGGAGCGGTTCGCGCGCCGCGACCAGCGCCCGATGGACCCGGCTCGCCGCGTCGTGGAACTCCGGCCCGGTGGCGTCGGGCCGGGCGCCGATGGTCCGGGCGGCCCGGACGATGTCCGTGACGACGGACTGGACGCGCTTGTAGTCGAGCAGATGCGGCAGGTCCCTGTCCCAGCCGCGGGTGGCCCCCGTTCCGTCCAGAGCCTGCGCCCACAACCGGGCGACGCGGGTCTCCTGCTCGTCCGTGTAGCGCATCAGATGCAGATGGGTGGCCAGTTCGTAGAGGGGATCGCCGATCAGCGCGAGCTCCCAGTCGATGGTCCACAGGTCGCCGGACAGGTCGACGATGAAGTTGTCCCGGTGCAGATCGCCGTGGAGCAGGCTGAAGGGGCGGTCCGTCATCGTCCGGTGGCCGTTGCCGGGCCTGAGCGCCTCCAGGGCGCCGGACTCGACGCCGAAGGCCGTGAACAATTCGCCGTACTCCGGGTGGTACCGGCCGAGGACGTCATCGGCGGTGAATCCGATGAGCCGGTTCAGAAAGGCGCCCGAATCCCCGGGCTGCACACCGTGGTCCTCGTGACCGCCGGTGCGCCGCAGTCCACTGAGAGCGTCGGCGGGGACGGCGGCCAACTGCCGGAACAACAGCCCGAGCTGACGCAGCTGTCGTTCGGTCGGGGAGCGGCGGCCCAGCGGGCCGCCTTCGATGAAACCGGTGAGGACGACGCCCCGAAGGACCTCTTCCTGGACCGGGATCCGGTCGATCCGGTCCTGAAGGACCCTCAGGAGCTCGTCCTCGATCTCGAAGCACCGGCTGTCGAACCACACCACGTCCGGGCGCCGCACCCGCAGCTTGGCCCGCTCGAACCGGCCCTTCAGCGGGACCGGCAGAGGAAAGGCGTACGTCTCGTGGTGGTGGCCCTCCAGCGGACCGATGACCAGCCGGTCGTCGCGGCTCAGCGCGCCGGCCTGCCGGCGAACCTCCGAAGCCGCGTCCACTGTCATCGCTGGTGCCCTTGATGTTCCGGATCAGGAAGTGATTCGAGGAAGCTATCCGTCCAGGAAGTTCCGGGGCGGCCTTTTCGGCAAAGCCCCGCCCCCGCACAGTCTGAACTCACCCGCTCGAAGCACGCTCGAGGCGCCGGGTACCCCGCTCAGCCGCTCGAAGCGTGCTGCGAAGTTACAGCAGCGGCGGCCATCCTGGGGCCATCTCTCGAAAGGTGGCCGCACTTGGCCGCTATTCGACCGGAAGGCCCGCCCCGAGACCGTCGAGCACCGGCAGCAGCTCCACGATGGTGGAGACGACCGCGGCCTCGTCCGCGCCCGCGGCGATCAGTTCGCGGCGCTTCCTCGCGTGGGGCGCGTACCCGAGGAACGGCACGCCCAGCTCCGCCGCGGCCAGACAGTCCGCCGCCGAGTCCCCGATCATCAGGGACTCGGCAGGAGTGGAGCCGGTCGTCTCCAGGGCCCGGCTCAGGCAGTGCGGGTCCGGCTTCATCCGCAGCGGGTCGGCGACGCGGCCGTGTATGTGGTCGCCGAAGAAGTCGGCGAGGCCGGTGCGCAGGAGGTACCCCTGGGCCGCCCGCGCCGAGTTGTTGGTGGTGACCGCCAGCCGGAAGCTCGCCGCGCCGAGACGGCGTATCAGCTCGTCCACGCCCGCGGTCGGCTGCGCGCTCAGGGTCGCGGTCACCTCCAGCGAGGTGAGGTGGCGCTCCATCGACGACACCAGCTCACTGCCGGGGTACTCGACGGCCGCGGCCCGCAGCCAGGCGAGCGGATCGTCGACGGCCTGCGGCTGCGGCACACCGGCCGGCATGTTCCGCGCGATCCAGTGCCGCAGATCACGGGCCACATCGGATGCCGCGTGCCCGGCGAAGAGGTCGCACACGGGCCCGTCGAAATCGAAGAGCACGCACTTGGCGGCGGTGAAGAGGCCGGACACAGCGGTCGGGTGCGAGTCGGTCACATCGCTCCGTCCGTCGGGGCAGGGGGCAGGTCCGGACCGGCCGGTGCCGCTTCCCATACTGCCCGCAACACCGTTGCCGGAACGGGTGGTTGGCGAGGAGGGCCGGTCGCCCGGATCGCACCGGGCTCCTCGCAGGGCAGCCGTCGGGTCAGCCGGCGAGGGTGATGTCCGAGGCAAGCGTGCCCCACAGGCCGTCGAACCAAGCCTGCGACTGGATCACAAAGGAATCGTCCCGCGCCTCGCCGGCGCGCTCGAAGGCGAACAGCAGCGAGTCGCTGCCGAGCGCGTCGTAGATCACGGTGGGGGTGTCGCCGATCTGCTCCTCGCGCTTCTTCACGGTGTAGTACGCGAACAGCGCCTCGGAGCCATTCAGCAGATAGAGCTTCACGGGCGGGGTGAAGGGCAGCGCCTTCAGCGTGACGTCGACGGCGATGCCGCGGGTCGTCCGCAGCGCCCGCAGGCTGGAGCGCAGGACCTGGCCATGGCTGTTCCGCAGCGACAGCCAGTGCTCGTGGACCTTCCTCTCGTCCGCCGCGTTCTCGGCGGGCCGGGGGAAGGCGAGGTCCAGATCGCGCGAGGGCAGCAACAGCCGGACAGTCACACTCTCGGGGGTGACCTGGCCCGAGCGCATCAGCTGCAACGGGTCGGCGAGCGCCAGATTCAGCGACTCGGCGGTCAGACAGATCGCGTCGATGGTCACGTGCCGGGCCTGGAACGCCTCCATCACCCGCGGCCGCAGCCCGGCAGCCGTCTGCTGCGGTTCCGTCGAGGCCTCCGCCTCGCTCGGCGGCGCGATGCGCGCCGGGGCGCCCCGGACGCCGGCGGTGAGCAGACCTGCGTCCCGGAGCAGGTCGAGCGCCTGACGGATCGCCCGGCGCTCGACGCCGAATTCGTCGGCGAGGGTCTCCTGCGTGGGCATCCGCTCGCCCGCCCTGAGCAGGCCGGTCCGGATGCGCTCGGTCAGGATGTCGGCCACCTCGTGGGGCGAGGGTTTTCTGGTGCCGTTGAGTGCACTGTGCTCGTGGGTCACAACAGAACGCTACAACTTCTGACCATCTAGCGGGAGTTACCTGCAAGTTGTTTATGAACTGCAACCAAGTGGGGACAACTTCAATGAAGTTGGTCGCTACTTGGCCGGTCGGCCGACCCGCCCGGCTGTTCGTAGCTCCGCTGCTCCCCGTCCACCGTCGTACGGGTGCCGCGTGCGGACGACTCCGCACCTCTGCCGTTCCACTCCCCAGCCCGAGGAGGGATCGCCGTGCCCCTGATCGCCCTTTTTCTCGAGCAGTACGTGCAGCTGCGGTACGGCTTCGTCGCCGCCGTGGGGCTCGCTCTGCTGACCATCGGAGTCAAGGCCGAGAACGCCACCTGCGCCGGCATCGGCGGCATTCTCCTCATCACGCCCGCCATCAGCGCCGGCAGCTGACAGGCACAACTCCCCACGCACCACCGAGCGCACCGAGCGCAACCCCCCGCCCGGACATCACCGCGCGAGTGGCACCCGCGCCGCAGACGTCAAAGGTGTCCGGGCACTCCCATGCCCCTGACGTCAAAGGTGTCCGGGCACTCCCATGCCCCTGACGCAAAGGTGTCCGGGCACTCCCATGCCCCTGACGGCACAACTGCCCGGGCACACCTCGCAGATGTCAGAAGACGTCCGGGCACCACGCCCGCCGCGACGTGCGGAACACCCCGTCCGCCACGTGCGCCGCTCCCGCCGTGTTCTCCTCCACCCGGCCGAGCGCCGTCAGTCGTACCGCCGACTCGTCACCCAGGTACAGCGTCCCCAACTCCGCGATGTCCAGGGTCAGATCCGGGGCGTCCGACGACGGGGCGCAGGTCGCGCCCTCCGGGGACGCCTCCAGGCGGAAGCGGCCGTCCGCCAGGCCCATCCGGTCGTGGAGCTCCAGCACCAGCGTGCCCGAGCCCTCGTAGCTGCGCGCCTCCAGCGCCCGTACGACATCCAGGATCCGCACCCACAGGAAGTCGGCGTGCGTCACGATCCGCGCCGCCCTCGGGTCCGGGAGGAGCAGAGGGAGCAGGTCGTCCGGGGCGCGTCCGCCGGACTTCACCCTCGTGATCCAGTCGACCGAGCAGACGAAGTGCCACAGCGCGCGCTCCGCCGCCGGGGAGAGGGCCAGCAGTTCGCGCACCGACGCCGTGTTCAGCGGCTGCTTCGCGTCTCCCCAGTGGTCGTCCGAGCGGTAGGAGAGCAGGCCCTCGATCTCGCCGGACGCCGCGCGGTAAACAGCGTAGAAGGGCTCGGTCCACGGGTCGCCCGGCGGCAGGGCCTGGCCCGTGTGGAGCTGCCACCAGCGCTCGTCGCGGCTCACGAAGCCCGGCTGCACGGCCGCGAGGCGCTGATGCAGTTCCGGGCCGAGCTTGCGGACGTCCGTGCCGTCCACCAGGTCGACACGGCCGCCGTCGGACGGACCCGACCAGCGCGGGTCGATGCCCGTGCGCGGGACGTCGACGGACCACTCGGTGAGCCAGGCGGCGGGCCCGAAGCCGTAGCGGCCGTAGATCGGGTACTCCGCGGCGATCAGCGTCGACACCACGTCACCGCGCTCCTTGGCCTCCGCCAGGTCCGCGGTCATCATCCGGCTGAGCAGCCCGCGGCGGCGGTGGGTGGGGCTGACGGTGACGTTCGAGACGGCGTTCGCTGCCACCGTGCCGCCGCCGGGCACGGTCAGCCGCTGCTCGAAGGTGCGGTACGTCGCGACACAGCGGCCGTCGTCGAACGCGCCCCGCACCCGGCTGAGATCCGTGTGCGCACGGCGCAACGCGATCTCCTCGTCGGTGATCGCGGGCGGGCGCAGAAAGCCGGTGGCCAACGCCCGCAGCCAGTCGGGGTATTCGGACTCGGTCGCGATACGGGTCTCGACGCTCATACACCCACGCTAAGCACGCGGCCGTCAGAAAGTCGCGCGAATTTCCCCGACCTCGGCCCCGCCGCCGAGCAGCGGCATCCGGCCGATCCTCGCCACCACCGGCGCGTCCACACCCATCAGACGCAGCGCCCTGGCCAGCACGGGCCCGAGCGCGCGGCTCGCGCCGTCGTCGACCTTGAAGGCCAGCGCGCGGCCGTCCTCCAGCGCCACCGCCTGCACGGCCTCGGCTCCCATCTTGGACAGCGCGCCCGGCACCTCCCGCATCAGCCAGGTGTCGGCCCTGCGGGTGCCGGCCACGTACTCCGGGTGCGCCCGCATCGCGTCGGCGACCCGTCGTTCGGCCGTGCCGGCGCCGGCGAGCACGAAGGAGCGGAAGGACCGGGCGAGCCCGGTGAGGCTGATCGCCATCAGCGGCGCTCCGCAGCCGTCGGTGCCCACCGCACCCACCTGCTCGCCGGAGACGTCCTCGACGACCTCGTGCACCAACTGCTGGAGCGGATGCGCCGGGTCGAGGTAGGTCGTACGGTCCCAGCCTGCCCGGGCACAGGCGGCGAGCATCGCGGCGTGCTTGCCCGAGCAGTTCATGGTGACCCGGTCGCGCACATGCCCCGCGGCGAGGTACGTCTCGGCCTCCACCGGGTCCAGCGGCAGGTCGGGCGGAGTCCGGAGCTCGTCCGCCGTCAGGCCGTGCTCGGCGAGCATCTTCCGTACGAGATCGAGGTGAAAGCTTTCTCCTGAGTGACTCGCGGCCGCCAGCGCCAGCCGCTCCCCCGAGAGGTCGAGCCCGGCCCGGAGGACCGCGGCCGCCTGCATCGGCTTGTTGCTGGAGCGCGGGAAGACGGGGGTCGCCGGGTCGCCGAGCGCGAACTCCACACTGCCGTCGGCCGCGAGGACGACGAGAGATCCGCGGTGATGGCCCTCGACAAAGCCGGAACGTACGACTTCGGCGAGGACCGGCGGTATGGCGGTGCTGGCGGAGGTGGAGCTCATCGTCGGCCTTCCGGGGCGGGAACCCGCTCCCGGCAGGATCGCCTCAGGTGAGCAGGTCGTCTACTTGCGCTTCGCCCTCACGGTACCTGCGGGCGATCTCCGCACTGCAATCGTCCGCCGTGCGCTGGAGCAGCTGCCGGCGGCGGGACACCTGCTGTTCGTAGCGGATCAGCTGTCCCATTCCCGCGTGCAGCTCTTCGTCCGTACGGGCGTCGAGATCGGAGAGCTCCACATCGGAGAGCATGTCGGCCGCGAGCCGCCGGTACTCCTCGCCGTGCGGCGTCGAGAGCGTCACATGGCGGGCGGAGGAGCGGTGCCGGGACGGGGTGTCGGCGAGGATCTCCGACAGCCGGTCCACGACGGGGGTCTCCGGGTCCGTACGCCGCGCGAGTTCCGCCCGCAGGATGTCGATCCGGCCCTGGAGCAGCCGCCGCACATAGCTGAGGTCCGCCTCGTCGCGCTGCGCGTCCCGGCGCAGCACCCGCAGCTCGGCCAGGCGCAGGGCGGGGAGGTCGTACTGCGGCGGCTCCGGCAGGGCGTCCGCGGTGCGCTGCTGGGGCGGGCGGGCGGCACGGGCCGCCGCCGGTGGGAATGCGGGAATCGAAACGGGACCCGTCGTCTGCCCGGCGCCAGATGTGCTCATGTGCGTATGTCCGTCCCCTCGACCGGTGCATGGGGTCTCCGCAGGCCCGGAAGGGCCGGGGGGATGCACCGCCTCATGGCATCGTGCCACTCCCGAACCGTCCGACGCAGGCGCTCTGCACCCGTTCAGCCCCAGATAGGTTGGTCTGTATGCGTGCAGTGGTGCAGAGGGTCGACGGCGCGAGCGTCGACGTGACGGAGGAGTCCGGCTCCGAGACGGTCGGCGAGATCATCGGCGAAGGCCTGTGTGTGCTGGTGGGAGTCACCCACGAGGACACCGCGGAGAAGGCGGCGCAGCTCGCCCGCAAGCTCTGGTCGCTCCGGATCCTGGAGGGCGAGAAGTCCTGCTCGGACGTGAATGCGCCCTTGCTGGTGATTTCGCAGTTCACTCTCTACGGGGACGCCCGGAAGGGCCGCCGCCCCACCTGGAACGCGGCCGCGCCGGGGCCGGTGGCCGAGCCGCTGGTGGACGAGGTGGTGGCGCAGCTGCGGGCACTGGGGGCGACCGTACGGACGGGCCGGTTCGGGGCGAGCATGCGGGTCTCGCTCACCAATCACGGCCCGTTCACCGTACTGATCGAGATCTGACCGGTCCGAGGACCGGTCAGAGCCTGCGGACATGGCCTCTCCCGGACCCTAGGGTTCGACGACCGTCTCCTGCGCGGCGGCCGTGTCGCCCGCCAGCAGCTCCGCGTCCACCGGCACATTGCGCTTCACCAGCGCCAGCGCGATCGGGCCGAGCTCGTGGTGGCGGGCCGAGGTGGTGATGAACCCGAGCTTGCGGCCCTCCTCTCCGTCGGCCGCGAGCCGGATCGGAGTGCCGGGGCCGGGCAGATGGACCTCGCTGCCGTCCAGGTGCAGGAAGACCAGCCGGCGCGGCGGCTTCCCCAGGTTGTGGACGCGCGCCACGGTCTCCTGGCCGCGGTAGCAGCCCTTCTGGAGGTGGACCGCGGAGCCGATCCAGCCCAGCTCGTGCGGGATGGTGCGGTGGTCGGTCTCGAAGCCGACGCGCGGCCGGTGGGTCTCCACGCGCAGGGCCTCGTAGGCCAGGATCCCGGCGAGGGGGCCGTTCGCGTCGGCGTACGTCTCCAGGTCGGCGCGCGGCAGGAACAGATCGCGGCCGTGCGGCGTCTCGCGTACGACCACGCCGTCCGGGACCTCGGCGATGGAGCCGGCGGGCAGATGCACCACGGCGATCTCGGCGGTGCGCTCGGCGACCTCGACCCGGTAGAAGAACTTCATCGACTCCAGGTAGGCGATGAGCGCCTCCTCGGTGCCCGGCTCCACATGCATCCACACCGTCTCGCCGTCGTCGACGAGGTACAGCGCGTGCTCGATGTGGCCGTGGGCGGAGAGGATCAGCGCCTCCGTGGCCTGTCCCGTCGGAAGGTCGCTCACATGCTGCGTGAGCAGCAGATGCAGCCAGCTCAGCCGGTCGTCACCGGTGACGGCGACGACACCGCGGTGGGAGAGGTCGACGAGACCCCGGCCGTCCGCGAGGGCGCGCTGCTCACGGAACAGGTCGCCGTAGTGCGCGGCGACCCCTTCGTCGTGCCCCTCGGCGGGGACGGCGCCGGGCCGGGACAGCAGCGGGCTGGCTGTACGTGAATGTTGCAGCATGCGCCCCAGCCTACGACTCGGTGGTCGAAGCCTCGGCGGAGCACTTCTCACAGCGGCCGAAGATCGCGAAGTGCTTCATGTCGGTGTCGAACCCGAAGGTCTCGCGCAGCTTCGCGGTGAACTCCGAGGCGACGGAGACGTCCGCCTCGATCACGGTCGTGCAGTCGCGGCACACCAGGTGGATGTGGTGGTGCCGGTCGGCGAGGTGATAGGTCGGAGCGCCGTGGCCGAGATGGGCGTGCGAGACCAGATGGAGTTCCTCCAGGAGCTCCAGGGTCCGGTAGACGGTGGAGATGTTCACGCCGGACGCGGTCTTGCGCACCTCGGCGAGGATGTCGTCCGGCGTCGCGTGCTCCAGGGAGTCGACGGCCTCCAGGACAAGCTGCCGCTGTGGGGTCAGCCGGTAACCGCGCTGCCGCAGATCGCTCTTCCAGTCGATGCTCACCACGGGACCCAGTGTAGGTCGGCCGCCGGGCGGCGGACGGGGCTATGAACGGGCTGCTCGGCCGACGGCCCGTCCGGGCGGGGCGGCGGCGAGCCCGAGAGGGCCGTGGGGCGTCCGAGCGGGGGACGTGGGGCGTCCCTGTCCCGCGTCCGGCCGAGCAGGGCCCTGATCCGCAGCACCACGTCTTCGAGGCTGAACGGCTTGGCCACGCACTCGTCCGCATCGCCCGCGGGCCCGGTGCAGCGGTCGGCCGCGCCCGGGGCGGTGAGGAAGAGGACCGGCATGTCGTGCCCGGCCCTGCGCATCATGCGGGCGATCTCGAACCCGTCGAGATCAGGCAGCAGCACGTCCAGGACGACCAGATCCGGGTCGCGGCCGCCGAGCTGCTGCATGGCCTCGATGCCGGTGGCCGCGCAATCGACGTCGAAGCCGGCGAGGCGCAGCGTCTGGGCGAGGAGTTCACGGATGTCCGGCTCGTCGTCGACGACGAGCACGGAGGCGGCTCTGGTCACATTCCAGAGCTACCGGCCGTGCCTCAGAGGATTCTGAGAATCCTCTTCGGGTTGCTTGAGGATCGCGGTCGCCCGAGGCGGGCCGCTCGGCTACTTGAAGAAGGCGATGCCGTCGTCGGGGAGGTCACCGAGGTCCTTCGCCCAGGACTCGACCTGCTCCGGGGAGACGACCTTCTTCAGATGCGCCGACATGTACGGCCGCATCGGCACCTCGGGCGTGGACTTCTCGCCCACCCACATCAGGTCGCTCTTCACATACCCGTAGAGCCGCTTGCCGCCGCTGTACGGGCCGGCGGACGCGGTCCGCGCGACCGCGTCCGTCACGATGTCGATCTGCGGCTTCTGGTCGGCGAGTTCGCCGTACCAGACCTCGATCACGCCCTGATCGCGGACCATGACGACCTCGACCTTGCGGTCCTTGTCGATGCGCCAGTAGCCGTGCTCGCTCTCCAGCGGCCTGACCTTGTTGCCCTCGGCGTCCAGCACCCAGGAGTGCGAGACGTACTCGATGAAGTCCCGGCCGTCGTGGCTGAAGGTGACGGACTGGCCGAAGTTGCACTTCTCGGCGCCGGGGAAGTCGGAGACACCCGCGCCCTCCCAGGTTCCGAGGAGGAAGACGAGGGGGACGAGGTCCGGGTTCAGGTCGGACGGAATCTCGATCATGAGCAGCTCAGGCGATCTGTAGTGATGGGGCTGTCGTCACAGGGCTCGGACGGTACGGCTCGGTTAGCGCTGGCCCTGGTAGAGCTTCTTCACGGTCAGCCAGGCGAAGGCGGCGACGCCGACGCAGACCAGGACCAGAAGGGCTTCGAAGAATGCCTCAAGCACGGGGTGCTCCTCGGATGAGCGATGTGGCGGAACAGGGCCGGTGCCCAGCCTAATGGGTTGACGGTCCCGTCTCTCTGCGAGGTCAGCCGAGCAGCTGATTCTGCAGGACGACGGTCTGGTGGAAGGGGACCGCCGCGGACGTGCCCTTCCGGGACTGGACGATCAGCGCGACGGTGTCGCCGGCCGTGATGTAGGCGTGGCGCACATGCACCGCCCCGGGCTCCGACTCGCCGTACACAAAGCGGTCGGTCGAGGGAACGCCGGCGGTGGTGGACGGGTAGGACTCGTCGACCGGCGCGACCTGGTCCACCCCGTTCAGCGGCGCGACCGCCTCCGGCTCCCCGCCCAGATGCGCCGAGAAGAACGCGTCGGCGAACACGCCCGAGTGGAAGCGCAGCAGGTAGATCCGGGTACTGGTGGAGTCCCCCATGGTCCAGCCCCGCGCCACCACGTGTCGCAGCCCTCCATCGGTGAGATCCTGCTCCAGGTCCTCGCGCTGGTGCCCGGGGAACTCGGCGAGGAATCGGCCGGCGGGCACCCGCCCGCCCTTGAGCTGCTTGTCCGGGCGGGCCCCCGCAGGCAGGGGGAGCAGCAGAGCGCTCAGATCCGCGTAGTGGACCCGGCCCTCGTTGGTCCGGTCGAACGGATCGACCGCACCGGCCGGCAGCACCGGCTTGGCCAGTTTCGGGTAGGCCCAGCGGCCGTCGTCCTCGGTGGCGAGCCCGGGCACGTCGGTGCGCTCCTGCTCGGTGATGCCGTACGCGACCCCCGTTCCGAGCGCGGCGAAGACCACCGTGGCGGCGGTCCAGCGGAGCACGGTCCGCAGGCGCCTCCGACGGCCGGGCGCGGCGGACTCAGCGGGCGCGGCGGGCTCGGCGGGCTCGGAGATCGTGGCGGACTCGGCGATCGTGGCGGACTCGGCGGGCGCGGCCGGCGCGGCGATCGTGGCGGGCTCGGAGGACTCGGAGATCGCCCGGTCTCCGGGAGCCTCCGCCTCCGGGGCCTCCGGCGGAACGCCGCCGTCGGCCTGCGGCGCGGACAGCTCGGGCTCGTGCACGGAGCGCACCTCGGGTGCCGTGCGGGATTCGTCGATCACACGGACTCCCCGGGGGATTCGAGATGCTCCAGCTGGAGCCTCAGCAGCTCGGTGGCGGATGCGGTGCCCAGCGGCCGGAGGCCGTAGGCGTACACGTTGACCAGCACATCGCCCTCATAGGCGCTGCAGAACATGGCGTCGAACTTCGTCCCGGTGCTCTTCGGCGTCAGGAAGCATCGGGCGTTCTTGAAGCCGGGGACCGCGGGGCCCTTGCGCAGGACGCCGAGCGCGTCGGCGAACTCGCTCTGGAACGCGGCCAGCATCCGGCCGTCCTTCGCGTTCTCGATCTGCGCGAGCCGCATCTCGACGATCAGCCCATGGTCGAGGGAGACATAACTGCGCGCGGCGAGGCCCTGGAGCCGCAGCTTGTCGATCGCCCTGTCCCGGGCCTTGCGCTGGGCGGGGGTGAGGCCGCGGGTTCCTTCCTTGAACTTGACGACCGCCTGCTTCCTGCCGAGGACCGTGTTGTTGCCCAGTCCGTCGACATCCGGTCCCAGCCGGTACTCGTACGGCACCGGCGGCAGTTTGGCGGCGAGGCCCGTGGGCTCGGCCGCCGGGTTCTCGGGCCGCTGCGGGGGATTGGCCCACACCACGGTGGGCGCTGTGCGGTCCGCGTCGCCGAGCCGGTCGAAGGCCAGAGTGCCCAGACCGGCGACCACGGCGAGCGCGAGGGCCCCCGACACCGCCGCGATCAGTTTGGGGTGGACACGCCGCGGCTCCCGGGCAGAGCCGAGAACCTCGGGAAGCGGCTCCGGCGAGGCGGGCACGGAAGGCGGCAACACCGGCGGACCCGGGACGGAAGGCTCCTCGACCGGCGGACTCGGGACGGAAAGCTCCTCGGCCGGCGGCGCGGTCGAGGCGGAGGGCTCGCCCGCCGGAAGCCCCGGAATCGAAGGCTGCTCGCTCACAGGCGCCCCAGTTGCTGCTCGGCGAGAGCCATCACGGCCTTCTCGGAGATCTTGCGGGTGTTGTCGACGTACCAGATCTCCATGGCCACATCACCGCGGTGGGCGAGGACCCGGGCCTGGTACAGCGGTTCGTAACCCGCCTTGCGGACGGGCTCGTTGAAGACGTACACCCGGCCGTTGCCACTCCCCGCGATGAGTTCGCCGGCATGCCCGGCGAACTCCTGCGACGGCATGTAGAACTGCTGGGCGGAGACCCAGTCCGCGGCCCCGGTCCTGGCCGTGTCCCGGAACTGGATGAGATTGACGGTGACGAAGATGCCGCCCCGCTGCTCCCAGGCGGTCGTGGCGATGCGCCGGATGTCGCTCTCGGCCAGGTAGGTGAACTGCCGGTCGGGCTTGTCGTAGTCGCCCGCGAACGTGACGACGTCGGTCCACCCGTCGGACGTCACCCCCCGGTCCGTCTGGGCACCCTTCGGCTTCTTGACGAGCAGCTGACGCAGATCGCCGTCCGTCGCATGCCGGCGGTTCGCGCTGACCGTCAGCGGTGTGGTGTCCGGGCCCGCCGCGACCGTCCTCGGCGTCCTCAACTCCGGCTGGGACAACGGCCCCAGCGGAGTCGGCTCGCGTTCGATCTGCACGGCATAGCCGGTCACCGTTCCGGCCAGCACCCCCAGCACCGCCGCCGCCCCCACGACCAGCGCCGTACGGCCCCGTCCGCGCGGTGCCGCCGCCTCGGGAGCCACAGGCTCACCGGGCTTCTCCTGATCTTCCGGTATGTGCACACACAGCAGACCCACAGGCCCCGGAGTGGGTTGCACCGCCGCGCATTACAGTTCGGCATATGGCGAAGAAGCTCGTGATCAAGGTCACCGCTGGTTCCGATGCGCCCGAGCGCTGCTCGCAGGCGTTCACCGTGGCGGCCGTGGCCGCCGCCAGCGGGGTGGAGGTGTCGCTCTGGCTGACCGGTGAGTCCGCGTGGTTCGCGCTGCCGGGGCGGGCCGCCGAGTTCGAACTGCCGCACGCGGCGCCGCTGCCGACGCTCATCGAGTCGATCCAGGCGGTGGGGCTGATCACGCTCTGCACGCAGTGCGCGGCACGCCGGGACATCACGGAGAAGGACGTCATCGAGGGCGTACGGATCGCGGGCGCGCAGGTCTTCGTCAGCGAGATCATGGGCGACGGCGTACAGGCTCTCGTCTACTAGACGCCTGCTGACGGTGCGTCACGAGCGGGCGCCGGGACCTGCCGGGGCCGCCGGGCCCGTTACTGCCGCCGGTTCTTTCCGTCCAGCTCGTCCCACCAGTCGTCGGACTGCTTGTCGCCCGTCGGGTCGTCCCACCAGCGGTCGTCGGGCCCCCGCCGGTTCGCGATCATCGCCGCGAACGGCGGGATGACCATGGCGACGACACACATCCCCACGGCCACCGGCACCGACCACAGCCGCACCACGGCCCAGGCGGACACGAACAGGACCACGCATCCGCCCATCAGCCAGAAATAGCCACGCCGACGCCGTGCGTACATGTCTCCAGCGTACGACCGAAGGGCCGCACCCCCATCCGGTGGCGTCCAACCCCCGGGGGTGCGGCCCTTGGCCGTTCGCATGTGCCCGATCAGCGGCTCAGACCGCGATCGCGACCTCGGAGAGGCCGCCGGTCCGGGCGACGACCGTACGGTCCGCCGTACCGCCCGGCACCAGGGCGCGCACGGTCCACGTGCCCTCGGCGGCGTAGAAGCGGAACTGTCCGGTCGCCGAGGTCGGGACCTCGGCGGTGAACTCGCCGGTCGAGTCCAGCAGACGCACGTAGCCGGTGACGGGCTCGCCGTCGCGGGTCACGTGGCCCTGGATGGTGGTCTCACCGGGCTTGATCGACGAGGCGTCGGGGCCGCCGGCCTTCGCTCCACACATACTGCTCTCCAGAAAGGTCGGGGTTCGGTTACTTGTTGGCGCCGAGCTCGATCGGCACGCCGACGAGGGAGCCGTACTCGGTCCACGACCCGTCGTAGTTCTTGACGTTCTCCTGGCCGAGCAGCTGGTGCAGCACGAACCAGGTCAGCGCGGAGCGCTCGCCGATGCGGCAGTACGCGATGGTGTCCTTCGACAGGTCGACCTGCTCGTCCTCGTAGAGGGCCTTGAGCTCGTCGTCCGACTTGAAGGTGCCGTCGTCGTTGGCGTTCTTGGACCACGGGATGTTGCGGGCGCTCGGCACGTGGCCGGGGCGCTGCGACTGCTCCTGCGGGAGGTGCGCCGGGGCGAGCAGCTTGCCGCTGAACTCGTCGGGCGAGCGCACGTCGACCAGGTTCTGGGAGCCGATCGCCTTGACCACGTCGTCACGGAAGGCGCGGATCGAGACGTCCTGGGGCTTGGCCTTGTAGTCCGTGGCCGGGCGCTCGGGGACCTCGTCGACCAGGTCGCGGGAGTCCAGCTCCCACTTCTTGCGGCCGCCGTCGAGAAGGCGGACGTCACCGTGGCCGTAGAGCTTGAAGTACCAGAACGCGTACGAGGCGAACCAGTTGTTGTTGCCGCCGTAGAGGACGACGGTGGTGTCGTTCGCGATGCCCTTCGCCGACAGGAGCTTCTCGAAGCCCTCCTGGTCGATGAAGTCACGGCGGACCGGGTCCTGGAGGTCCTTCGTCCAGTCGATCCGGATCGCGTTCTTGATGTGGTTCTTGTCGTACGCCGAGGTGTCCTCGTCGACCTCGACGATGGCGACCTTCGGGTCGTCGATGTGGGCCTCGACCCAGTCGGCGTCTACCAGGACGTCGCTGCGGCTCATGCTGTTCTCCTCCGGGGCAGTGTGCGGCGGGTGATGCGAAGAGGCGGGGGCGCGGTTACGCGGATGCGCGAATGCACTGCGCGGAGCGCCGGGGGCGGCCCTGATTGACCATCGAAGGGCCCGGGGGAAACGGGAGAGATATCCCGCTCAGACAGCGCGACAGAGCATGGCGGCGACGCGGCACAGGTCTACTGCCCGCCGCTTCGTGAGGTCCGCCTGTCGCTGCTTCATGCCACCGATCGTAGGGACGAGTCGGCCGCCATGTCACCGGCGTGTCGGATGCTGAGACGCGATCGTCCAGCATGCGGTACGCAGACCGGTCCGGACCGCTCCCCCAGGGTCTCCGGACCGATTTCCGCCTCATGTTCATCTACCCAGCGGACACGGCCGTCTCACCATGCGGCCGTGCCCCGGGCGGCGCGGGTCAGCCCGCGAGCGACACGTCCTTGCCGATGCCGGAGAACCTCAGGCCCTCCTTCGTCGCCTCCAGCTTGTCGAGCTTGATGCTGGACGGCAGACCGTCGATCTTCAGGTCGTAGTCGACGAGCTTGCGCAGCTTCTCGTCGAAACCGGGCAGCGGCAGGGAGGGCAGGGTCTCCGCCTTCAGCCGGACCGTGGTGCCGGCGTGGAGCGAGACCTTGCTGTACGTCGAGACGGTCCGGCCCTTGACCAGTCCTTCGAGCGCGCCGGGAATCTCGATGCCCGCGCCCTCCAGCAGTTCGTCGAGCGGCCCGGTGAGCTTGACCTGGCCCTGGGCGGCCCGCTCGGGGCCCGCGTAGGAAACAGTGGCGCCCTTCGGGGCGGCCTTCGTGAGATCCGCGTACGAGATACGGGCGGAGCCGTCGGCGCGGCTCGCGGTGGCGGAGGAGAAGCTGCTGTTGATCCTCACATCGAGCAGTTCGGCCTTCACCTCGGTGACGTTCACCGTGTGGCCGCCGGCGCTGCCGGTGATGCCGCTGATGCTCACGTCTATCTCGTCGAGCTCCTTGCCCAGCACCTGGGTGAGGAACGGGAAGCCCTTGATGGAGACCTCGGGAGTGGAATTCAGTCCCTGGCTGCTCTTGATCTTGTCGGCCGCCTCGGACTCGGCCATGTTCACCGCGATCCGGTCCGCGGCGACGAATATGCCGCCGAGGACGACGGCCATGATGAGCAGTATTCGCAGTGCGCGCATTGCTTCGGTGTCCCCCACCCTTATTCGTCAGACCCCCGTGACGCCCGTGAGCCTAACCAAGACCGGACGACGCCCTCTCGTCTGTGATCGACGTCCGGGCGGGGGCAATGGTTCCGCACACACGTTCCCCACGATCTCGGGCGGGTGCCCCACGACCTCGGGCCGGGCCCCGCCCTCGAACCGGGCCCCGGCCTCAGACCAGGACGCGGCCGATCAGATAGACCGCGGGCGCCGCGGCCGTCAGCGGCAGCGCCACCCCGGCGGTGAAGTGGACGAAGCGGGACGGGTAGTCGTAGCTGGCCACCCGCAGGCCGACCAGCGCGAGGGCGCCCGCCGTGAGGCCGAGCAGCGCGCCCGAGGTGCCGATGTCGGTGGCGCCACCCGCGGCGACGCCCGCACCCGTGGCCGCGAGCAGCGACAGCACGACGGAGGCGACGGGGGGCAGCGGCAGCGCGCGGGCCACGGTGGCCACGGCGACGGCGACCCCGCCGATCACCACGGCGTCGTCGGCGGCCGCCAGATGACCGGTCGCGAGGATCGCCAGAGCTGCCGACGCCACGGTCGCCATCAGACCCTGCATCCGCTCGTCCGCACCCGCGCGGCTGCGCAGCTGGAGGACGAGGGTGATGAGCACCCACACGCCGAGCGTGCCGACGATGGCCGCCGGTGCGTTCTCCCGGCCGACCGAGAGCAGGACGACGTCGGCCGCGAGACCGCCCGCGAAGGCGAGCGCGATGCCCTGCCGGGCGGGCCACATGCCGTTCAGCCGGAACCAGCCGGCGGCAGTGACGGCCTGGAGCAGGACGAGCGGCACGAGCAGTGCGTACGGGCCGATGGCCGCGCCGGCGGCGAGGAGCAGTCCGAGAGCGGCGGTCAGCCCGGCGGGCTGGATGCCGGGCGGGATGATCGGCGAACGGCCCTCGGCGCGGGCGCGCTGGGCGTCGGTGATCCGGGCGTTCCCGCCGACGGTGGGCGTGCTGTAGCCCTCGCCGGCCGGGGTGCCGGGGGCCGCGTCGGAGGCGACCGGCTCGGCCGCGGGCTCGGCGTACGCGGGGGTCTCGGGCGGCAGCGGGTGGGCGCCCTGCACCGGCAGATACGCGGTGTCGGCGGCGGCCGGGGTCTGCGCGGGAGGCAGGACCGGCTGGTACTGCGTGTCCCAGGTCTCGCCCTCCCAGGTCTGCGCGGCCTGCGGGTGGGGCTGCTGGGGATACCCCGGCTGCTGGTGCTGCTGCGGGTACCCCTGCTGCTGGGGGTGGGACTGCTGCGGGTAGGGCTCCTGCGGGTAGGGCTCCTGCGCGTACGACCGGTCGTAGGACGGGTCGTGGGACGGGTCGTACCGACCGTCGTGCGGCTGCTGCCCCTGGTAGGGGTCCTGGTACTGCTGCTGCGGCGGGTACGGCTGCTGCTGCCCGTGCTGCTGCCCGTACGGATACTGCTGGTCGCTGCTCATGGTGTGCGGTTCACCCTCCTGCGAACGGCGGGAGCACCTCGACCGTGCCGCCCTCGGCAAGGCGTACGGTCTCATGGTCACGGGTCCCGACGGGATCACCGTCGACGAGGAACGAACACCGTTTCAGCACGCGCGTCAGCTCTCCCGGATGCCTCTCGCGTACCGCGTCGAGCGCTTCGGCGAGCGTCTCCGCCGCGTACGGCTCCTCCGCGATCCCGGCCGCCGCCTTGGCCGCGGCCCAGTAGCGGATCGTTCCCGCTGCCATGGCGCCCTTCCTTTCGTCGGCATCCATCATGGGCCACGCGGGGACCAGCCAGTCCGCGAGACGGCCCAGCAACCGGTCGTCGGCGGCGTTCTCGGCGTGCCCCATGCCCGCTTCGATCCACAGTTCGGCGTCCCCGGCCGCCGCCAGCATCCGGGGATGGTCCAGCGGGAAGTACGGATCGCGGTCGCCGTGCACGATCAGCAGCGGGGTCGGCGCGATCAGCGGCACGGCCTCCACCGGCGAGAGCGGCACAGGGTCCCAGTCCTCGGCGTGGATACGGGTCCGCAGCCCGTACCGGCCGACCACACGGCCCAGCGGCCGGGTCACCACCCAGTGCAGCCGCCGCATCGGAGCCGTACCGCGGTAGTACCAGCGGGCGGGGGCGCTCACCGAGGCCACGGCGTCGGTTCGTGCCTCACTGCGCCCCCCGTGCATCGCCGCGTGCCGGAGCACGACCGAGCCGCCCATCGAGAAACCGATCGTGACCACCCGGCGGTGGCCGCTCGCACGCGCCCACTCGACCGCGGCGGCGAGATCGAGCACCTCGCGGTCGCCCACCGTCGAGCGGCCGCCCGAGTTCCCGTGGCCGCGGAAGGAGAAGGTGACCACGGCCGCACGCTGCGCGAAGACGGCCGCGGCCCGGCGCACGGCCGGCCGGTCCACCGAGCCCGTGAAACCGTGCGCGACGACGATTGCGGTGTCACTGTTGCCTTGTACCCATGGCGTGTGAAGCGCCTCGATGCGGACCCCGTCGACGGTCAGCAGGGTTGCGCGCCGAGGGCCATGGGTGATCGAGGAAACATCCACCATGTGAAATCAGCCCTCTGCCTCGGAACTCATGTGGGCTATTGTGCTGGGCAGAGGATCCGGGCAACGCAGCCCCCGGGTCCTTTTGTGTTTTCCGGCCGTTGTTACAGGCAGGTGAACAAAGGCTCTCAATGGGCGCGCGGGAGCCGAAGAACGAAGCAGGGCCGCATCACGTCCTCGCAGGGACCGAGGAGGAACCGACGTTATGGGCGAGCGAACCGTGCACGAACCCCGTCAGACGCAGACGACCTGGGCAGGTGGAGCCCGATGAGCTCACTGTTGCTCCTGACCAATGCCCTCCAGCCGTCGACGGAGGTGCTCCCCGCCCTCGGACTGCTGCTGCACAACGTGCGGGTCGCCCCCGCCGAGGGCCCGGCTCTCGTCGACACCCCCGGTGCCGACGTCATCCTGGTCGACGGCCGCCGCGATCTGCCACAGGTGCGCTCTCTGTGCCAGCTGCTGCGGTCCACCGGACCCGGCTGCCCGCTGATGCTCGTGGTCACGGAGGGCGGCCTCGCGGCCGTCACCGCGGACTGGGGCATCGACGACGTGCTGCTGGACACGGCGGGCCCCGCCGAGGTCGAGGCACGGCTGCGTCTCGCGATGGGCCGCCAGCAGATCACCTCCGACGACTCCCCCATGGAGATCCGCAACGGCGACCTGTCGGTCGACGAGGCGACGTACAGCGCGAAGCTGAAGGGCCGGGTCCTGGACCTGACCTTCAAGGAGTTCGAGCTGCTCAAGTACCTCGCACAGCACCCCGGCCGGGTCTTCACCCGGGCGCAGCTGCTCCAGGAGGTCTGGGGCTACGACTACTTCGGCGGCACCCGGACGGTCGACGTCCACGTACGGCGGCTGCGGGCCAAGCTGGGCCCGGAGCACGAGTCGCTCATCGGCACCGTGCGGAATGTGGGATACCGCTTCGTCGCGCCGGAGAAGGTCGAGCGCGCGGCCGAGGAAGCCAAGGCGAAGGCGGCGACTTCGGCCACCCGTAAGGAGCAGGAGACCCCGGAGCAGGAAGCGGCTGTACGCCCTGCACACAGGTAGGTCACCACGCGTAGACTGCCGCGCGTGGCCAAGGTGACGCGGGACGATGTTGCGCGACTGGCGGGTACGTCGACCGCCGTCGTGAGCTATGTCATCAACAACGGACCCCGGCCGGTCGCCCCGGCCACGCGCGAGCGGGTTCTCGCAGCGATCAAGGAGCTGGGGTACCGGCCCGACCGGGTCGCCCAGGCCATGGCGTCGCGGCGCACGGACCTCATAGGAATGATCGTCCCGGACGCGCGGCAGCCCTTCTTCGCCGAGATGGCACACGCGGTGGAACAGGCCGCGGCCGAGCGCGGGAAGATGGTCCTCGTCGGCAATTCCGACTACCGCGACGAGCGCGAGGTCCACTATCTGCGGGCCTTCCTCGGCATGCGGGTCTCCGGCCTGATCCTCGTCAGCCAGGGGCCCAGCGAGCGGGCCGCGGCGGAGATCGAGGCGTGGGACGCGCGGGTGGTGCTGCTGCACGAGCGGCCCGAGGCGATCGACGACGTCGCGGTGGTCACCGACGACGTCGGCGGCGCACAGCTGGCCACCCGGCACCTCCTGGAGCACGGCTACGAGTACGTCGCCTGTCTCGGCGGCATGGAGTCCACCCCGGCCGTCGGCGACCCCGTCGCCGACCACGTCGAGGGCTGGCGCCGCGCGATGCTGGAGTCCGGCCGCTCGGTGGAGGACCGGCTGTTCCAGGCCCCGTACAACCGCTACGACGCGTATCTCGTGGCTCTCAAGCTGCTGGCGGGCCCCGACCGGCCGCCGGCCATCTTCTGCTCGACGGACGACCAGGCGATCGGTGTCCTGCGGGCCGCCCGTGAACTGCGGATCGACGTGCCGGGCGAGCTCGCGGTGGCGGGCTTCGACGACGTCAAGGAAGCGGCCCTGACGGACCCGCCTCTGACAACGATCTCCTCGGACCGCCCGGCGATGGCACGGGCCGCGGTGGACCTGGTGCTCGACGACGGTCTGCGGGTGGCCGGTTCGCGGCGCGAGAGGGTGAAGCAGTTCCCCTCGGGCCTGGTGATCCGCCGGTCCTGCGGCTGCGCCTAGGGCCTGTCCGACGTCGGGCGCCGTCGAGGTCCCGTCCGGTGCGGGGGGGCAGGCTCTCACCGGTTCTCGGGTGGTTCTCAGCGGCGCCTCAGACTCTTCTCATCCGGCAGGAGAACAGTCTGAGGCATGACGGACCACTACTCAGCGCAGTCGCATCCGCAGCCGTACACCACCGGCGCGCACCCGTACGACACCGCCGCCCCGTCGTTCGACGGCGGCCCCTCCTACCCGCCGCCCCCGCCGTACGCCCCCGTCGCCCCTGAGGAGCCCGCGCAGCCGGCCGCGCACCGGGCCAGGGCCAGGCGCCCCGTCACCCTCATCGCGGCCGTCGCGCTCATCGCGGCCGTCGTGGGCGGCGGAACCTCCGCCCTCGTCCAGCACTTCGCCGACAACGGCAGCGACTCGGCCGGCTCCACGGTCAGCGGGACCACGGTGTCCCGTACGACCGCCGGCACCGTCGCGGGCGTCGCCCAGGCCGTGTCCCCGAGCATTGTGGAGATCAACGCGTCCACCTCCGCCGGTGAGTCCACCGGCTCGGGCGTGATCATCACCTCCGACGGCGAGATCATCACGAACAACCACGTCATCGCGGGCGCCGACACGGTGAAGGTGCGGCTCGACGACGGCAGGACGTACACCGCGAAGGTCGTCGGCACCGACCCCGACAAGGACCTGGCGCTCATCAAGCTGGACGGCGCGAAGGGTCTGAAGGCGGCCGCGCTCGGAGACTCCGGCAAGGTCAAGGTGGGTGACGAGGTCGTCGCGATCGGCTCGCCCGAGGGTCTGACCGGCACGGTCACCAGCGGCATCGTGTCCGCGCTCGACCGCGATGTGACAGTCGCGAAGGACCAGGGGCAGGGCCAGGGCCAGGGACAGGGCCAGGACCAGGGTCAGCAGGGTGGCGGCGGGAACTGGCCGTTCGAGTTCGGCGGACAGGAGTTCAACGGCGACACCGGCTCCTCGAAGACCACGTACAAGGCCCTCCAGACGGACGCCTCCCTCAACCCCGGCAACTCCGGCGGCGCCCTCATCAACATGAACGGAGAGATCATCGGCATCAACTCGGCCATGTACGCACCCAGTTCCGCGACCGGTTCCACCGCGGGCAGCGTCGGCCTGGGGTTCGCCATCCCGATCGACACCGTGAAGGGCGACCTCGACGCCCTGCGCGACGGCGGCAGCAGCTGAGTGCGTGCGAGGCTGGTGCCATGACGACCCCCCGTGAAGGCGAACGCATCCTCATCGTGGACGACGAGCCCGCCGTCCGAGAGGCGCTCCAGCGCAGTCTGGCCTTCGAGGGGTACGCCACGGAGGTCGCCGTCGACGGCATCGACGCGCTGGAGAAGGCGGAGGCCTGCGCCCCGGACCTGATCGTGCTCGACATCCAGATGCCGCGGATGGACGGTCTGACCGCGGCCCGCCGGGTGCGCGCGTCGGGATCGACGGTGCCGATCCTGATGCTGACCGCCCGCGACACCGTCGGCGACCGGGTCACCGGACTGGACGCGGGGGCCGACGACTACCTGGTCAAGCCGTTCGAACTGGACGAGCTGTTCGCCCGGATCCGCGCGCTGCTGCGGCGCAGCTCGTACGCGTCGGCCGCGGGCGCGGCCGGCGAGGACGACGTGCTGGCCTTCGCGGACCTGCGGATGGACCTGGCGACCCGCGAGGTCCACCGCGGCACGCGCCCGGTGGAGCTGACGCGTACCGAGTTCACGCTCCTGGAGATGTTCCTGGCCCATCCGCGCCAGGTGCTGACCCGTGAGCAGATTCTCAAGTCCGTATGGGGGTTCGACTTCGAGCCCAGTTCCAATTCGCTGGATGTGTATGTGATGTACCTGCGACGCAAGACGGAGGCGGGCGGCGAGCCGCGCCTCGTGCACACGGTGCGGGGGGTGGGGTACGCGCTCCGCACCGGCGGCGGTGAGGGGTGACGGGCCCGGTCCACCGGTTCCGTGCCCTGCCGATCCGGTCCCGGCTCGCGCTGCTGGTGGCCACCGCCGTCGCGGTCGCCGTCGCGGCCGTGTCCGTCGCCTGCTGGCTGCTCACCCGCGCGCAGCTGAACGACGAGCTGAACACCTCGCTGAAGAACATCGGCGCGCCCCGGCAGGCGCTGGTCCAGGCGTACCAGGAGTGCCTCCAGGGGCAGAGCCCCATCGAGAACACCCCGACGTCGAGCTTCGCGTACGTCCAGATCGTGGCGCCGGACGGCCGTCGCTGCCCGGTCGCGTACTCGCAGCCCGTGAAGGTGCAGGACGAGGACCTCGCCGTCGCGGACGGCACCTCGCGCATCGGCCTGCACGACAGCACCACCGACGCGGGCGCCGAGGTGCGCGTGCGCACGGAGCAGGAGGACATCGGGGGTATCAGCGTGGCGGTGTCCGTCTCCCGCCCGCTCGCCGAGATCAACACCTCGCTGAACCGTCTCGCACTGTTCCTCACCGCCGTCGCCGGCATCGGTGTCGTCGGCGCGGGCGCGGCCGGCCTGTGGGTGGCCCGCACCGGACTCAGGCCCGTCGACCGGCTCACCGGCGCCGTCGAGCACATCGCCCGCACCGAGGATCTGACCGTCCGTATCCCCGTCGAGGGCGAGGACGAGATCGCCCGGCTGTCGCGCTCGTTCAACTCGATGACCGCGGCCCTCGCCTCCTCGCGCGACCGCCAGGCGCAGCTGATCGCGGACGCGGGTCACGAGCTGCGGACGCCGCTGACGTCGTTGCGGACGAACATCGAGCTGCTGGCCCGCAGCGAGCAGACCGGACGGGCGATCCCGCCCGCGGACCGGACCGCGCTGATGGCGTCGGTGAAGGCGCAGATGACCGAACTGGCCGCACTGATCGGCGACTTGCAGGAGCTGTCCCGGCCCGACGCGGTCGAGGGCGGGCCGCTCCAGGTGGTCGCCCTGCACGAGATCGTGGACGCGGCGCTGGAGCGGGCGCGGCTGCGCGGCCCGGAGCTGACGTTCACGGCGGACGTCTCGCCCTGGTACGTACGGGCCGAACCCGCCGCACTGGAGCGGGCGCTCGTCAACGTCCTCGACAACGCGGTGAAGTTCTCGCCCCCGGGCGGCGTGGTCGAGGTGCGGCTCGAGGCCGGCGAGCTGACGGTGCGGGACCACGGGCCCGGCATCGATGCCGAGGATCTGCCGCATGTCTTCGAACGCTTCTGGCGCTCGTCCTCGGCGCGGGCGCTGCCCGGATCGGGGCTCGGCCTGTCGATCGTGGCGCGCACCGTGCAGCAGGCGGGCGGCGAGATCGAGCTGGAGCCGGCGGCGGGCGGCGGCACACGGGCGCTGATCAGGCTGCCGGGGGCGGCCGAGCCGCCCCCGGCCTCGCTGTGACGCTCTCGCCGTGGTCTCCGTCGGTCGTGAACGTGGTCTCCGTCGGTCGTGAACGCCGGCGGTCAGGGGTGTCAGTTGTGCCGGATCAGTGATTCGACGAGGCCGCCGCGGGTGGCCGGGAAGTCGAGGGGGACGATCCCGAGCCCGCGCCAGCCGCTCGCGGTGCCGTCGATGAACGAGTGGACCCGCGGGTTGAGGTTGTCGGAGTTCCAGCGCGGCGGCAGGCTCGCGGATGTGCTGACGTAGTTGATGAACAGCTTGCCGGGCTGTTCGGAGGCGCGCCGGAAGTGCGCCTCGATCTTGGGGTACTTGGCGCCCGGCAGCGCGTTCCAGTCGTCCTGGATGTCGAACAGCGCGCCGTCGGCGTAGCGCACTCCGGGCAGTCCGCCGTTGTCGCCGAGGAGCACGACCTTGCCACGGGCCTCGCCGAGGGACGGAATCCCGTCGCCGATCCGGAACAGCGGCCGCCAGCCCTTGGTGTCCAGATAGGTGTCGAAGATCCGGCGGAAGGTCGCGTCGCTGTCGCTCGAGTACTCCTGCTTGACACGCATGAGCACGGTCTCGGACGGGTGTGCCTGGAGGAAGTCCCGGCAGGCGATGAGGACGTCGCCGAACATCATGTTCTGGAAGGCCGGGCCGTGGTGGATGGCGAACGAGTCGCCGGTGACCCGGCAGCGGACGTCGAGGAAGCGGATTCCGCTGGTCAACTGCTGGGCGATGGTGGTGTTCTGGCACTCGGCCCACGGGCCGCCGAAGCGGGCACCGGAGTCGTGGGTGCCGGGGATCGTCAGACGCTGCAGTGCGGTCGAGTCACCGTGACCCGCCATCCAGTCCTGAGGGGAGAGGATGCGGCGCGGTGCCGCGACTGCGGCCGGTGGGGGGATGAGGGCGGTCGCGGTCAGAACTGCGGCCCCCGCGAGAAAGCTGCGTCGGTCCATGGCCCCGGATTATGGCGGGGTCACGTCAAGCACCACCAGCCTCCGGACTGGCCAGTAACAAACAGCGGTTTTCGGCCGGAACGGCCGTGACGGGGCGCCGGATAGCGGCGGACGGCGAACGGACCGGGGCCCTGAAAGCCGCCGGGCCCGCAGGACCCGCGGCCCACAGGACCCGCGAGGCGCCGACCCGGCGAACGCCGGTGGGGCGGCGCGCCCGAAGGCCCGCCGCCCCACCGTCCCTGCTTCTGCCGCTACTTGACGACCGTGATCCGGCCGGTGGCCGGCGGCGCCAGCGGGGAGGCCGCCGTCGAGTGCGCGGCGAGGTAAGCGGTCAGCACATCCAGGTCGGAGGCGCCGACGAGCTTGTTCTTGTGCTCCTTCAGCACGGCGAACCCGTCGCCGCCGCCCGCGAGGAACTCGTTCATCGCGACCCGGTAGGTCTTCGCCGGGTCGAGCGCCTCGCCGCCCAGCTTCACCGACGACGTCACGATCCGGTCGGCGCCCGACTTCGTCATGTCCAGGGTGTACGTGAAGCCCTTGGACACCTGAAGGATCTTCGGAGCGGCCTGGTTCGCGCCACTGACCTGCTGCTGGAGCATGGTGACCAGCTGGGCGCCGGTCAGGTCGACGACGTTCATCATGTTGGTGAACGGCTGCACGGTGAACGCCTCGCCGTACGTCACGACACCGTCGCCCTCACCGCCGGACGCCTTGTGCACCAGACCCGCACGGACACCGCCCGGGTTCATGACGGCCAGCTGCGCCCCGCCCTTGTCGGCCGGCGCGAGGCCCTCCAGCTGGGCGTCCGCGATCAGATTGCCGACCGGCTTCTCGGGGGCGTCCGCCGGGTTCTCGATGTCGGCGGAGATGTAGCCCACGGGACGGCTCGCGATCGGCGCGGCCAGCGTGTTCCAGCGCTGGATCAGGTTCGTCATGTCCGCGGCCTTCGCCACGTCACGGGTGACGACGTGGTTCGCGGAGGCCACGGCCGTCCGCACGATGTCGTTCGTGCGCCGGTCGTAGGTGAGGGTCGTGTCGGTGTAGAGCTTGCCGAACGACGCGGCCGAGGTGACGGTGCGCGGCTTGCCCGACGGGTCGGGGACCGAGCACGCGTACGCCTGGTGGGTGTGCCCGGTGACCAGCGCGTCGACCTGCGGGCTGACCTTCTTGGCGATGTCCACGATCGGACCGGAGATGCCGTCACCCGGGCCCGGGCTGTCGCAGTTGTAGTTGTACGACGCCGAGGCGGGCGCGCCACCCTCGTGGATCAGGGCGACGATCGACTTGACGCCCTTGCGCTCCAGGACCTTGGTGTACTTGTTGATCGTCTCGATCTCGTCGCCGAACTTCAGGCCCTTGACGCCCTCGGCGCTGACGATGTTCGGCGTGCCCTCCAGGGTCACCCCGATGAAACCGATCTTGACGCCGTTCTTCTTCCAGATGAAGTACGGGTCGAGCAGCGGCTTGCCGCTCTTCTCCTTCGTCACGTTGGCCGCGAGGTAGGGGAAGTCCGCGCCCTTGAACTTCTTCCCCTTCTCGTAGCAGCCCTCGGTCGGGTGGCAGCCACCGTTCTGGAGACGGCCCAGTTCCTTGGCGCCCTCGTCGAACTCGTGGTTGCCGACGGAAGTGACGTCGAGCTTCAGCTTGTTGAGCGCCTCGACGGTGGGCTCGTCGTGGAAGAGACCGGACAGCAGCGGAGACGCGCCGACCATGTCACCGGCCGCGGCGGTCACCGAGTAGCGGTGGTCCTCGCGCGCCTGACGCAGGTGCGTGGCGAGGTACTCGGCACCACCCGCGTCGATCGTCCTGGTGGTGCCGTCCTCGTTGGTGTGCGTGACCCGCCCGGCCGAGCCGGCGGGCGGCTCCAGGTTCCCGTGCAGGTCGTTGAAGGACAGGAGCTGGACGTCAACGGTACGGCCGTGTCCGTGGCCGCTCTCGGAGGCTCTTGCCGGCATCGCGGCGACCAGAGCGCCGACGGTGGTCAAGCCGGCGACCGCGGCGAGTATGCGGCTGCGGTTTCTGTGCGGTGTCGCTGACATCTGTCCCCTTGTAGGTCTCAGCGCGTCTGAGGGTGCGAGCGGCAGCCTAGAGTCAACGCGCGTAGCGCGACAGGGGTGTACGGGTTACGACCTGATTGCCTTCGCGTTGAACGCCCCCGGCCGGACCATTGCCGCCCGGCGTGCCACCCGCGGTCCGCGCCCCCCGCCGTACGCTCTCCTCATGACGACTGACGCGGTGATTCCGGAGCCCGGCCGGCAGATCCTGACCTATGACGAGCTGACTCCCGAGCAGGCGGAAGCCGTACTGGGTCTGCTCGCCGAGGCCGCCCGCAACGACGGGATGCAGGCCGTCTCCGAGCAGGGCCGGCTGCAACTGCGCGGCGGAAAGCGGGAAGGCGTACGGCACTTCCTGCTGACCGTCGGCGACGAACTGATCGGCTACGCCCAGCTGGAGGACACCGACCCGGTGGAGGCCCCGGCCGCCGAACTCGTGGTCCACCCGCGCCACCGCGGCCGCGGCCACGGCCGGGCCCTGGGCAGCGCGCTGCTCGGCGCCTCGGGCAAGCGGCTGCGGGTGTGGGCACACGGCGGGAAGTCGGCGGCCCGGCACCTGGCACAGGTCCTCGGGCTCAGCCTCTTCCGCGAACTGCGCCAGCTGCGGCGGCCCCTGAGCCCGCTCGACACCCCCGAGCCGGTGTTCCCGGCGGGCGTCACGGTGCGCACCTTCGTCCCGGGCCAGGACGACGCGGCGTGGCTCGCGGTGAACGCCGCGGCCTTCGCCCACCACCCGGAGCAGGGCTCGCTCACCCAACGGGACCTCGACGACCGCAAGAACGAACCGTGGTTCGACCCAAAGGGCTTCTTCCTGGCGGAGCGCGACGGCGAGATCATCGGCTTCCACTGGACGAAGGTGCACGCGGAGGAACACCTGGGCGAGGTGTACGTGGTGGGCATCCGCCCCGACGCCCAGGGCGGCGGCCTCGGCAAGGCCCTGACCGCGATCGGCCTCCGCCACCTGGCGGCGCAGCAGATGCCGACGGCCATGCTCTACGTGGACGCTGACAACACCGCGGCGCTGGCCGTGTACGAACGGCTGGGCTTCGTGACGTACGAGGTGGACCTGATGTACCGCGCGGAGTCCTGAACGCGCCTGAGGAGGAGGGCGGTTGACCCCGCCCTCTTCTTCGCGCGAGCCCTACGGGAGGGCCGTGAGCGCCAGTTGCGGTGCGCGGGGGAGGGCGGTACGACCCCGGCGTCGTCGTCCGCTCCCCTCGCGCACCGACGGCACGCACCGACGGCTGCCGCCATGTGCCACCCGTCGCCGCCGGACGCATCCGGCTCGCCGCCGTGATCCGCAGCAGGATGATCGCTCCCCCTGTCACCGTCCCGGCCGGAACCTCGCCCGCGGCACCGACGGTCCCCACCGGTTCCCGGACAGCCCCGCCCCCGCCGCCCCGCCCCCGGTCCGCCGCACTCATCCGGTTCGGCGCGGCCGACCCGCTTCCGGCCGGCCCGCCCGTCCGGAGCGGTCCCGCCCTCGCCCTTGCCCCCGGAGTCACCGCCGTCGCATTCTGGCTGCCGCGCCGACGCCACGGCCGCCCCCGCACCCCCGGGGACCCGGCGACGCACGCCGCCGACCCGTCGGAATGCCCCCGGAATCCCGGGCCGGACCCTCGCGCGACCCCGGGGAGCCCTGCCGCGCTTTCCCACACGTCATGTCGTCGTTACCGGCCATTCAGACGCCCTTGCGACCCTCTCCCAATGCAGCCCGCCCTGCCCGCCTCCCCCAACGGCAGATTCCACCTCGATCCGGCACCCTCCGACGCGCCCGTCATGCCCACTACGCGGAAGAATGGGTCCATGAGTCAGCAGCCCGCCGAGGTACCGGTCCAGCACCCCCAGCCGTCCGTCGGTTCCATAGCCGCGCACCGCCCGCACACCGTCGCGGCCACGGTGTCCGAGCTGGAACCCGACCTCGACGCCGATCTCGACGGCTACGAGGAGGATCACGACGGATCGGGCGCCGAACTGCCCCAGGGACGGTTCCTGGACCGGGAGCGCAGCTGGCTCGCGTTCAACGAGCGGGTCCTGGAGCTCGCCGAGGACCCGGCGACTCCGCTGCTCGAACGGGCGAACTTCCTCGCCATCTTCGCGTCCAACCTGGACGAGTTCTTCATGGTCCGGGTGGCCGGCCTCAAGCGCCGTATCGCCACCGGCGTCGCCACCCGTTCGGCCTCCGGCCTCCAGCCGCGCGAGGTCCTCGACCTGATCTGGACCCGCTCCCGCGAGCTCATGGCCCGGCACGCCGCCGCGTACCAGCAGGACGTCGCCCCGGCGCTCGCCGAGGAAGGCGTGCACCTCATCCGCTGGCCGGACCTCACCGAGAAGGAGCAGGCGCGGCTGTTCACGCTGTTCCGGCAGCAGATCTTCCCGGTGCTGACGCCGCTGGCCGTCGACCCGGCGCACCCCTTTCCGTACATCTCCGGGCTCTCGCTGAACCTCGCGGTCGTCGTCCGCAACCCGGTCAGCGGCCACCGCCACTTCGCCCGGGTGAAGGTCCCGCCCCTGCTCTCCCGCTTCCTGGAGGCCTCGCCGCAGCGGTACGTACCGCTGGAGGACGTCATCGCGGCCCACCTGGAGGAGCTGTTCCCCGGCATGGAGGTGCTCGCGCACCACATGTTCCGGGTGACCAGGAACGAGGACCTGGAGGTCGAGGAGGACGACGCCGAGAACCTGCTCCAGGCGCTGGAGAAGGAGCTCATGCGGCGCCGCTTCGGGCCGCCGGTGCGCCTGGAGGTCGAGGAGTCCATCGACCCGTACGTCCTCGACCTGCTGGTGCGCGAGCTGAAGGTGTCCGACGCCGAGGTCTACCCGCTGCCGGGCCCGCTGGACCTGACCGGGCTCTTCGGCATCGCGGCGCTGGACCGGCCTGAGCTGAAGTTCCCCAAGTTCGTCGCCGGCACCCACCGGGAACTCGCCGAGGTCGAGTCTGCCTCCGCACCCGACATCTTCATGGCGCTGCGCGAGCGCGACGTCCTGCTGCACCACCCGTACGACAGCTTCTCCACGTCCGTGCAGGCCTTCCTGGAGCAGGCCGCCGCCGACCCGGACGTGCTCGCGATCAAGCAGACCCTGTACCGGACCTCCGGCGACTCGCCCATCGTGGACGCGCTGATAGACGCCGCCGAGTCGGGCAAGCAGGTCCTCGTCCTGGTCGAGATCAAGGCCCGGTTCGACGAGCAGGCCAACATCAAATGGGCGCGCAAGCTGGAGGAGTCCGGCTGCCACGTCGTCTACGGCCTCGTCGGTCTGAAGACCCACTGCAAGCTGTCCCTGGTGGTGCGGCAGGAGGGCGACACCCTGCGCCGCTACTCCCACGTCGGCACCGGCAACTACCACCCGAAGACCGCCCGGCTGTACGAGGACCTGGGGCTGCTGACCGCGGACCCGCAGGTCGGCGCCGACCTGTCCGACCTGTTCAACCGGCTGTCGGGCTACTCACGGCGCGAGACCTACCGCCGGCTGCTGGTCGCGCCCAAGTCCCTGCGCGACGGTCTCATCGCCCGCATCAACAAGGAAGCGGCGCACCACCGCGCCGGGCGCCCCGCGTACGTCCGCATCAAGGTCAACTCGATGGTGGACGAGGCGGTCATCGACGCCTGCTACCGGGCCGCGATGGCGGGCGTGCCGGTCGACATCTGGGTGCGCGGCATCTGCGCGCTGCGCCCCGGAGTCACCGGGCTCTCGGAGAACATACGAGTGCGCTCCATCCTCGGACGCTTCCTCGAACACTCCCGGATCTTCTCCTTCGGCAACGGCGGAGAACCCGAGGTGTGGTTCGGCAGCGCCGACATGATGCACCGCAACCTCGACCGTCGAATCGAGGCTCTGGTACGGGTCACCGACCCCGCCCACCGCGCGACCATCACCCGTCTCCTGGAGACCGGTATGTCCGACGCCACGTCCTCCTGGCACCTCGGCCCGGACGGCGCATGGACCCGGCATGCGACGGATCCGGAGGGCCAGCCGCTGCGGAACGTGCAGGAGATGCTCATAGACGCCCGGAGGCGCCGGCGTGCACAGCCCTGACCTGTCCCGGGAGGACGCACCCGCCGTCCCGTCCGGTCCCCCCACCGCGGTCACCGCGGGCGAGGCTCTCGCCCGGTACCTGAACGCGCGGGCGGGCGACTTCCTGCGCAGCCTGCGGCTGCACAGCGAGAGCGGTTCGGACACGGCGGGCGTGGCCGAGGCAGCCCGGTCGCTGCGCATGGCCGCCCGCCGTATCGGCGGGACCCTGCACACCTTCCGGCCGCTGCTCGACCCGGGCTGGGCGGACGATCTGCGGACCGAGCTGGCCTGGCTGTCCGCCACGCTGGCACAGGAACACGCCTGCACCTCGCGGCTGAACCGGCTGCTGAGCGCCCTGTCCCGGCTCTCGGGCGCCACCCCCGTGCCGTCGGCCCGGGGCGAGTTCCGGGTGCTGGACGGTGCCACGGGCCCCGAGGCCACGGACGTGCCCCGCCCCTCCGGCAGTCTCACGGTGGGCGCCGCCCGCGCGGGTGCCCTGCTGGAGCGGCAGCTCACCCTCGCCCGGACGCGCGCCCACTCCGCCGCCCTCCAGGCGCTGGGGTCCTCGCGCTTCCACGGCGTCGCCGACGCCGTGGCCGTACTCGCCTCCGAGCTGCCGCTCGGCCCCGTCGCGGGCGCGGCGGCCGCCGAGGCCCTGACCCCCGCCGCCGAGGTCGCCGAGCACCGGCTGGTGGACGCGGTCGCCGCACTGCCGCTGTCACGCGCGGGCCACCCGTACAACGCCGAGGCCCTCGTGCACGGCCTCGCCACCGCGTCGGCCGGAGAGGCCCAGGACGCGCCCTGGCACCAGGTCCGCCAATTGCTGCGGCTGCACCGGTACGCCCAGGAGGTGCTGTGCCCGAACGCGGATCCGGTGCTGTGCCGCGCGGGCCTGGTCCTCGACCGGCACCGCGACGCCGCCGAGGCGGCCGCCGCTGCCGCCGCAGCGGCCCGCACCCCCCGGATCGCTCCGGCCACGGCCTACGCGCTGGGGGTGCTGCACGCCGACCAGCGGCACGAGGTGGAGGCGGCCCGGTTCGCCTTCCAGGAGGTGTGGCGGACCACCACCGCGGTATCCGCGCCATGAAGGACCCGGGCCCGGGTCCTCGATGCGGTTCATGAGGACGGGTTCATGGGACCGGGCACAGGAGGCGAGCCATGGAGGCAGCTCATGAAGGCGGGCTTCTGATGGGCGACGGCACGGTCCGGGCGGCGGGGTGCGTGCTCTGGCGCCGGGCCCCGTACGACGAGGGCCTGGAGATCTGTCTGGTGCACCGGCCCAAGTACGACGACTGGTCGCACCCCAAGGGCAAACTGAAACGCGGTGAGGACACCCTCGCCGGTGCGTTGCGCGAAGTGCTGGAGGAGACCGGTCACGCGTGTGTCCCCGGCGCCCGGCTGCCGACCGCGCGCTACTTTGCGAACGGGCGCCCCAAGCAGGTCACGTACTGGGCGGCCGAGGCGACGACGGGGTCCTTCACCCCGAGCGAGGAGGTGGACCGCATTCTGTGGCTGCCGCCCGCCGCGGCACGCAACCGGCTGACGCAGCCGCGGGACCGCCAGCTGCTGGACGCGCTGCTCGACGCGCTGCACTCGGCCTGATGCCTGAGGCTGGAACCTGAGGGCTGATGGTCGATGGCCCGAGAGCGGAGACCGGCGTCCTGGAGCACGGGACCCAGCCGCCGGGACCGCCGCCCGGAACCATCCCTCCGGCAGTCCTCGTACGCCCGCAGACCGCCCGTGGGCCCGTGCCGGACAGACGTACGGACGGTCACCGGGACAGAGGTACAGGGCAACGGAGCGCGACCGTCCGAACCACCGCGCCACCAGGCACCCAGCCGCCCGACACGGTTCACCTTCCGTTCACTCTCCACCTTGGGCCGCTTCACCTGATCTGCCTAATTTCGGCCCTACACGGTGACCGGCAAAGGGCCGGCTCCCCCCACCCCGACACACGCCGCACTGAACGTCCCCGACTCAGGTCAACGTCCGGCGGCTCCTGGAAGGAACACCCGAAAGTGAAGCTTCAGCGCAAGAACGGGCTTCGCGCCACCGCGCTCGGCGCCCTCGCCGTGACCGGCGCCCTGGTCCTCACGGCGTGTGGTTCGGACGACAACGCGGGCGGAACCGGCGGCACCGGCGAGAAGACCAGCGCCGCGTCGAACATCAAGTGCGACGACGCCAAGGGCAAGCTGCCCGCCTCCGGTTCCAGCGCGCAGAAGAACGCCATGGACCTGTGGGTCAAGAACTACATGGCGGCCTGCTCGGGCGTGGAGGTCAACTACAAGTCCTCCTCCTCCGGTGAGGGCATCGTCGCCTTCAACCAGGGCACGGTGGGCTTCGCCGGATCCGACTCGGCCCTCAAGCCCGAAGAGGTCGAGGACTCGAAGAAGATCTGCAAGGGCGGCCAGGGCATCAACCTGCCCATGGTCGGCGGCCCCATCGCCATCGGTTACAACCTGTCCGGTGTCGAGGGTCTGACCCTGGACGCCCCGACGATCGCCAAGATCTTCAACAACAAGATCAAGAAGTGGAACGACCCGGCGATCGCCGCTCTGAACAAGGGCAAGTCGCTTCCGGACAAGGCGATCCAGGCCTTCCACCGCTCCGAGGACTCCGGCACCACGCAGAACCTCGGCAAGTACCTCGGCAAGACCGCCAAGGCGGAGTGGCCCTACGAGGCCGAGAAGAGCTGGCCCGCCCCCGGCGGCCAGGCCGCGTCCGGTTCCTCCGGTGTCGCCGCCCAGGTCAAGCAGGTCGACGGCGCGATCGGCTACTTCGAGCTCTCCTACGCCAGCTCGCAGTCCATCCCGACCGTGGACATCAACACCGGTGCCGCCGCTCCGGTGAAGGCCACCTCCGAGAACGCCTCCAAGGCCATCGCCGCCGCCAAGGTCAAGGGCACCGGCAAGGACCTCGCTCTCGACCTGGACTACACCACCAAGGCCGACGGCGCCTACCCGATCGTCCTCGTGACCTACGAGGTCGTCTGCGACACCGGCAACAAGGCCGAGACGCTGGGCACGGTCAAGTCCTTCCTGACCTACACCGCCGGCGACGAGGGCCAGAAGGTCCTCTCCGAGGCCGGCTACGCGCCGATCCCGGCCGAGATCAACGCCAAGGTCCGCGAGACCGTCGCGGGTCTGAAGTAACGCAACCGGCCGGCGGGGGCCGTAGGGGCCCCCGCCGGCCCCCCATAACGGGGCCCGCCCCCCGGGGGGTGGGGGCGCGCCCCCCCCCCACACCGGGCAGGA
>NZ_JBHXSL010000006.1:263995-284691 GCF_042714725.1 Streptomyces sp. NPDC058685
TTTATTATAAACCACTTTTTGTTAATTCTATTAATTTGGGGGTGTGGTGGGTTGTTTTTTTTTTATCTGCCCGGGGGGGGGGGGGGGGCGGGGGGCCCCCGCCGGCCACCTCATCCGGTGCACCGCCGCCAGGGGAGTCCTGCCGCTCCCCCACCACAGACCGGAAAGACCATGGCTTCCACCACATCCATAGACGCACCCCCGCCAACGCCGGCTCCGCCGGTCAACAGGAAAAAGGGTTCCACCGGCCGCACCGGCGACAAGCTCTTCCTCGGCCTGTCCCGCGGCTCGGGCATCCTGCTCCTGGTGATCATGGCGTCGATCGCCGCGTTCCTCACCTACCGCTCCGTGCTCGCCATCTCGGCGGACGAGGGCAACTTCCTCACCACGTTCGAGTGGAACCCGGCGGGCGACCCGCCGGTGTTCGGCATCGCGGTCCTCCTCTTCGGCACCGTGGTCAGCTCGATCATCGCGATGGCGATCGCCGTGCCGATCGCCGTCGGCATCGCGCTGTTCATCTCGCACTACGCGCCGCGCAGGCTCGCCTCCCCCATCGCCTACGTGGTCGACCTGCTGGCCGCCGTGCCGTCGATCATCTACGGCATCTGGGGCGCGCTCTTCCTGGTCCCCTACCTGGAGGGCCTGAACCTCTGGCTCGACCAGTTCTTCGGGTGGACCTACCTCTTCGAGAAGACCGAGGTCGGCGTCGCCCGCTCGCTGTTCACCGTCGGCATCCTGCTGGCGATCATGATCCTGCCGATCGTGACCAGCGTCAGCCGCGAGGTCTTCCTCCAGGTCCCGAAGATGAACGAGGAGGCCGCCCTCGCACTCGGCGCCACCCGCTGGGAAGTCATCCGCATGTCGGTGCTCCCCTTCGGCCGGTCCGGCGTGATCTCCGCCTCGATGCTCGGCCTCGGCCGCGCGCTCGGCGAGACGATGGCCGTCGCCACGGTCCTGTCGCCGAGCTTCCTGATCTCCCTGCATCTGCTCAACCCGGGCGGAGGCACCTTCGCCCAGAACATCGCGGCGAAGTTCGACGAGGCCAACGAGTTCGGGCGTGACGCCCTGATCGCCTCCGGTCTCGTCCTCTTCATCCTCACCCTGCTGGTCAATGGCGCGGCCCGCCTGATCATCGCCCGCCGCAAGGAGTACTCGGGGGCCAACGCATGAGCCAGACAGCCATACAGGACAGGCCCACCCCGACGCCGCCCGTCCGCAAGGACGGCCTGCGCAGCCGCTCCCTCCCCCGCTTCGCGCCGCTCGGTTTCGCCGCCGTCGCGATCGCGCTCGGTGTCGGCCTCGGCCTCGCCGCCGGCTGGGAGAGCCGCATCCAGTGGGGCCTGATCTCGGCCCTCTTCTTCGTCGTCATCTCGTACGTCGTCACCACGGTCGTCGAGAACAAGCGACAGGCCAAGGACCGACTGGCCACCAGCGTCGTCTGGGTCTGCTTCGTCCTCGCCATCATCCCGCTGTTCTCGCTGATCTGGGTGACCGTCAGCCGCGGCCTGAAGGTGCTCGACGGGTACTTCCTGACCCACTCCATGGCCGGTGTCCCCGGCTTCGAGGCCGGCGGCGGTGTCTACCACGCCATCATCGGCACGCTGGAGCAGGTCGGCATCGCCACCGTGATCTCGGTGCCGATCGGTCTGCTGACCGCGATCTACCTGGTCGAGTACGGCAAGGGCACGCTGGCCAAGGCCGTCACGTTCTTCGTCGACGTCATGACGGGCATCCCGTCGATCGTCGCGGGCCTGTTCCTCCTCTCGATCATGCTGCTGTTCGAACTGCAGCCGTCCGGCCTGATGGGCGCGCTGGCGCTGGCGATCCTCATGGTCCCGGTCGTCGTCCGTTCCACCGAGGAGATGCTCAAGCTCGTCCCGAACGAGCTGCGCGAGGCATCGCTGGCCCTCGGTGTGCCGAAGTACCGCACGATCATCAAGGTCGTCGTCCCGACCGCGCTCGGCGGCATCACCACCGGTGTGATGCTCGCGATCGCGCGTATCGCGGGTGAGACCGCCCCGATCCTGCTGCTGGTCTTCGGCAGCCAGCTCATCAACAGCAATCCCTTCGAAGGCGCCCAGTCCTCTCTCCCCTTCTACATTTGGGAGCAGTACAGGGTGGGCAGCGAGGCGTCGTACGACCGCGCCTGGGCCGCCGCCCTGGTGCTGATCGCCTTCGTCATGATCCTCAACCTGGTGGCCCGCGGCATCGCCCGCTGGAAGGCCCCGAAGTCCGGTCGCTGAAGCGTCCATGAAAGCGAAGTGATCCCCATGGCCAAGCGAATCGACGTCAGCGGCCTCTCTGCCTTCTACGGCTCCCACAAGGCGATCGAGGACATCTCGATGACCGTGGAGCCCCGCTCCGTGACGGCCTTCATCGGCCCGTCCGGCTGCGGCAAGTCCACCTTCCTGCGCACCCTGAACCGTATGCACGAGGTCACCCCCGGCGGCCGCGTCGAGGGCAAGGTGATGCTGGACGACGAGAACCTCTACGGCTCCAGCGTCGACCCGGTCTCCGTACGCCGTACGGTCGGCATGGTCTTCCAGCGTCCGAACCCGTTCCCGACGATGTCCATCTACGACAACGTCGCCGCCGGTCTGCGCCTCAACCGCAACTACAAGAAGAGCGAGCTCAACGCGGTCGTCGAGAAGTCGCTCAAGGGCGCGAACCTCTGGAACGAGGTGAAGGACCGCCTCAACAAGCCGGGTTCCGGCCTCTCCGGCGGTCAGCAGCAGCGTCTGTGCATCGCCCGCGCGATCGCGGTCGAGCCCGACGTCCTGCTGATGGACGAGCCCTGCTCGGCCCTCGACCCGATCTCGACCCTCGCCATCGAGGACCTGATCGGTGAGCTGAAGGAGCGCTTCACGATCGTCATCGTGACGCACAACATGCAGCAGGCGGCGCGGGTCTCGGACCGTACGGCGTTCTTCAACCTCTCGGCGGTCGGCCAGCCCGGAAAGCTGATCGAGATAGACGAGACGGAGCGCATCTTCGCGAACCCGTCGGTGCAGGCGACCGAGGACTACATCTCGGGCCGCTTCGGGTGATCACCGCTCCCGCGGTGATCCCGGGCGGATGGCGCCGGCACCAGCTGCCGGCGCCGGGCCGCCCCGTCGCCCCCTAACACGTCTCGCGGTGCTGCATGGCGGTGCCACCGCAGGACGAAGGGCCCGCCCCCTCTCCCAGGGGGCGGGCCCACATGTCTTTGCGGCTGCTGTCGTACGAGCGGTCTCAGGGGGGCGGCCTCGGGTCGGCCGTGCGGCGCGGCGTCAGCCGAACGCCAGGTACACGATCCCGTAGCTCAGGGCCGCGACCGCCGCGGCGGCCGGCATCGTGATGAACCAGCCCATGATGATGTTCTTCGCGACGCCCCACCGGACCGCGTTGACGCGCTTCGTCGCCCCGACACCCATGATCGCGGACGTGATCACATGCGTCGTCGAGATCGGCGCGTGGAACAGGAACGCCGAACCGAACATGATCGAGGCGCCCGTCGTCTCCGCCGCGAACCCCTGGGGCGGGTCCAGCTCGATGATCTTCCGCCCCAGCGTCCGCATGATGCGCCAGCCGCCCGCGTACGTGCCGAGCGAGAGCATCACCGCGCAGGCGATCTTCACCCAGACCGGGATCGCGTCGCCCTGGTCCTCGACATCGGCGATGACCAGCGCCATCACCACGATGCCCATCGTCTTCTGGGCGTCCTGGAGTCCGTGCCCGAGCGCCATACCGGCCGCCGAGACGGTCTGGGCTATCCGGAAACCGCGCTTGGCCTTGTGCGGGTTGGACTTCCGGAACATCCACATGATCGCGACCATCACCAGATAGCCGCAGACCAGGCCCACGATGGGCGAGACGAACATCGGGATGACGACCTTCTCCAGGACGCCGGACCAGATCACATCCGTGCCGCCGGCGAGTGCCGCGCCCACCATGCCGCCGAACAAGGCGTGCGAGGAGGACGAGGGAAGGCCGAAGTACCAGGTGACGAGGTTCCACACGATCGCGCCGAGCAGCGCGGCGAAGAGGATGCCCATCCCCTTGCTGCCCTGGGGCGTCGCGATGAGCCCTTCGCTGACGGTCTTGGCCACGCCCTGTCCGAGGAACGCGCCCGCGAGGTTCATCACCGCGGCCATCGCCAGCGCCGCGCGCGGTGTCAGGGCGCGAGTGGAGACGGACGTCGCGATGGCGTTCGCGGAGTCGTGGAAGCCGTTGGTGTACGTGAATCCGAGCGCGACACCAATGGTCACGATCAGGGCAAAGGTGTCCACAAGCTTCAGGACTCCTTGACCGCGATGGTCTCGACGGTGTTCGCGACGTGCTCGAAGGCGTCGGCCGCCTCTTCGAGTACGTCCACGATCTGCTTCAGCTTGAGGACCTCGATGGCCTCGTACTTGCCGTTGAAGAGGTGGGCCAGCAGCTTGCGGTGGATCTGGTCGGCCTGGTTCTCGAGGCGGTTGACCTCGATCCAGTACTCGGTGAGGTTGTCCATGGTCCGCAGGTGCGGCATGGCCTCCGCCGTCAGCTCCGCGGCCCGCGCGAGGACCTCGATCTGCTGCTCGACACCCTTCGGGAGCTCCTCGACCTGGTACAGCACGACCAGGTCGACGGCCTCCTCCATGAAGTCCATGATGTCGTCGAGCGAGGACGCGAGCTTGTAGATGTCCTCGCGGTCGAACGGCGTGATGAAGGAGGAGTTCAGCTGGTGGAAGATCGCGTGCGTCGCGTCGTCTCCCGCGTGCTCCGCCGCCCGCATCCGTTCCGCGATCTCGGCCCGGGCGGAGGAGTCCGCCCCGAGCAGTTCCATCAGGAGCTTGGAGCCCGTGACGATGTTGTCCGCGGACGCGGCGAACATGTCGTAGAAGCTCGTCTCCCTGGGGGTCAGACGAAATCGCACGTGGGGTCCTCGGGGTGCATGGGATTCGGTCAGGCTGATGCTAGGCGCATTCATCCGGCCACGGCCAACCGGCTTCCTCAGTTTCGCCCATCGGTAACAGTGATCATCACAGCGCCCCCGGCCCCCTGGCCGGAGCGATTCGGTACCATATACCCATGAGGGGTATGTAACTTCCAGACCTTCCATGTGATGTATCAGGCACAGTTTTCGGACAGGCTCCACCTCGGTACAGCAGACAACCGGAGGACGCGATGACGACCACAGAGGCGGGCGGCCCCCCGGTCACGGACCACGACCGCGGCGTGCACGGCTACCACAAGCAGAAGGACGAGCACCTCAAGCGGCTGCGCCGTATCGAGGGTCAGATCCGCGGCCTCCAGCGCATGGTCGACGAGGACGTCTACTGCATCGACATACTCACGCAGGTCTCCGCCTCCACCAAGGCCCTCCAGTCCTTCGCGCTCCAGCTGCTCGAAGAGCATCTGCGCCACTGCGTCGCGGACGCCGCGGTCAAGGGCGGGGACGAGATCGACGCGAAGGTCGAGGAGGCCACCAAGGCCATCGCGCGTCTGCTGCGCACCTGACCTGCTGCTTTTCCTGATCTGCCAGCCGCATGGCCGGCGCTTTCCCGACCTGCCCCGCATCTGAACGCCGCATACCGACTGCCATGAACCGGGGCCGGCCACGCCGGGCGGGATCAGTCGAGTCGGCCGGACTCGGCCCGCTCGGCCGCCACCTTCAGCACCTCGTCGATACGGTCCGGGCTCAGCCGGTCCTCGTCCGCGGCCGACGCGGCGATGATCAACTCACCGCACAGTTCGATCTCGGCAAGCGCCACGTGGTCCTGGACGGTCGTCGTACTGGGCGGAGCCACGTGCGTTCACCTCTTCCTGCCGGGCGTCGACTTCCTAGCGTAGGGAGTGATGCACACACCGCGCATGGCACGTCCGGACCATTTCGGGGGTGTTTTTCAGCTCTTCCCGGGCTGACCCGAAGGGGCCCCACGGGCCCCGGCGGCGAACGGACACGGACACGGACACGAAGAACATGAACTATGTCCTGATCCTGCCGGCGTAGATGTCCCGCCGGTCGGGGAGAACCATCGTCACGGGAGTGCCGAAGTCGTAGAGCACCGTGGTCGACGTGACCGCGACCGTACCGGTCGCGTTGGCGAAACTGAAGCGGTGACGCACCTTGCGGAGCCGGCCCTCCTCGTCGAGGTAGACGTCGAACGGCACCGTGTCGGTGGCGAACCCTTTCGCCGCAGCCGCCAGCGAGGCCCGCGCCCGCGGTTCGGCGGCCCGCGCCGCCCGCCCGATGTCCGTGCTCCCCCGGTAGTGGTGCACCGTCTCGCCGGCGATGCTCTCGTCCCCGACGTACTCCACGTCCCGTGCGCCTCGCAGCAGTTCGGCCGCGGCCAGCGGGTCCGTCGCCCCGCCGGTGACCAGATTGCCGTCCGCGAGGGTCGTCGTGTCGATCCGCACCCACTTGTCGGCGGGCACACCCGCTCCCCGGTTCTTCATGTAGAGCGCCCCGGGCGCCAGCAGTTCGGTGACCGGGCGGTGCTCGTCCGCACCCGCCGGGTCCTTCGGCAGGACCACCGTCAGCCGGCCCATCCGCCGCCGGAAGTCGTAGCCGCCCTCGCCCTGGATGGTCACCCGCGTCCCGCCGGTCGCCGTCTCCATCGACGTACGCGCCCGGGCGCTGCCGGCCGCGACCAGCGCGTCCGCCGCCGCGCGCACCCGGTCCGTCCCTCCGCCACCGGGCCGGTCGTCGGCGACCGCGCCCGTGCTGCCGGAGCAGCCGCTGGTCGCCATCACACCCGCCACGGCGGCGGCGACCGCCAACGCGCCGCCCCTGCGCCTGTGCTGCTGCACCACCATCGACCGCCAACCCCCAACACCGGAACCGCTGCTTCTACGAGACCTCCACCCGTCCCGCATAACGACGGCCAGGGCCCGTCGTCACGCGACCACCCGGGTTGCCCTCCGCCCCAGTACCGTGGAGAGGTGCCTGCGCAAGACCTCCCGGACAGCGGAGAATCCCCTCATCTCACGACAACCACCGAGCGGGGCTCGTTCGCGACGGCCCGGTGCAGCTGCGGATGGGCCGGACCCGCCCGCCGCTCCCGTGAACGAGCGCGTAACGACGCCGCGTTGCACACCACGGTCGTCACAGCGAGCGACTGAACCGCATGGGCAGGTTCCCGGACCACGTTCCTCCGGAACCCCCACGGCCTCAGCGCCGTCTTGTCTCCCAGGAGGCACCATGGACCGGCGCGCGCTGCTCACCACCACCGCTGTAGCTCTGACCGCGACCGCCTGCAACGGCAGCGCGGGCGGCGGCACACCCACGGCCGAGGCCACCGCCGGCACGGCCGGCCGCACACCCACGTCCCGCGGGTCCACCTCGACGGCCTCCGCGGCCGCGGCCGACTGGACTGCGCTCGCCCGCGGCCTGGACGGACAGCTGGTGCGCCCCGGCGACGCCGCGTACCCCACGGCCCGCCAGCTCTACAACACCCGCTTCGACGCACTGAAGCCCGCGGCCGTCGCGTATGTGTCCGGCGAGGACGACATCGCCGAGTGCCTCGCCTACGCCCGGGCGCACCGCACCCCCGTCTCCATACGCAACGGCGGCCACTCCTACGCCGGTTGGTCCTCCGGCAACGGCCGGCTCGTCATCGACGTCTCGGCCCTGAAGAAGGTCGGCACGGACGGGACCATCGGCGCCGGAGCCAAACTGATCGACGTCTACACCACGCTCGGAAAGACCGGCCGCACCATACCGGCCGGCTCCTGCCCCTCCGTCGGAGTGTCCGGCCTGACCCTCGGCGGCGGCCACGGCGTCACCTCACGTGCGTACGGTCTGACCTGCGACAGCCTCACCTCGGCGAGGATCGTCACGGCCGACGGCCGACGGCTGACCGTCAGCGCGAAGGAGAACGAGGACCTGTTCTGGGCGCTGCGCGGCGCGGGCAACGGCAACTTCGGCGTGGTCACCGAGCTCCGGTTCCGTACGCACCCGGCCCCGCCGACCGTCGTCGGCTATCTCACCTGGCCCTGGTCGAAGGCGGCCGCCGTCCTCTCGGCCTGGCAGCGGTGGGGCCCCGACCAGCCCGACGAGATATGGTCCTCGGCCCATCTGTCGGCCGGCCCCGGCGGGTACTCCCCCACCTTCTCCATCGCCGCCTTCTCCCTCGGCACCGAGGGCGACCTGAAGAACGCCGTCGACCGGCTCGCCGACGCGGCGGGCTCCCCGGCGAGCAACGTCTCCATCCGCCGGCGCGGCCATCTCGACGCCATGCTCGGCTACGCGAACTGCGCCACGCTCAGTCAGGACCAGTGCCATCTGCCCGGCCGCACCCCGGGCCGCTCCCCGCAGGGCGCGCTCCAGCGCGAGACGTACGCGGCGGCGTCCGACTTCTTCGACCGGTCGCTCTCCCCGGCCGGCGTCCAGGCGCTGCTCGCCGCGGCCGAAGGCTTCACCCGCCTCCCGCGGAGCCAGGGCGGGGGCGGCTCCCTCGTGCTGACCGCCCTCGGCGGCGCGGTCAACCGGGTGGACCCGCTGGCGACGGCGTTCGTCCACCGCCGCTCGCGGATGCTCGCGCAGTACATCGCCGCCTGGCGCCCGGGCACACAGGGCGCGGCCCAGCAGGCGTGGCTGAAGAGCACCCACGCCTCCCTGCGCCGTTTCGCGTCCGGGGCGGCATACCAGAACTACGTCGATCCGACGCTGACCGACTGGCGGCGGGCCTACTACGGCCCCGCCGCGGACCGGCTCACCCGGCTGAAGAAGCAGTACGACCCGGGCAGGCTGTTCGACTTCCCGCAGGCGCTGTAGCCCGTACGGGGGCCCCCGAATGGCCGGTACGGTGCCGGGCCTGTGCGCTGGTCACATGAACCGAACCGGACGAATAGCCACGCTCACGGCGACCACGGCGCTCACGCTGGCCCTCCCGTTCGGCGGTGCCGCGTCCGTGGCGTCCGCGGAGCCGGCCGACACGGCCCCCGCCGTCGCCTCCAAGCCGGACGGCCCGCTCGAGAGTTCCCTCGCGGTGCTCGCCACCGGAGCGATAGCCGGCGCCGGCACCATACTGATCGTCCGTCGCCATCACCGGCGCAACCGCGGCGGACGTCGCTGACCCGGCAGGAGCCGGTACGGCCCACGGCCCACAGCCCTGCGGCCCGGTCAGGCAGCCAGGTCGTTCTGGCCCGCGCCCTCGGTCCGCGCGTCGTGGATGCCCAGCGGCTCGGGACGGTCCGGCTGGGCGGGCGCCCGCTTCGAGCGCACGAGCCGTCCTGCGCGGCCGGAGCCCGCGACCGCCGACACCACCGGGGTCAGCAGAGCCAGCGCGAGCGGGGCGAGGAGCAGGGTGACCGCCGTGCCGAGCGCGAAGCCGCCGATGACATCGGTCGGGTAGTGCACGCCCATGTACACGCGGCAGAAACCCTCGGCGAGGGCGAGACCGATCGCGGCCCAGCCGAACTTCCGATGCGCGATGAACAGCCCCGCACCGATCGCCATCGCCATCGTGGCGTGGTCGCTGACGAACGAGTAGTCGGTCTTCCCGGAGACGAGGACCTCGATGCCCTGGTGGTCCAGGAACGGCCGAGGTCTCTCCACGAACCCGCGGATCGGGATGTTGATCAGCAGCGCGATGCCCGCGGCGAGCGGCGCCCACACCAGCGCGACGACGCCCGACACCGAGTCCTCCGCGGTCCCGCGCCGGCGCACGCTCCACCAGCACCAGAGCGCCACGGTCACCATCGCCAGCAGGATGCCCCACTCGCCGACGAACTCCATCACACGGTCGAACCAGTGGGGTGCGTCCTTGGCCAGGCCGTTGATGTCGTAGAGCAGGCTGACATCAGGGCTCGATCCGCCCCTTGACTCCGTCAGGGGGAACCCCATTGCGAGTCCAGCCATCTGCTGCGGCCCCTTGCCTTGTGCCTGCCGCGGCGCACGGGCGCACCGCTTGTACCAACCCCCGTGGTCAGTGTGGTGTCTGCTGCATGGTCAGTGCCGCTGTCACAGTCCAGGGAACGGCACGTTCCCCGGCTACGTTCCACTCTCCACCGAACGATCACCATGACGTTATCGAAGAGAGACACATCGCTGCAGCTCAGGGCCTTTGCCTAACGGAGAGTTCCGGCCAATGACAACGCCCCGTCAGGCCGCCGGAGGCGCCGTGGGGAGTGCTTTTGCGCCATCTTCGGTGACCCTCGTGGCGCCGAAGTAGTCCGGGGTGTCGATCTTGTCGAAGCGGATCACGGCACCGGTGTACGGCGCATTGATCATGTACCCGCCGCCGACGTACAGCCCCACGTGCCGGATGGCGCGCGAATTGGTCAGGTCGTCCGAGAAGAAGACGAGGTCCCCCGGCAGCAGTTCGTCGCGCGACGGGTGCGGTCCGGCGTTGTACTGATCGTTGGCCACTCGCGGCAGCTCGATCTTCACCGTGCGGTAGGCGGCCTGCGTGAGCCCGGAGCAGTCGAAACGTCCGCCCTGCTCAGGGGTGCCGTTGCCGCCCCAGAGGTATTTCGTGCCGAGCCTCTGCTGGGCGAAGTGGATCGCGCCGGCGGCCTGCCGCGACGGCTCGACGCGGCCGGTCGGACGGGCGAAGCTCTTCTCCAGGGTGCGGATGATCTTCACGTAGTTCTGCGTCTCGCGGTACGGCGGCACCCCGCCGTGCTTGATGACCGCGTACGCGCCGGCGTTGTAGGCGGCGAGCATGTTGTCCGTCGCGTCGCCCGGCGCCTTTTTCACATATCCAGCCAACTCGCAGTCGTACGTCGCAGCAGACGGAATCGCGTCGGCCGGATCCCACACATCGCGATCCCCGTCCTTGTCCCCGTCGACGCCGTGCGCCGCCCAGGTGCCGGGGATGAACTGCGCGATGCCCTGTGCGGTGGCCGGGCTCTGCGCCTTCGGGTTCCAGCCGCTCTCCTGGTAGAGCTGGGCGGCGAGCAGCGCGGGATTGATGGCCGGGCAGAGGTTGCCCCACCTCTGCACGAGCGACTGGTAGCGCGCGGGCACGGCCCCCTTGGCCAGGGCGACGGCGCCGTTCCTGCCGTCGATCCCGAGGAGCCCGGAGGCGGCGGAGTACGTACCGACGACGAGCAGACCGACGAACCCCAGGCACACCACGACGGACGCGCCCGCGATCAGCCACGTCTTACGCACCGTCAATCACCCTTCACCCCATGGCAGTAGGCCCCGCGCCAGTGTAGGTGGGCAGGGCCGAGATCGGCGGCCGGAGAAGAGGGCGGGGCGGGAAGCGTACGCAGGATGGCGCGACCGCGACGTCCGCGCCGCGCCACCGGCCTCCGCCCCGCCGCCGAACCCGGCCTACGACTTGCGCGCCACGCCACCGAACATCGCGACCTCTTCCGGCTCCGGCCGGCCCTCCGGGACGTCCACGCGCCAGCGGGAGCAGGAGACCACGCCCGGCGGGAGCAGCTCGAGACCGTCGAAGTAGCCCTCCACCTCCCGCGGGGTGCGCTGGGTGAGGCGCGGGGTACCGTGCTCGTTCCAGAAGGCCACCGCGGCGTCCACGTCCGGCATCGTGGGGCTGGTGATCGTGTGCGACAGCACGAGGTGACTGCCGGACGGCAGCGCGTCCATCAGCCGGCGGACGACCGCGTACGACTCCTCGTGGTCCTCGATGAAGATGACCACGCCCAGCAGCATCAGCGCCACGGGCTGCTTGAAGTCGAGCGTCTCGGAGGCCCGCTCCAGGATGGCGTCGACATCGCGCAGATCCGCGTCGAGGTAGTCCGTACGACCCTGAGGAGTGCTGGTCAGCAGCGCGCGGGCGTGCGCGAGGACGAGCGGGTCGTTGTCCACGTAGACGATCCGCGATTCGGGAGCGACGCCCTGCGCGACCTCATGGGTGTTGTCGGCGCTGGGCAGCCCGGTACCGACGTCGAGGAACTGCCGGATCCCGAGATCCGCCACCAGATGGTGGACGGCCCGCCCCAGAAACTGACGGTCGGCCAGGGCGTAGTCCCCGATGCCGGGGTGAATGCCCCGGATCTGGTCCCCGGCCTCACGGTCCACGGGGTAGTTGTCCTTGCCGCCGAGCCAGTAGTTCCAGATCCTGGCGGTGTGAGGGCGCGAGGTGTCGATCCGGTCGCGTACGTGCTCGTTTTCGGTCACGGGCCACAACATATCCAACTCGCGCCTGCGGGAGGGAGGTTGATGCGCAGATGGGAGACGTTTCTGCACCGGCCGCGGGCCCGTCCGAGGGCTCGGCCCCGAGCACGGTCGCGGGCACCGCTGCGGGGCACGGCTCGGGGCCGGCTTCGGGCCCCGCTGCGGGCACGGCTGCGGGTACGGCTGCGGGCACGGCTGCGGGCACGGCTGCGGGTACGGCTTCGGCGAGGAACCTCCCCGGCCGGCGGACCGTCATATGTCACGGCGGACGCACCCGTTCGCCCGGCACCCGCCACTCGACTGTCCGGAACGCCCCAAAGGTGCCACAACGACAGTCATTGCCCGGAGTCACGCACCGTGATACACAGAGTGACGGTACGGGCTCCTCTCTGTGAACAGGTCGGCACCGCCGCAGGTCAGGGCGGCGGGATCGGTCATACGTGCGGAGATCGGGTAAAGAGACCCGCCAAGTCGGCATACGCGGGCGGTTTCATCAGCGAAGATAGAGCGATGGCCCATGCCGAGGGGCATGGGCAGCGAACAACCCGACAGGGGCGGTGAGTTACACATGATCCTGGCAGCCGAAAAGGGCGACATCACCACCATCATCGGCGGAATCGCCCCGAACTGGGGGCCTTTCGGGAGCCTGGGCAATGAAGCCCGAATCATGATCGAGGTCGTGATGGCGGTGGCCATCCTGCTCTGCCTCGGTATCGCGATCTGGGGCGCCGCGAAGCAGCGCATCGGAGCGACCGCGCTGCGCGACACCTTCAGCGCGGAACAGGGCAAGGGCCTGATCGTCGCCGGCCTGACCGGCGTCTTCATCATCGGGTCACTGGGGACCCTGTTCACCATCGTGTACGGGATGGCCGTCTGACCGACCCGTCGGCCCCTCCTTCCCCTTCCCGCGTGCCCGGCCCACCCAGAGGTTGCGTCTCCCTGATGTCGAGTCACCACACCGCGCCCGCGCGGAAAGCAGCACGGCTACCGTCGTACTACGCGGTTCTGCACCCGGTCGAGGGGAAGTGCGCGACATGAGCCTGGGGGACGACCACGGCTACGGCGGTGACGCGAGCAGCCGGGTGGACGACGGCTTCCGCGGTACGGGCCAGACCCGTACGCGCCTGCCCGGCACCGACACGGACGTCTACGGCGGCGCCCGCCGCCCGGTCCGCAACTCCCGCTCGCTCATCACGGTGGTGGGCGTCGTGGTGCTGCTGATCGCGGCGATCGCCTTCGCCAACCAGGGGGGCGGCGGCGACGAGGACCGCGCCGGAGAATCCCCGAAGGGCCCGGAATCGGCCCCGACGGCGGCGACGGGCGTGAAGCCTGTACAGGGCAAGGTGGGGGGAATCCCGACGGGGTACGCCAGAGACGAACAGGGTGCGCAGAGCGCGGCGTCGAACTACGCCGTGGCACTCGGGTCCGAGGGGATGTTCAACAAGGACCACCGTCGGGTCATCGTCCAGACGATCGCCGACACCGGAACGTCCGGCAAGCTCCTGGCCGGCTTCGACGCCGACTACTCACCCGAGTTCCTCGCCCAGGTCGGCCTCGAGCCCGACGGCACCGCGCCCGACGGCTCGACGTTCGTCAATCGCACCGTTCCCGCAGGCGCCAAGGTCAAGGCCTACTCCCCCGACGCGGCCGACGTCGACGTCTGGTGCATGGGTCTGTTCGGACTGACGGGCGAGAAGTCGACCAGGCCCGTGACCAGCGGCTGGTTCACCCTGAGCGTCAAGCTGAAGTGGAACGGGTCCGACTGGAAGGTCATCGAGACCGCCCAGAAGACGGGGCCCACACCGGTCACCGGGGACAACCCCGTGTCCGGATCCGACGACATCGCCAACGCGGTGAAGGAATTCGGAGGGTTCACGTATGCCCGTTAGCCCTTCCACTCGTGCCCGTTCCGTCCTGACCGTCGCCGCAACCCTGCACGCGGCGGCGTTCGCATTCGCCGCCCGGGCGACCGCAGCGCCCACCCCGCCGCCCACGCCGACGCGGACGAGCGACCCCTGCGGGCTCATCGCGGGGCCCGCACGGGACTACTGCGACAACGGGGACTCGGCCGGAGGCGCCGCCCGCAGCACCCCCCAGGACCCCACCGACGCCCTCGACCCCCTCTCCTCCCTCGCCCGCGGATGCGCCGACGCCGCCGTCTGGACCGTCGACACCCTCTCCAAGGCCGTGAAGTCCACCGCCACCGTCGACTTCACCAACACCGCCTTCCTCTCCCAGTACGCCGTCGTCTTCGCCGCCGCCACCATCCTCACGCTCCTCCTGTGGCTCCTCGCCGTCGCCAAGCGGGCCATCCGGGGTGTGCCGCTGATGACCGCCATCTCCGAAGCCATCGGCTTCCTCTGGCTCACGGTCCTCGCCTCCGCCTTCACCCCGCTGATCCTCTACACCCTCGTCTCCGCCACCGACGGCGTCACCGAGGTGATCGCGGGCGGTACCAGCGGGCAGACCGACATGTTCTTCGGGAACTTCTCCGCCGCCCTCAAGAAGGGCACCGACATCGGAGGCGGACCGATCATGCTGATCGTCGTCTCCCTCGTCACCGTGCTGGCCGCGGGAATCCTCTACCTCGAGCTGTTCATCCGCGCCGTCCTCCTCTACGTTGGCGCCCTCCTCGGCGTCGTCGTCTACGCGGGACTCGTCGACAAGAACATGTGGGGCCACGTACGCCGCTGGGCCGGCATCATGATCGCGATCATCCTGATCAAGCCGGTCATCGTGATCGTCCTCGGTCTCGCCGGTGCCCTCTCCGCCGATCAGGGCCCCGACTCCTTCTCCGCCGTCGTCTCCGGACTCGCGATCATCCTGCTCGCGATCTTCGCCTCGGCGATGATCTACCGTTTCGTTCCGGGCTTCGGCGACGAGATCGTCGCCTCCCGCAACAACCGCTTCCAGGGCGGCGCGGAGAACGCCGCCGCCGCCGTCATCAGCTCCCCCGCCGCCCTCGTGTCCCAGGGCATCAAGACCCACAGCGCCCGCGGCAACCCCGGCGGCGACAACAGCGGCGGAGGCGGGGCACCGCGGCCCTCCAACCCCATGAGCGGCGGCGTCGCCGCCCACAGCAGCCGCACCTCCGGGGGCGGCGGCGGAACTGTCCCCTCCGCCGCACCCCCGCCCCGCAGCGCCCGACCCAGTAGCAGTCCCACCAGCGGCACCCCGCACAGCAACCGCAAGAGCACAGGAGGTGGAGGGCGTTGACGACCCAGTCCCATCCCATCGCGCCCCGCCGTACGTATCTGATCGGCCGGGCCCGGCCGAACGCGATCGTCGGCAAGAACCGCGAGACCGGCGAGATCGCCCTGATCATCGCCGGCGCGTTCCTCGGCATGATGTGCGGACTGCTCGTCCCCGTTCTGTCCGTGCGCATCGTTCTGCTGATGGGCTTCCCGCTGCTGGCGCTCGCCGCGGTCTACGTGCCGTACAAGCACCGCACGTTCTACAAGTGGTTCGAGGTCAACCGCAGCTTCAAGCGCACCCTGCGCAACGGCACCGTCTACCGCTCCACCGCCGTCGAAGCCGGCACCCGTCTCGACGGCCGTGAGGTGGAGGTCGGCCCGCCCCCGGGCATCGGCCGGATCAACTGGCTCGCCGCGCCCTTCGGACCCGACGAGATCGCCGTACTGCTGCACGCCGACCGCCGTACCGTCACCGCCGCCATCGAGATCGAGGGCCCCGGCGTCGGACTGCGCGACAGCGAGGACCAAGAGGCCCTCGTCGACCGCTTCGGCACACTGCTCAAGCATGTGGCCAACGGAGACGGCTTTGTGACGCGCCTTCAGATGCTGGCCCGTACGCTCCCCGCCGACCCCGACGCCCACGCCAAGGACGTCGCCCAGCGCGGCGACCAGAAGACCCCCGGCTGGCTGCGCGACTCCTACGACCAGCTCCAGTCGATGGTGTCCACGTCCAGCGAGCAGCACCGCGCCTATCTCGTCGCCTGCATGCACTACACGCGGGAACTGGCCGCCGAGGCCCACGCCATGGCGCGTGCCACCCGCCACGCCTCCGGCGCCAAGTCCCGCAAGCTCGACAAGGACGCGGGCCTCGCGGTCGTCATGGCGCGCGAACTCACCGACATCTGCGCCCGCCTCGCCGAGGCCGACATCCGCGTCCGCCAGCCGCTCGGCCAGGGCCGGCTCGCCTCCCTCGTGCACTCGATGTACGACCCGGACCACCCCATCGACCACATCCAGGCCATGACGAAGCGGAACGCCTGGCCGGCCGAGCTCGATGCCATGCAGCCCACCTTCCTCCAGGCCAAGACCCGCGAGTCCTCCACCCGCGCGCCCTGGTGCCACTCCACCGCGTGGGTGAAGGAGTGGCCGATGACCCCTGTCGGCGTCAACTTCCTGGCGCCGCTGCTCGTCCACACCCCCGACGTGATCCGCACGGTCGCGGTCACCATGGATCTGGAACCCACCGAGGTCGCCATCGAGCGGATGCTCACCGAGAAGACGAACGACGAGGCAGACGCCAGCAGGGCCGCCAAGATGAACCGCACGGTCGACCCGCGCGACATCGCCGCACACGGCCGACTCGACCAGCGGGGTGAAGATCTCGCCAGCGGTGCGGCAGGGGTCAACCTGGTCGGGTACATCACTGTGTCGTCGCGTTCGCCCGAGGCCCTGGCCAGAGACAAGCGGACGATCAGGGCCTCGGCCGGCAAGTCGTATCTCAAGCTGGAGTGGTGCGACCGCGAGCACCACCGGGCCTTTGTGAACACCTTGCCGTTCGCGACCGGCATCCGCCGATAGGGGCCCGAGTGATGCGAGATCCGCTGTCCGTCCTCACCGATGCCTTCACCTCCTTCCTGTTCGGGAAGGTGGAGACGACCCGCCTGCCAGTCCGTACCTCCACAGGGCAGGCGCAGGCCGTCTATCTGCCGACCGCGGCGCCGGGCCTCGGCGACTCCGGCGTGATCATCGGCCGTGAGGTCTACAGCGGCAAGGGCTACATCTACGACCCCTTCCAGCTCTACGGCCAGCAGCTCCCCGCCCCGCACTGGCTGGTCCTCGGCGAGTCCGGCAACGGCAAGTCCGCGCTGGAGAAGACCTACGTCCTGCGCCAGCTCCGCTTCCGAGACCGGCAGGTCGTCGTCCTCGACGCCCAGGGCGAGGACGGCGTCGGCGAATGGAACCTCGTCGCGCAGGAGCTGGGTATAACTCCCATCCGGCTCGACCCGATGACGGCGCTCGACGGCGGCATCCGCCTCAACCCGCTGGACCCCGCGATCACCTCCACGGGCCAGCTGGCGCTGCTGCGCACGATCATCGAGGTCGCGATGGGCCACGGCCTGGACGAGCGCTCCGGCTTCGCGCTCAAGGTCGCCCACGCCTATGTGAACGAGTCCATCACCGACCGCCAGCCCGTACTGACCGACATCGTCGACCAGTTGCGTCACCCGGAGGCGGAGTCGGCGGAAGCGATGAACGTCGACATAGACGATGTACGGGCCTGGGGCCTGGATGTCGCGCTGGTACTGGACCGGCTGGTCGACGGTGACCTGCGCGGCATGTTCGACGGCCCGACGACCGTCGGCATCGACCTCGACGCGCCGCTGATCGTCTTCGACCTCTCCCACATCGACCGCAACTCCATCGCCATGCCGATCCTGATGGCGATCGTGGGCGTGTGGCTGGAACACACCTGGATCCGCCCGGACCGCAAGAAGCGCATCTTCCTGGTGGAAGAGGCCTGGCACATCATCAACAGCCCGTTCGTGGCGCAGCTGTTCCAGCGGCTGCTCAAGTTCGGCCGGCGGCTCGGTCTGTCGTTCGTGGCGGTGGTCCACCACCTCTCGGACGTCGTCGACGGCGCGGCCGCGCGGGAAGCGGCGGCCATTCTCAAGATGGCCTCCACCAGAACGATCTACGCCCAGAAGGCGGACGAGGCGAGAGCCACGGGCCGGGTCCTGGGCCTGCCACGCTGGGCGGTCGAGATCATCCCGACGCTGACCCCGGGTATCGCCGTCTGGGACGTCAACGGCAACGTCCAGGTGGTCAAGCACCTGGTGACCGAGGCCGAGCGACCACTCGTCTTCACCGACCGCGCCATGACGGAGTCCTCGGGCCCCGCACTGCCGGAGGACGTACAGGCCGCGGAGTGGGAGGCGGAGGAGCGTGCGGCGCTGATCGAACGGCAGCAGCAGCTCGACGAGTCCGAGTCGACGGTGGCATGACATGCACGACGACCGCCAGGTCCGCCGCCGGCGGGACGAGAACGAACGGGGCATCCCCGACGGCATGCTGCTGGCCCTGCTGGGCTTCCTCCTCGGCCTGACCATCCTGGTCTGGACGGCGACGGGCCTGGCGGGCGTGCTGTCCCACGGCGCCTGGCCGCAGGGTGTCACCTACCAGAACACCCCGCTGGCGATGCGCTCCCTGGCCTCGGCGCCGCACGACCTCGCCGCGGCCTGGCCGTCGACGCCCGCGGCGGAACTGTCGGGCTACGGCCTGTTCTGGGGCCTGGCGATCGGCGAACTGATGGTGCTGATCGTTCTGACGATCTTCGCGCTGGGTACGACGGCCCGCTGGCGCGCGGTCCGGGCAGACCGCCGGGAAGCCGTCCGCGCCGCCCGACGGGAAGAAGCACGCGACGAACAGGTACGCGGCGACCGGACCGGCGGCAGCCAGGCCGCGGGCGGCACCGTCGGCGGCAGCCCGGCTGTGGGCGGGACCGGCGGCGGCAGCCCGGCCATGGGCGCGCAGGAGTCCTTTCCCCGCGAACCGCACCCGGTGAGCCCCGGTCCGTACGCCGAGCCCGCAGGCCCCGCACACCTTTCCGCCGACGCGCCGACAGCCGTGGTCCCCCGCCTTCCGTTGGAGCAGACGGCCGGCGCACGGCCCGCCGACACCGCACCCCTTGCGGCACCCGACCCCGGCGTCCTACCGGCCCCTGTCCCGCCGCCCCGCACCGCCGCCCCTCGTCTTCTCTACGGCGACCCCGCCACGCGCCGGCCCGCCACGCTCCAGGCCGTCCTCGACGCCGCCGGGCCCGCCCTCGTCGTCACATCCGACCCCACCGTGTGGGCCGAGACCAAGGACGCCCGGGCCAAGCTGGGGCCCGTGCTCGTCTACGACCCGGGTCATCTCTGCGACACCCCCGCCCGGCTCCACTGGTCGCCCACCACCGGTTGCGAGAACGCCGACACGGCCGCCGCGCGCTCCATCGCCCTCCTCACGCCCGTACGCCCGCGGGCCCTCCTCGACGCCGCCATGGCCGACACCGCGGAGACACTGCTGCGCTGCTGGCTGCACGCGGCCGCGGTGGACGGGCGCCCGTTCAAACAGGTCCACCGCTGGGCCCAGGGCGGCGGAGCCCAGGAGGCCGTACGCGTGCTCCGCACGCACCCCAAGGCCACCTCCGGTCTCGCCGGTCTCCTGGAGTCCGCGCTCACCGCTCACCCCGAACGGCGGGAGATCGCCCAGCAGTTGGTCGCCCGCGCCCTCTCGGCCCTCTCCTCGATCCACATCCGCGAGGCATGCACTCCCAACCGAACCGATGCCCTCGCCTTGGAATCTTTCGCCAATGAATCGGGAACGCTCTATCTGGTGGGTGAACCGATCGAGGATCCCCGCACCCACCCCGGAGCGATGCCCTTGCTGACGGCATTGGCGTCAGACGTGGTCGAGCACGGCCGCCGCATGGCCGCACGGTCATCCGACGGTCGGCTCGACCCACCAATGACGCTCGTCCTCGACGACGTCGCCGCCGTGGCCCCGCTCCCCCGTCTTCCGGAGCTGCTGACCACCGGTCAGGCGCAGGGACTGCCCACCCTGGTGCTGCTCCGCTCGGCCGAACAGGCCCGCGCCCGCTGGCCCGAGCCGCTCCCGCAGTAGCCGGCCGTCTCCGGACTACCGCAGGACCTCGTACTCCACCTCGCGGGCCGTCTCCTCGCCCGGCACCGGCACGGTGTCCCCGCTCGGCACGAACCCGATCCGCCGGTAGAACGCCGCCGCCCGCGCGTTGTCCTCGTGCACATAGAGCCGTACGCGCTTCACGGGCGGTGCCGACAGTTCCCACGACCAGTCGATCGCGGCCCGGAACAACGCCTCCGCCACCCCGGTGCCGCGGACCTCGGGCCGGACGAACACCGCCACCAGATGCGTCTGGTCGGACTCCGCCACCTCCCCGAACCGAACCTCACCCGCAGGCCGCTCCACCAGCGCGGTGATGGTCCCGACCCACCGCCCGTCCGGCGCCTCCGCGATGAACTGCCGCGAGGTGACCCCCTCGGCCGCATGAGCCGCACGGTCCTGCCAGAAGCTGTCGGGCCGCTGGACGGCATGCTCGTACGACTCCAGGAAGGCGAGGTGAGCGACCGGGTCCTGCAGTGCCGCGAGCCGGATCTCCTTGGCCCTGTCCCACTCCTCGGCGAGTACGGGGCGAATCACATGGTCCATACATCGCATCCTCCGCGTGAGTCGGACGGACCCGCAACACGGTTTTGCGCACACCATCGCCGTCGGCGTCCGGTCCTGAACGCAAAAATGCCTCAACCCCCGGACATGGTCCGGGGGTTGAGGCTAAAAATTGTTCGGCGGCGTCCTACTCTCCCACAGGGTCCCCCCTGCAGTACCATCGGCGCTGAAAGGCTTAGCTTCCGGGTTCGGAATGTAACCGGGCG
>NZ_JBHXSL010000007.1:0-5411 GCF_042714725.1 Streptomyces sp. NPDC058685
GGATCAGGGCCCGGCCCGGGTGGTGCGGCAGCGGCCTGCCGCACCGGCCGGGCCGAGGCCCGCGCCCCGACCGCCCTGCCCCGGCGACCGGACTCCCGGGGGCCCGGTCCATGGGCGCTCCGGTGCCCGAGCCCCCTGATGCCCGTCGCCACGACCGGCCGGCCTCCGAGCGCGTGGGCCTCCGGGCGCCGGCGCTCTCCTCGACCTCCCCGCCCGTACGCACGGTGCCTCCGCCGGCCCGCACCACGGTGACGCCCCGGCTGACACCGCGGTGACGCCCCGGCTCACCAAGCCGCCCCGGCTCACGCCCACGGCTCACAGAGAGGAACTCCCATGCTCGACCACCTCATCCGATCGGCGACCGTCGTGGACGGGACCGGCGCTCCCGCGTTCGTCGCCGACGTCGGCGTACGGGACGGCCTCATCGCGGTCATCGCCGCGCCCGGCACCGTCGAGGAGGAGGCGAGGACGAGTGAGGACGCCACCGGACTGATCCTCACCCCCGGGTTCGTCGACCCGCACACGCACTACGACGCCCAGCTGTTCTGGGACCCGTACGCCACCCCCTCCATGAACCACGGCGTCACCACCGTCGCCGGGGGCAACTGCGGCTTCACCCTCGCACCGCTGAACCCCGAACGCCCCGAGGACGCCGACTACACCCGCCGGATGATGTCCAAGGTCGAAGGCATGTCGCTGATCGCCCTGGAGGAGGGCGCGCCCTGGAACTGGCACACCTTCGGCGAGTACCTGGACGCCCTGGAGGGCCGGACGGCCGTCAACGCCGGTTTCATGGTGGGCCACTGCGCCCTGCGCCGCCATGTGATGGGCCCCGACGCGGTCGGCGGCACGCCCACCCCCGAGCAACTGGAGCAGATGCTCGCCCTCTTCCACGAGGCGATGGACGCCGGCGCCTGGGGCCTGTCCACCACCCAGTCCTCCACGCACTCCGACGGCGACGGCAAGCCCGTCGCCTCCCGGCACGCCGGGCCCGCCGAACTCCTCGCGCTCTCCCGCGCCGTCGCCGACCACGAGGGCACCCAACTGGAGGCGATCGTCGCCGGCTGCCTCGATCAGTTCAGCGACGAGGAGATCGACCTCTTCGTGCGGATGTCCGCCGCCGCCGGACGCCCGTTGAACTGGAACGTGCTCACCATCGACGCGTCCGTGCCCGAACGCGTACCGCGCCAGCTGATGGCGAGCGAGCGGGCCCGCCGGGAAGGCGGCCGCATCGTCGCGCTGACCATGCCGATCCTCACCCCCATGAACATGTCGCTCGGTACGTTCTGCGCGCTGAATCTCATCCCCGGCTGGGGCGAGATCCTGGGCCTCCCGGTCCCGGAGCGGATCGAGAAGCTCCGCGACCCGGCCGTACGCGAGGAGATGCTGCGCCGCGCCGACTCCAAGGAGGCCGGTGTCTTCCGCCGGCTCGCCAACTTCGGCCGCTATGTCATCGGCGACACCTATGCCAAGGAGAACGACGGCCTCAGCGGCCGCGTGGTCGACGACATCGCCGCCGAACGCGGCCAGGACCCCTTCACCTGCCTGGTCGAGATCTGCGCCAACGACGAACTGCGCACGGTCCTGTGGCCGATGCCCACCGACAACGACCCCGCGTCCTGGGAGCTGCGCCGGCGGACCTGGGCGCACCAGGACGTCATGCTCGGCGGCTCCGACGCGGGCGCGCACCTGGACCGGATGTGCGGCGCGCCCTACACCACCCGCTTCCTCGGCGACTGTCTGCGCGGCCGCAAACTGCTGCCGCTGGAGGAGGCCGTGAAGATGCTGACCGACGACCCGGCGCAGCTCTTCGGCCTGCGGGAGAGGGGCCGCATCCACGAGGGCTGGCACGCGGACCTGGTGCTGTTCGACCCCGACCGGATCGAGGCCGGCCCGGCGACCCTGGTGCACGACCTGCCCGGCGACAGCCCGCGCCTGGACGCCCGGGCGATCGGCATCGTCTCCGTGCGCGTGAACGGCGTCGAGACCATCCGGGACGACCGGGTCACCGGCGCGGTCCCGGGCACGATCCTGCGTTCGGGCCGCGACACGAGGACCGTGAGCACCCGGTGAACCAGCGGCTGTTCATCGGCGGCGAGTGGGTCGAGCCCGACGACGGGTACTACGAGGTCGTCGACCCGGCGACCGAGGAGACCGTCGGCCTCGCTCCCGAGGCGAGCCGTGAGCAGGTGTACGCCGCGGCCGCGGCGGCCCGTGAGGCCTTCGCCGGCTGGTCGCGGACGAAGCCGGAGGAACGCGCCCGCATCCTGGACGCGGCCGCCGACGTCATCCAGCGCGAGGCGGAGCCGTACGCCGAACTCGCCCGCGCCGAGAGCGGGGCGACCACGGCCACCGCACGCGGGATGCAGGTCGCGGTCGGTGCGGCGCGCTTCCGGCGCTATGCGCGCGGTGCCCTGGAACCCGTCGAGCAGGCGCTGCCCCCACAGATCAACGCGGCGGGCCCGATGGGGCGCGCGGGGGTGTTCGGCGCGCTCGCGGTGCGCCGCCCGGTCGGCGTGGTCACCTGCATCACCTCGTACAACAATCCCTGGGCCAATCCGGCGGGCAAGGTCGCGCCCGCGCTCGCCATGGGGAACACGGTCGTCGTGAAGCCCGCCCCGCAGGACCCGCTGTCCGTGTACCGGATGGCCGAGGCGCTGGCAGAGGCGGGCGTACCGCCGGGCGTGGTCAATGTGGTGACCGGGTCCGCGCCCGCGGCCGGCGAGGCCGCGGTCGACTGCGGGGACGTCGACATGGTCAGTTTCACCGGTTCGACGGAGGTCGGGCAGCGCATCGCCGAGGTCTGCGGCCGCGGGATGAAGCGCCAGCTGATGGAGCTCGGCGGCAAGGGCGCGGCCCTCGTCTTCGACGACGCCGACCTCGACTCGGCGGTCCAGGGGATCGGGACGACGTTCTCCTTCTACAGCGGCCAGATCTGCACGGCCCCGACCCGGGTGATCGCGCAGCGCGGGATCCACGACCGGCTGGTCGAGAAGCTCGCGGCCTACGCCGGGCACCTCAGGACCGGCGATCCGGCCGAGCGGGGAACGGTGGTCGGCCCGGTGATCTCCGCCGCGCACCGCGACCGGGTGGAGTCCTACGTCGAACTGGGCCGCAAGGAAGGCGCGCGGCTGGTCGCGGGCGGCGAGCGTCCGGAGTTCGAGAAGGGCTTCTACGTCGCCCCCACTCTCTTCGCGGACTGCACGTCCGGGATGCGCATTGTGCGGGAGGAGATCTTCGGCCCGGTGGTGGTCGTCGTCCCCTTCGACACGGAGGAGGAGGGCATAGCGCTCGCCAACGACAGCGACTACGGCCTGATCGACTACGTGTGGTCGGGCGACGTGGCGCGGGCCTTCCGGATCGCGGCCGAGCTGCGGGCGGGCGGGGTGGGGGTGAACACCATCGGCCGGAACATGGAGGCGCCGTTCGGCGGATTCAAGCGCAGCGGGGTCGGCCGGGACGTGGGCTCCTACGCCCTGCATGCGTACAGCGAGGTGCAGGCGGTCGTCTGGCCGGGCTGAAAACAGCGCGGGAAAATTTGGAAACCGGTCAAAACGGACACTGCTGCGGTTCTCGCATTCCGGAAGGATGCCCTCGCGGCCTGCGGGAGTCGGGGTGTCGATTCGAGATGACCTGAAAATCGGTGGCTGATCTTGGTTCTGGACCATGGAATACAAGAGGTGGCGTCCGGATCTCGCACCTCCGGATATGGAAACCGCAGCCTTTAACGTCCTGTTCATGACTCAGCTGGATGCGCGGCCCCAGGCCGGAGACACGGTACGGGGCGCCTCCGACGGGGGCGTACGGACCAAGGGACTCGGCGGCAACTCCGTCGGACTGATGGGCAGCGCCGTCATCGGCGTCTCGACCGTCGCCCCCGTCTACTGTCTGACCTCCACCCTCGGCTCCACGGCCGGCGAGGTCGGGCTGCAGATGCCCGCGGTGTTCCTGGCGGGCTTCCTGCCGATGCTGCTGGTCGCCTTCGCCTACCGCGAGCTGAACCGGGTGATGCCCGACTGCGGCACGTCCTTCACCTGGACCGTGAAGGCCTTCGGGCCGCGCCTCGGCTGGATGTGCGGCTGGGGCCTGGTGATCGCGACGATCATCGTGCTCTCCAACCTGGCGGGCGTGGCCACCTCGTACTTCTGGCTCCTCGCGGGCGAGATCACCGGCAGCGGGTCGGTGGCGGCGCTCGACGACAGCAAGCCGGTGCACATCCTCACCTGCCTCGTCCTCATCGCGGTCGCCACGGCGATCAGCTACCGCGGCATGACAGCGACCAAGGGCGTGCAGTACGCGCTGGTGGGCCTGCAACTGCTCGTGCTGGCCGTCTTCGTCGCGATGGCCTTCCAGAAGGCGGGCAGTGGCGAGTTCTCGACCGGCCTGGACTTCTCCTTCTCCTGGCTGAACCCGTTCGCCGTGCAGTCCTTCGCCGCCTTCACCGCCGGACTGTCCCTCTCGATCTTCATGTACTGGGGCTGGGACGCCTGCCTGACCGCCAACGAGGAGACGACCGGCAGCGACCGGACCCCGGGCCGAGCCGCCCTCATCGCGATGGTCGTCCTGGTCGGCTCCTACCTCGCCACCGGCATCGCCGCCCAGATGGCCGTCGGCTCGGGCGACAAGGGCCTCGGCCTCGCCAACCCCGAGACCTCCGACAACGTCTTCGCCGCACTCGCCGGCCCGGTCATGGGCCCCGGTCTCGGCATCCTGCTCTTCCTCGCGGTCCTCGCGTCGGCGGCGGCCAGCCTCCAGACGACGTTCATCCCCGTCGCCCGCACGGTGCTCGCGATGTCCGCGTACGAGGCCCTGCCGCCGTCGTACGCCCGCGTCCACCCGCGCTTCAAGACCCCGGGCCGCGCGACCGTGGTGGCCGGTGTCGCCACCGGCGTCTTCTACACGGTGATGACCCTGGTCAGTGAGCACGTCCTGGTCGACACCATCTACGCCCTCGGCCTCATGATCTGCTTCTACTACGCCCTCACGGCCTTCGCGTGCGCCTGGTACTTCCGTCGCGAACTCCTGAACTCCGGACGCGACTTCGTCTTCAAGGGCCTCTTCCCGCTGTTGGGCGGCGTCCTGCTGGCCGCGGTGTTCGGCAAGACGCTGTACGACATGTGGGACCCGGCGTACGGCAGCGGCTCCGCGGTCTTCGGCGTCGGCTCGGTCTTCGTGATCGGCGTCGGGCTGCTGCTGCTCGGCGTGGTGCTGATGCTGGTGATGCAGCGCCGCAGCCCGGCGTTCTTCCGCGGCGAGGTGCTGACGAAGGACACCCCGTCGCTGGTGACGGCGGACTGACCGGACGGGGGGGGGGGGGGCCCGGGGGGGGCGCGGACCCCGGCGCGGGAAGGGGGGCCCCGCCCGCCCGCCCGGGGCGGGGGGGTGGCCGCCCCCCCCGCGGGGGGATAGTG
>NZ_JBHXSL010000007.1:5421-266172 GCF_042714725.1 Streptomyces sp. NPDC058685
GGGGGGGTGCTCCCCACCCCCCCCCGGGGGGGGGGGGGGGCGGCGGGCCGGGGGGGGGGGCGGGGGCCCGGGGGGCCCCCCCCCCCCCGTCCGTGTACTGCGGGCCCCGGCAGCCCGTCCGTGTACTGCGAGGTCCCGGCAGCCCTTCCGTGTACTACGTCCCGAGGAACACAGGGTTGGTGAACGCGGCGAGCGGACCCGGCAGCCCCGGCACCAGAACCGGGTGCCGGACCTCGGCGCGTACATAGGTCGCGTACTCCGGCGTCGTCCGCCACTCCACCGTCCCCGTGCCCGACGCCGGCAGGGTCACCGTGTGCAGCACGCCCTGGTCGGTCACGAACCGCGCCGAGCAGCCCGGGGCGCCGGTGACCTCAAGGCGGACCGTCACCGGGGCGTCCTCGTCGACGCGCAGGCGCTCACCGATCCCGGCCTGCTTGCCGCGCCCTCCGGTCGCCGAGAACGACAGCGACACCGCCTTCGACTCGGCGACATAGCTGCGGCCCGCCCTGATGCCCTCGAGGATCGCCTCCCGGGTCAGGTCGTCGGCGAGCACCACGGTCTGCGGGGTCCCGATGGGGTCCGGGTCGCGGTGCGCGTCGCTGTTGCCCATGGCCGGGGTCCAGCGCCCGCGCGAGCGGGCGGCGACGGCCAGCGTGCTGTCCCAGTCCGCGAGCGACACCTCGTCGTCGGGGGTGTAGGGGCCGTTCCACACCTCCAGCGCGTCCGCCTCGGCGAAGCCGAACTTCCAGTTGCAGCCGATGCAGGTGGCGTGCGGGTGCGCGGGCACGACCAGACCGCCGGCCCGCCGGATCTCGCCGGCGTAGTGCCCGAAGCGGTTGTCCCTGGCGCGGTAGCGCCAGTCGACGAAGGTCCCCGGGTCGGTGCCGAGCGCCAGGACGTGCCCGTTGCGGGTCGTGACCTCCTCGCCCGTCAGGATGAGCAGATCGTCGCCCGCGAGGTCCGCCCAGTGCGCGTGCGCGGAGTGCGTGTTGTGCTCGGAGGAGTTGATGAAGTCGAGCCCGGCGGCGCGCGCCAGCGTGGCGATCTCGGCGAGGGTGCGCCGCCCGTCCGAGTACACGGAGTGCACATGGCAGTCGCCCCGGTACCAGGCCCGGCCACGGCCCTTGGCCCGCTCCGGCGGATAGACGGGCTTCGGCGTCCGGCCGGGGGCGCCGTACCGCAGGGTGATGGTCACCTCGTACGCGAGACCCTGCGGCGCCACGGTGTACGGCCCGAGCGCGATGTGCCACGTCCCGGCGCGCACGGGCCCCGGGATGTACCCGGGCGTCGCCTCGTCGGCCCGGATGAAGAACTCGGTGCGGGCGCCGCCCGACCAGCCGCGGAACCCCTTCCCGCCGAGCGCCGTGCCCCGCTCGTCGAAGATGCCGATGTCCAGGGCGTTGCCCTGGGTGCCCGCGGGTACGACGGGCCGCTCGTAGCTGTACGCCACGTGCAGTTCCCGTACGCCCCGCGGGATCTCGACGGGGAGGTACACGAAGTCGGGCGAGCCCGGCGGCAGGGTGCCGCGGACGACCTCGGTGTGGTCGCCGGTGTCGTCCCCGGCGCCGGCGGGCGCGGCGTTCGCGAAGCTCACAGTGCCCAACGTAAGGGCGGCTGCGGCTCCCGTCACGAGCAGTCCGCGTCTACCCAGCGCGTGTTCGTCCTTGCACATGGCGTCGGCTCCCCAGGGGCGGTGAGTGGGACAGGAGTGGTGTACTCAAACCCTGGTATTGAGCCGTGAACTGCCGTGCAAGGGAAGGGGTGCGGCGGGTTGCGCGTGCCTTTCGGGGCGGGTTTCAGTCGCTCTTCCTCCGCCGCTGCACGAGGAGCGCGATGATGACGATCAGCGCGACGATGATGATCAGGCCGATGATCAGCCCGGCCCCGAAGCCGCCCTTCTTCTTCTTTTTCTTCTTCTTGCTCTTCTTGCCCTTGGCGACCGTGGAGGCCTCGGTGTCGGCCTGGGCGACGGTCGACGAGACGCCGGCCGGGGCCGCCGAGCCCGGCTTCTGAACCGCCGTCACCCCGGTCGGCGCGGGCGATGCCGAAGCGACCGGCGCACCCACCAGCAGCGCCCCGGACAGCACCAGGGCCGTGGTGGCGATACGTACACGCATCATGAAGCGGAACCTCCCCGTTGTGGCCGAGGGCCTGATCCAGAAGACAGGCCCTGGCCCGGTGTCGCCGGGCTCTCGGCATCTGGCACCGTACGGCATACGTTTGGGCCGCCACCAGAGACGATGACGGAGGGTTCCGTATGCGGATCTCGACCACGATCTTCCTCACCGACGAGACGATCACGCCGGTACGGCTCGCACGCGAACTGGAGGAGCGGGGCTTCGCCGGGCTCTATCTGCCCGAGCACACCCACATCCCGGTGGAGCGCGTGACGCCCTACCCCGCGGGCGGCGACCTCCCGCCCGAGTACGGCCGCACGCTGGACCCCTTCGTGGCCCTCGGCCAGGCGGCGGCGGTGACCTCGGGGCTCGGCCTCGGCACGGGCATCACCCTGATCGCCCAGCACGACCCGATCGACCTGGCCAAGCAGATCGCCACCCTGGACTTCCTCTCCGGTGGCCGCTTCACGCTGGGGCTCGGCTTCGGCTGGAACAAGGAGGAGGCGGCGGACCACGGCGTCGAGTGGACGACGCGCCGCGAACTGGGCCGCGACAGGATGCGCCTGATGCGGGCGCTGTGGACGGCGGAACCGACGGCGTACAAAGGCGAGTTCGGCTCGGTCCGCGCCTCCGACGCCTACCCGAAGCCGATCAGCGGCCCCCGCACCCTGATCGGCGGCGCGGCGGGCCCGAAGCTGTTCTCCCACATCACGGAGTACGCGGACGGCTGGCTCCCGATCGGCGGCCGCGGCCTGTCGGAGTCGCTCCCGGTCCTGCGCGACGCCTGGTCGGCGGCGGGCCGCGACGTCGCGACGCTCCAGGTGGTCCCGTACGCGGTCCTGCCCTCACCGGGCAAGCTGGCGCACTACGCGGAACTGGGCGTGGAGGAGGTCGTGCTGCAACTCCCGCCGGCGGGCGAGAGCGAGGTGCTGCGGGTGCTGGACGAGTACGGGCAGTACGTGGAGAGCTCACCCGCCCCGGGGGCCTGAACGGTCGGAGCGCCGCTGCGGGGCCCCTGAAGGGGCACGAGGGCGGCGGCGGGTACGGCGGCGACGGTGAGCAGAGCGACGAGGACGAGCCGTGAGGTGGTCACGCCCCCAGAGGCTGCCGCGATCTTGGGGGCGGGCCGGGGAGACACGCGTGCGGGGGTGCGGGTGGTACCCGGAGGGGGGATGGGTCGTGTACCGAGGTCCGGGTGGGTGGGGCTTTCGGTACGCGAGGGGGAGCGGGGCCCTTAGGGCGAAGCCACTCCCGAGGCCGCCGTGAGGGGTAACGCTCTGCCCTCGGGTTATGCCATGTCCTCCGGTCCGTCGGCGGGCGCCGACGGACCAGCGGCCAGAATGCTTCCCCGGACGAGGCCCGACATCGTCCCACCGGTCAGATGCACCTTCGCCGTATGCATCACGTCGAAGGCATCGACGTCCTGGCCGTACCGCTCGATCCTGTCGAGGCGCAGCCGAACCGTTCCACTCGGGCGATTCGGGCTGGCCTCGAGCATGAATATCTGCCCGACCCGGGCGACCCCTCCGACACACCGCACGATGCAAACGCCGCCGGAGCCGGTCTCCTCGACCACTTCGTATATCTGGATTCTGCTTGACTCCCTCATGCCCCGTCCTTTGGTGTGATGTTGGACCGTCTGAACACGCTGACGATCGGAAGGCTGGAGGCGTTAGTTGAGTTGCGGTGGGGGCCGCGCTCGCTCCCACCTTCGCCAGCCCTCTGTGCCGCAAGGTGAATTGCGAACACGTGACGTGTGAGTGGCGCCCGCTGGTGATTACGGGACAGCTCTCAGGTCGAGATGCCATAGAGGTATAGCGGGCGGTTATGCCTCCTGCGCGGTTCGCATCCATGTGTTGAGGAGACGAACTGAGTCCGTTCGGCTACGGAAGGTTAGCGGCGATATCCGCCACGCGACGTCGGAGGTCTTCGTCACTCATGTCGTCCTCGTCTCGGAGGCTTGGATCTATGACGTACTCCTCGAGCGTGTAGAACACTTCGTCCAGCGCATTCGTGAGGGCGGCCCCCAAGCGCTCCCCGATGTTCAGTGCGTCGCGACGCGCAGCGAGCCACTGTCGAGCAAAAGTCGGCCCATCCAGAGTGTTTGATGCGAGGTCCCCCATCAGGGCCAGCTGTCGCCCAGTGTGGCTACGGTCGGGGACCTCAGCAGCTGATTTCCATGATCGGTTGGCCGGCGGGAAATTTGTGGCAACTTCCATGATGTCGGGCCTCCTATCTTCGACCTTTTGCGCGTACCGCAGGAAGTTGGTTCTGGCGCTGGCAATTCCTTCCGGCACGGCTCCTCTCATGAACTCGCTGGAACCCGCAAAGAGGGCGTATCCAGGCCTTATCAGTGCCGCCCCGAGAAAATTTTCAGCGACGAGTAGTAGCCCGGTTTCACATCTTATCCGGACTGCCACTCCAAGCAACTCCTCGGCGTCGAGCGGCATTTCGGCGACTGGGACCGCGTTGAGGTTCAGGTTGAGCGGCGACGCCAACACCTTTACCGCGCCGACTTCTCGGGAGCCGGATACCACTCGCCCAGCCGTTGCAGGGCTGGGGCTGGAATGGTCAGGCACGGGCGCGAGGCTTTTGGTGCTCACCGCGAGCCAGTCACTGCGAAACCTTTGCGAAGGAGACAAAATGCTTTCGATCAACTCGAAATTATTCATGCGGCTTGCTCATTTCCTACCTCAGGAACCCACGGTCAACGATACTGCGGAACTGACTCTCGCCGAGATTCCACGCCGACCAAAACTTTCCATCGGCGTGCAACATGACCATCCGCTTCGTCCCTGGATCGATAAATCCTATGGCTTGTCCCTGGCCGCGATAGTCGTACCTGTAGATCTTTGTGTCGGGTGCGGTCATATGGCTTCGCATGTTCTGTTCGAATTCTGTCATTGACTGTTTGTTCCGGTTGCCGGTGACGCCGAAGTCTGGAGCGTGTGCATCGAACTTCTTGCTCATCACCTTCTGGCTGGAAAAATCGGCCTTTTGCTCCCACTTGGCTTTTGCGTCTGGACAGGGGCTGAGCCCGAGAGGGTCTGACCACGTGTGTGGATTGTGTACGTAGGTAGAGGGATTGGGGGCTGGGGACAAGCCGAGGGGGTCGGAGGAGAGATACCGTGCTGTCTCAGGCTCGTAATGGCGAAGGTAGTTGTAGTGATGGCCGGTCTCAAGATCGTGATACTGGCCGGGAAACCGCAGCGGGGTGTAGGCGTTCGCGCTTCTGGTCCAAGCAGTGGCCCCCCATAGAGTGGTCATAGATCGCCAGGCAACGAGTCCGTCTTCATCTACTAGTTCGGTAGGAGTGCCGACGAGGTCGGTGATCACGGCGAAGAATCGAGAGTCGATCTCCTCTTGTGGTGCTTCAGTCGCTGTGATGCGCTCGACCTGGCAGATCGGGATCAGGCCATCGTGTTCCCAGGTCAGGGTTACGGGATTGGGAAGTGTTCCAGACTCGGCAGTCTCCTCGCACAGGGTGGTGTCATCCCAAGTGAAAACGGTCCGCTCGGCGACGGTCGTACCATCGTGGGCCATCTGTAGTTTGGCGATACGGCGGCCTAGGGGGTCATAGACATAGCGCCAAAGCACGCCGTCCGGGGTGATGACGCTGGTCAGGCGATCTTCGACATCCCACTCGTACCGCCAGGTATCGGGCTTGCGTGACAGCCGGCTCTTCTGCCGGAGGACGACGCGGCCGTGGACGTCGTGCTCGTAGCGGACGCTGCCGGCGCGGGTGATGCGGGTGCCCGAGCGTGTCCGCGCACCCGTGGCTTCATGGCCTGGGTGCGTGCCCGGCCAGTACGCTTCGGTCTGGTTGCCCGCCGGGTCGTAGGCGTAGTGCTCGCCCCAGTTGGCCGCGTGGACTGCGGTCACGCGGCTGGCGGCGTCCAGGTCGAAGGTGCGAGTGCCCGAGAAGTGGTCATCGACGCGGACCAGGTTGCCGTCCGGGCGGTACGTGTACCCGCGGCGTTGGAGGCTGCCGCTCGCACCGGTGACTTGCTGGTCAACGAGACGGCCCATCGCGTCGAAGGCATGGGTGAACGTAACCGCCTCGCCGATGTGGCGCGCCAGCTCCTGTCCCAATGCGTCACGTTCGAATGTGAGGGTGCGGCCCGAGACTGCCAGCTGCGTACGTCGTCCCGCCGCGTCGTACGACCAGGTGCTGACGGTCCTACCCGGCGTCGTCCTGCCAGTACGGCGACTCAGGGCGTCGTACTGGAAGGCGAGCTCTTGGCCGTTTACCGTCTCGGACCTGAGCCTTCCGTAGCGGTCGCGCATCCGGGTCAGCGTCGCGTCCTGGTTGGCTGCCGTCGCGAGCTCGTCGAATATGTCGTACTCGTACGTGGTGACGGAGCCGTCGGCGTCTTTGCGGGTGATCTGTCCCAAGGCGTTGCGCTCGAACCGCACACTCTGCCCGAGGCCGTTCGTCCTGGCGGCAAGTCGGCCCGCCGGGTCGAACACGTAGGTCAACACGCGGTCGTCGAAATCCGTTTCCGAGACCAGCCGCCCCGCCGCGTCATATGAGTAGTCCCACGTCAGGCCCTGCGGATTGGTGACCCGGGTCAGCCGCAGGTTGCTGTCGTGGCTGAACTCGTACCTCACGCCGTCCGGCCCCGTGCGAGCCACCAGAAGGTCGAAGTCCGTGTACTCGAAGGTCGAGACCGCGCCCATGGCGTCGGTGTGGCTGACGCAGTTGCCTTCGCCGTCGTAGGTCCACGACTGCTCGGTGCCGTCCGGCTCGATGCGCCGGGACGGCTTGCCCTCCACCGACCACGCCAACTGCGTGGCCGCGCCGAGGGCGTCAACGACGCGGACAGGCCGCCCGAACGCGTCCCGCTCGTAGCGGGTCGTCGCCCCCAGAGGGTCGGTGATCTCGACCGGTAGTCCGGCGCGGTCGACGCGCACGGACGACGTGTGCCCCAGAGCGTCCGTTACCGATGCCAGGTGACCCGCCGCGTCGTACGAGAACCGGGTCGTCGCCCCCGAGGGCTCCGTGACCGACGTGCGGTTGCCCCGATCGTCGTACGTCTGCCGCGTAACCGTGCCGTCCGTGCCCCGGATGTGTACCGGGAGCCCCAGCTCGTTGTACTTCGCGTGCAGCTCACGTCCGTCCGGGCGTACAACAGTGATCGGGCGGCCGGATTCGTCGTACACGGAGCGGCTGGTGCGACCCAGCGGGTCCGTGACGGACAGCAGCCGGTTGTGGTCGTCGCGTTCGAAGAGGGTGCGCGCTCCCGTCGCGTCGATCTCGCCGACGACCTGAACACGTTCGTCGATGAGGTAGCGCTCGGTATGGCCGAGGGCGTCCGTCACCGAGTTGACCCGCAGGCCGGTGTCGCGGTCGACCTCGTCCCAGCGGAACGTCGTCGCGAGATGCCCGTTCGTTCCGGATTGGGCGACGCAGCGGTCGTGTTCGTCATAGACGTAGTCGAAGTGACTGCCGTTCCTGTCCGTCCAGGATGTGATGCGACCGTGCTCGTCGCAGCCGAAACGCAGCGGCAGACCCGAGGAGTTGATCACCTCGGTGAGGTGGCCGTCGGTGTACCCGTACCGCAGGATCTCCTGGTCGGAGCCGTCCGCGGCGGCGCCGGCCAGGTGCAGGGCTGTGATGCGGCCGTCGTCCGTGGTCAGCTTCAGGTGGTAGCCGCTGTGGTGGACGATCGACGTCGGCGCGCCGTCCTCGTCGTACTCGAACGTGATCCAGCGCCCGTTGCGGTCATCGACCTGTGCCAGCAGAGCGAGTTCGGGGTTCCGTGTGGTGAAGTGCCGGACACGGCCCGAGTCGGGGTCGGTGATCGTGTAGCCGCCGCCCGCGTCGATCTCGAGGGGCCACTCTCTCCCGTGCGTGGGCAGCACCGGAACGCCTGGCGCCGGGTGCGGATACGCCAGCAGGCTGACGTCGTCGCAGATGAACACGACGCCCTCGGGATCGATCTCCAGGCGCTGGTCGGCGGTGCTCGACCATGCCGGGCCGAACCAGCCACCCGCTCGGTACGACGACTCGAAGGTCCTTTCAAACACCAGCGGCAGCGACGCCGGCAGCGCGATGTCCGTCTGCGGCAGGATCATGCGTCCCGTGGCGACATCGACGGGGTCCTTCTTGCAGACCTTCTCGCCGCACTCGCGACTGTTGCCCTCGGGTTCCTTGTCGTGCCCCGCACGCCCCTTCCCCGGCGGCTGGTCCGCAAGGTCCTTCGCCCCGGTCTTCAGCCCGGCACGCAAACCTCCCCGAGCCAGGCCCGTGCCCTTCGTTCCGAGCACCTCCGGCACCAGTCGCCCGAAGAACTCCCCTGGGTCGCCTTTCGCCGCCTCCCACGCGTTCTTCAGCGCCCTGTCCGGGTTCGCCGCCGTCGAGGCCAGGCCCGCAAGCGTCGTGTTGAGGCCCTTCCAGTACTCCGCCGGGTGCGTGATGTTGTACGGGTCGATCGGGTTCACCGAGCGGACGAAGTTCACCAGGCCCGCCGTGCCCTTGATGACGCCGCCGCCGAAGTGGGCCAGTTCGACTCCCTGGCCCATGCCGTAGTCCGCGAGCTCGAGCGTCAGCTTCTCGCGGCCCGTCGGCTCCTTCGGCGCGTGCGCCATCGCCGCCGTGACCGCCGACTTCGCCGTGTCCGCCGCCTCGTTGCGGTGGCGGCGTGCTTCCTTGAGGATCTCGTGCGCCCGCTCGCGCTTGGCGACACCCGGGTCGGAGAAGGGTTCGGGGCGCGGCGGCGGGTTGTCGCTGTTGCGGGCCGCGTTGTAGGCGTCGACCTTCTTGTTGTACGTGTCGGCCGCCGTCTTGGAGGACTCGTTGCCCTCCTTGTAGAGGGCGATCGCCTCCTTGGCCTTGCCCTGCGCGCCGGTGACCGCCTTGGAGTACGTCTCCAGTGCCTTCGCCGCGTCCTCGAAGGCGTCCGCCGCGCGCAGCCAGTCCGTGGGCAGGGTCTGGAACTTCTCCCGGAAGGTGTTGGCCGCCTCGCCCTTCCAGTGGCTGGAGTCGAGCTTCTTCATCCCGCCGCCGACCAGATCGAACGCCTTCTGGAAGTCCCGCAGGTTCTTCACGGTGGCGGCTATCTTGCCCGGGTTGCCGTGGATGAGCTCGTTGGCCTCCTCGGTCTGGCCCAGCTGCTGTTCGCCCACCTCCGCGCCGAGCGACGACGCGGTCTCATCGCCCCAGTCCTCGACGGAGTCCGCCCAGTCGTGCGCGCCGACCTTGTCCAGGCCGTCGCCGACCTTGTCCGTCGCCCAGTCGACACCCTCGCCGACCTTCTCCTTGGCCTTGTCGATGCCGCCGTCGATGGCATCGATGCCCTTGTCGGCCCATGCTCCCCAGTCCGGCATCAGCGGTTGTCCCCCCAACGCGGCTCTTCGGCCTGGGCGATGGTCTGCTCATCCGGATCGAACGTCTCCCGCAGATCCGCGTCGGCCGCGTCCCGCACCTTCGGATCGATGAGACCCGACCGCTCCATGGAGTCCAGCTGGGCGTCCATCACGTCGTAACCGGTGTTCTTCCAGGTCTGGTTGACCTCTTTCTGGGCTTCGGAGAAGGACTCGCCGCTCCAGGTGGCACCGTCGAACGCGGACTGGGTGCTGATCTTGTCCCAGCTCATGCCCTTGACCTCTTCCTCGGTCAAGTGCGGGTTCCCGTTGAGGGAGTTCACCCCGATCTTGATCGAGTCCTTGACGTACTGCTCCTGTTCGGCGAACGAGCCCGCCGACAGGCCGACGCCCTGTGCGAAGCCGTTCCCGCGCAGCGTCAGCGCCCGCACGCCCCACTCCCAGCGGTCGCAGAAGGTCTGGAACTGGTCGGTCAGGCCGGTGTGGCCCAACTCCATCCCGGACAAGGCCAGATCAGAGAAGCCGCGCCCCACGCTCGCCTCGCCGATCATGCCGAGGTCCTTCAGCTCGGCATGCGCCAGGTTGATGCCCTTGGCGATGTCGGCGAGAGCCGCCGGCGGTACGTTCAGATCAGAGCCTTCGCCGCTCACTGTGTTCCCCCGAGATCGACCGCCACCGCGTCGGGCACGATGCCCTTCACCGGCGGAAAGAGCATTCCGTCGTCGCTTGCCGCATCGAGCGCGACACCGGCGGGCATGCCGAGCATCGGCACCATCACATCCAGCAGCCGTGCACCGAGGATCGTGCGGTACGTCCACTCACGGGCGGCGCCGCCCTGGGCCTCGGCGAACCGGGCCAGGGACTCCTCGTTCGAGAACGCGCAGATCCAGCGGACGCCGTTCTGATCAGCGGTCCACAGGCTGCCCTGGTCGTCGAACGGCACCAGTACCGCCGTACGCCGGAATTCGCCGAGCAACACGGCAAACTCGTGCTTGCCGCGTGCTACAAGGACCTCTTCCGACGGTGGCTCCGCCCCGCCCGCCCCTGGTGAAGTCGCCGTCGAGCCAACCAAATCGGCCAGCCTCGACTGCTGACCCGGCTCCTCGGAGCCGCCCCCGTTCTCCGTCATGCGTAGCATCGTGCCATGGTCGTTTTTTCGAAAGCAACGGGGTAAATGTGGATTAATGAGGGGTGAACCGAACGAATGTGCCTGATTGATGCCTCAACCACTCCCGTCGGCGTCACCGGCGTCCAGCACCCAGTCGGCCCCGCCACCAGCTCGTACGGCCCGCTGGACGGTTCGAGCGCCGGATCAGCCCAAGCTGACGCTCCACACATCGCCGTGCCCCACCCAGGAGTCGCGCTCTTCATGGTCGTTGTTCACGATCACCGACACCTTCGTCGCCGCTGCCCGGTACTCGAGAAAATCGCCCTGATCCGTCATCGCGAGGGCGGGGGAGTCGGGAGTCCGAGCGAGTTCCTCTCGCAAGTCGGCCCATGTCAGGTACTGCGGGAGGTCGACCTGCATGTCCTGACGCCACATCTCGGCTCGCTCGTATCCCGACGCCAACCTGTGCAGTTCGAGCGCCCCGCCGCTCACCACCCAGTCCGGCCCCGGGTTGAAGTAGAACTCCAGGAAGCCGTAGTCCCGTCGTAGGGAGTGGCCGCTCTCGTCCACCACGTCCACGTGGCTGGAGGGAATGGCCCGGTCGACCTCGCTGAGGGTCGAGCCGATCCCGACCCCGTGCAGCCGACCCGTCACGATGAACGAGGCGATCAGTTGAATGGCGGTCACGGCCAGTTCTCCGGTTTGTCGATGAGGTCCTGCACTTCTTCGGCGCGGTTGTGCCTGGAGCCACCCCCGTCGCCCCCTACCCACCACACCACCAGCTCGTATCCTCGACCCCATGACCGATCACCAGCCCGAACCCCCCGCGCGGCCCACCCGGAACGCCATGCGGCGCGCACTCAAGCGCGCCCGGGACGGGGTGGCTCTCGATGTCGGGGAGGCCGCCGTGCTGTTGCAGGCGCGGGGGGAGGATCTCGACGATCTCTGTGCGTCCGCCGCCCGGGTGCGGGATGCCGGGCTGGAGGCCGCCGGGCGGGCCGGGGTCATCACCTACTCCAAGAGCGTGTTCATCCCGCTCACCCGGCTGTGCCGGGACAAGTGCCACTACTGCACCTTCGCCACCGTCCCCGGCAAGCTCCGGCGTGCCGGGCACGGGATGTTCATGTCGCCCGACGAGGTGCTCGCCATCGCCCGGCGCGGGGCCGAGATGGGGTGCAAGGAAGCCCTCATCACGCTCGGCGACAAGCCCGAGGACCGGTGGCCCGAGGCGCGGGAGTGGCTGGAGGCCGAGGGGTACGACGACACCATCGCGTACGTACGGGCCATGGCCATCCGGATCCTGGAGGAGACCGGGCTGCTGCCCCATCTCAACCCCGGGGTCATGACCTGGACCGACTTCCAGCGGCTCAAGCCCGTGGCGCCGTCCATGGGGATGATGCTGGAGACCACCGCGACCCGGCTGTGGAGCGAGCCCGGCGGGCCGCACCACGGGTCGCCCGACAAGGAACCCGCCGTGCGGCTGCGCGTGCTGGAGGACGCCGGGCGCAGCTCCGTGCCGTTCACCAGCGGGCTGCTGATCGGGATCGGCGAGACCTACGAGGAGCGCGCGGACTCGCTGTTCGCGTTGCGCCGGATCTCGCGGGCGTACCACGGCATCCAGGAACTGATCCTGCAGAACTTCCGCGCCAAGCCGGACACGGCGATGCGCGGTATGCCGGACGCCGAGCTGGACGAGCTGGTGGCCACCGTCGCCGTCGCCCGGCACATCATGGGCCCGTCCGCCTGTCTTCAGGCGCCGCCGAACCTCGTGGACAGCGAGTACGGACGGCTCATCGGCGCCGGCATCGACGACTGGGGCGGGGTCTCGCCGCTGACCATCGACCATGTGAACCCGGAGCGGCCCTGGCCGCAGATCGACGTCCTCACCGAGCAGTCGGCCGCCGCGGGCTTTCGGCTGGAGGAACGGCTGTGTGTGTACCCGGAGTTCGTCCGTCGCGGTGAGCCGTGGCTCGATCCGCGGCTCATGCCGCACGTACGGGCACTGGCCGATCCGGAGACCGGGCTCGCCAACCCCGAAGCCCCCGTGCAGGGCCACCCGTGGCAGGAGCCCGACGAGGGCTTCACCGCCGCCGGGCGTACCGATCTGCACCGGACCATCGACACCGACGGCCGCACCCACGACCGCCGTGACGACTTCGACGAGGTGTACGGCGACTGGGAGTCGCTGCGTGAGGCCGCCGCCCCCGGGATGGTGCCGCAGCGCATCGACACGGATGTGCGGGGCGCGCTGAAGACCGCGGCCGACGATCCGACCCGGCTCACGGACGACGAGGCACTCGCCCTGCTGCACGCCGACGGGCCGGCCCTCGACGCCCTGACGCGGATCGCGGACGAGCTGCGGCGCGATGTCGTGGGCGACGACGTCACCTACATCGTCACGCGCAACATCAACTTCACCAACGTCTGTTACACCGGCTGCCGTTTCTGCGCCTTCGCGCAGCGGCGCACCGACGCCGACGCGTACACCCTCTCCCTCGACCAGGTCGCCGACCGGGCGGCGCAGGCGTGGGACGTCGGTGCGGTGGAGGTGTGCATGCAGGGCGGTATCCATCCCGACCTGCCGGGCACGGCGTACTTCGACATCGCGCGCGCCGTGAAGGAGCGCGTCCCGGGGATGCATGTGCACGCGTTCTCCCCGATGGAGGTCGTCAACGGCGCCTCCCGGACCGGCCTGTCGATCCGCGAGTGGCTGACCGCCGCGAAGGAGGCCGGGCTCGACTCGATCCCGGGCACCGCGGCCGAGATCCTCGACGACGAGGTCCGCTGGGTGCTGACGAAGGGCAAACTGCCCACCGCCACCTGGATCGAGGTCGTCACCACGGCGCACGAACTCGGCATCCGGTCCAGCTCGACCATGATGTACGGGCATGTGGACCAGCCCCGGCACTGGCTCGGCCACTTCCGGACGCTGGCGCGGATCCAGCAGGAGACCGGCGGGTTCACGGAGTTCGTGACCCTGCCCTTCATCCACACCAACGCGCCCGTCTATCTCGCCGGCATCGCGCGGCCGGGGCCGACCGCCCGCGACAACCGCGCCGTGATGGCGATGGCCCGCCTCCTGCTGCACCCGCACATCACCAACATCCAGACCAGCTGGGTGAAACTGGGCACGGAGGGCGCGGCCGAGATGCTGCGCTCGGGTGCCAACGACCTCGGCGGCACCCTGATGGAGGAGACCATCTCCCGTATGGCGGGATCCAGTTACGGCTCGTACCGCTCGGTGAAGGATCTGGTCGCGATCGCCGAGGCGGCGGGGCGGCCGGCGAAGCCGCGGACGACGCTGTACGGCGAGGTGTCCGAGGAGCGGCAGCAGGCCGCCGCCGCGTCCGACGGGCATCTGCCGGAGCTGCTGCCCCTGGTGGACTGACGCACGCCGCACGGTCACGCGCCGGGAGGATCTCGACCGGGCGGACCTGCCGGCGCCGGACACCGCGGCGGCGGTGGGGGAGCGCGGTGAGGTGTACCGCTTCATGGGCCGGGAGGAGGAGGCGGTCGAGCAGTCGACCGGGCTCTGGCGCTCCATCCGGTGTACACGTGGGCGCCCGGCAGCCGGGCGATGGCGTACGCGGCGCCGGGGCGGCCCGAGAGGGCGTTGGCGGACCTGGAACGGGCCCTGGCGCTCGACCCGGACCACGCGTGGGCCCTGGCGCAGCGGGAGCGGCTGCGGGGCGGAGACGCGCCTGGGTGAAGGGGCCCGTGACACGGGGCGCCGGCAACTCGGCGAGCGTCCGTGGCAGGGGTCGCCGACAGCGGCAAGGTCGGCACGGCAGGCGCCGTGAACCCTGCCGCCCCACGCATGCAGAGATCAGCACCCTGTTCAGCACCACGCACAGCACCGGTCCGGCACGCCGTGCGGACCGACCACCGTCACCAAGGAGCCGACATGTCCGTCAGAGCCCTCGTCGTGGACCCGTCCGCGACCGACGCCGTTCGCCTGACCGAAGTGCCCGAACCCGTACCGGGGCCCGGACAGGTGCTCGTGGACGTCCACCACGTCTCGCTCAACCACGGCGACCTCAACGACGCCCGGTCGGGACGCGTACCCGAGGGGGCCGTGCTGGGCTCGGACGCCGCAGGCGTGGTGGTGCGGTCCGAGGGCGCGGGACCCGCGGTGGGCACCCGGGTCGTCGCCCTCTCGTCCGGCGCCTTCGCGGAACGGATCGCGGTGGACGCGGACGCCCTGGCCGAGATCCCGGACGGCCTCTCGCAGGCGGAGGCGGCGGCGCTGCCGGTCGCGGGGATCGCCGCGCTGCGGTCCCTGCGGGCCGCGGGTCTCGCCCCGGGCAAGCGGGTACTGGTCACCGGGGCATCGGGCGGCGTCGGACGCTTCGCGCTGCAACTCGCCGCGGCCGCGGGTGCCCGGGTGATCGCGTCGGTGGGCTCGGCCGCCCGCCGCGAGGGGCTCGTCAAGGCGGGTGCGGACGAGGTGGTGGTGGGCCTGGAGGGTCTGCGCCGGCCGGTCGACGTGATCATCGACAGCGTCGGCGGCCCGCAGATGGTCGCGGCCTGGGAGCTGCTGGCGCCGGGCGGCAGCCTGCAGAGCGTCGGCTGGACCTCGGGGGAGCCGGCCGTCTTCCCGCCGTACTCGACGATCGGGCCCGCCAAGTCGCTCACGTCGTTCGTCAACGACCTGTCCGCCCCGGCCGCCGACCTCGCCCTCCTGGTCGGGTACGCGGCGGAGGGGAGCCTCGCGGTGGAGATCGGCTGGCAGGGCCCGTGGGAGCAGTTCGCCGACGCGGCGGACGCCCTGCGCCGGCGCACGGTACGGGGCAAGGCGGTGCTGCGGGTGACGGCGACGGTGTGAGTCACCGGCACCCGGCGGAGGGCGACGGTCGCCGGGCGGGCGGTGCGCGGTGGCGCGGCGAGGAGCCTGTTGAGGCCGAGGCCCCTGGGGCTCCTGAGGCGCGACTCGCTCAAATCCGGCCCGACGTGCGACCCATCACATACCGCATCGGCCCCCTTACAGCCCTGAACCGATCTCCCGCGGTCGATTAAAGTGCTCCGCCAGGTGCATACGTTCGACGTCCAGGGAGGGACGCGCGGTGAGCGCAGCAGCCACAGCCGTCTGGGGGCGTGCGGAACAGCAGGACTTCCGTGCCCGGGTGCGCGGCGCCCTGCTCGGCGGTGCCATCGGCGACGCGCTGGGCGCCGGGGTCGCGTCCCTCACGCTGGACGAGATACGCGCCACACACGGGCAGGACGGCATCGGCGATCTCGTACCCGCCCACGGCCGTCGCGGCGCCGTGACGGCGGCGACCCAGCTCACCCTGTTCACCGTCGACGGGCTCATCCGCGCACAGGTCCGCCGCGACACCGGCGCCTGGCATCCGCCCACCGATGTGCACCGCGCGTATCTGAGATGGGCCGCCACGCAGCGCGACTGGGGACCCGACGAGCGCCGCAAGGACAACGGCTGGCTCGCCCGCGAGGAGTGGCTCTACACCCGCCGCGACCCCTCCCGGTCGACCCTGGTCGGCCTCGGCGACGAGACGATGGGCACCCTCGAAGCGCCCAAGAACCCGACCGCGCGCGATGGCGGCGCGCTCGCCCGGTCCGCTCCGTTCGGGCTGCTCGTCGGCTGGGAGCCGCAGCTGGTGTTCCAGTTGGCGGTGGAGTGCGCGGCCCAGACGCACGGGCACCCGACCGCGTATCTGTCGGCGGGGGCCTTCGCGGTCATCGTGCACGGACTGGCCCGCGGGGAGACGCTCGACGGCTCCGTGCAGCGCGCGCTCGCCCTGCTGGCCGCCCGCCCGGGGCACCAGCCCGTCACAGACGCCCTCAAGCACGCGCTCGGCGCCGTACGCCAGGGCATTCCGAGCCCGGCACGCATCGCGTCCCTCGGCGAGGGGCATCACGCCGAGGACGCGCTCGCCATCGCCGTCTACTGCGCGCTCGTCGGCGAGGACATCCGGCACGGCCTGCGGCTGGCGGTGAACCACGACGGCCCCTCGGAGACGACGGGCATCGTGACCGGCTCGCTGCTCGGGGCGCTGCACGGCGAGACGGCGCTGCCGCCCGCCTGGCTGTCCGAGATCGAGGGCCGTCCCACGATCCTGGAGCTCGCCGACGACTTCGCGATGGAGATGACCCAGGGGCCGGCGCTGCACGGACCGACGATCAACTCCCCGGGCTGGCTGGCCCGGTACCCCCGCAGCTGACCCGGCCGGTCGCGCTTTCGGCACCGGCACGGACCTGCACCGGGGCCCGGCTCCCCCCTCGGGAAGCCGGGCCCCGGTGCGCAGGGGGCGTCCGTCAGCGCGCCGTCAGCCGTCGGCCCCTTCGCGGCCGAGGACCTTCTCCCCGGCGGGCGCCGTCTGTCCCGGCACGGTCGCCGCCGCGGCACCCACCTCCGGGCCGTCGTCGTCCGAGTTGATCCGGGCGATCACCGCATCGCGCTCGGGGGTGTCCTCCGGCTTGAGGAAGCCGATCACGATGTAGAGCACCAGCGAGATCGCGAGCGGTACGGACACCTGGTACTGGAGGGCCACATCGGTCCTGGCGGTGCCGTCGATCTCGTAGTTGAGGAAGAAGAACGCGATCAGACCGGCCGCCCAGCTGGTGAGCGCCGCCGTCGGTCCGGACCTGCGGAACGGACGCAGCAGGCCGAGCATGAACGGGATCGCGATCGGTCCCATCAGCCCCGCCACCCACTTGATCACGACGGTGATGATGTCCTTGAACGTGGGCGAGTTGACCTGTGTCGCGATCGCCATCGACAGCGCGAGGAACGCGATCGTCGACAGACGGGCGGCGATGAGCCCCGACCGCTCGCTCCAGCCCCGGGCCTTCTTCGACAGCACGGGTGCGATGTCCCGGGTGAAGACGGCGGCGATGGCGTTGGCGTCGGACGAGCACATGGCCATGGTGTGCGAGAAGAAGCCCACGATGACCAGGCCGAGCAGTCCGTGCGGCAGCAGCTGCTCGGTCATCAGCGCGTACGAGTCGGAGGCGTCCGGCTTCTTCGCCTCGATCAGCAGCGGCGCGCACCACATCGGGAAGAAGAGCACCAGCGGCCAGACGAACCACAGGATCGCGGAGAGGCGGGCGGAGCGCGTCGCCTCGCGGGCGTTGGCGGTCGCCATGTAGCGCTGCGCCTGGTTCCACATGCCGCCGTTGTACTCGAAGGTCTTGATGAAGAGGAACGCCAGCAGGAAGGTCACCGTGTAGGGGCCGGCGGTCGCGTCCGCGTGGCCCTGCATCTCCGGCTCGTCCCACACCGTCCACAGCGTGCTGAACCCGTCGAGTTCGCTCATGACGGCGAACAGCATCGCCAGACCGGCGAACAACTGGATGATGAACTGACCCAGTTCGGTGAGGGCGTCGGCCCACAGACCGCCGATGGTGCAGTAGACGCCGGTGATGACACCGGTGATGAGGATGCCCTGGTTGAGCGAGATGCCGGTGAAGACGGAGAGCAGGGTGGCGATGGCGGCCCACTTGGCGCCCACGTCCACGATCTTCAGCAGCAGGCCCGACCAGGCGAGCGCCTGCTGGGTCTTCAGGTTGTAGCGGTTCTTCAGGTACTCCAGCGGGGACGCGACGTGCAGCTTGGAGCGCAGCCGGTTCAGCCGCGGGGCGAAGAGCTTCGCGCCGATGAAGATGCCGATGGCGATCGGGAGGGACCACGTCACGAAGGACGTGACGCCGTACTTGTACGCGATGCCCGCGTAGCCGGTGAACATCACCGCGCTGTAGCCGGACATGTGGTGCGAGATGCCCGACAGCCACCACGGCATCTTGCCGCCCGCGGTGAAGAAGTCGCTGACGGTGTCCACGCGCTTGTGCGACCAGAGTCCGATCGCGACCATCACACCGAAGTATCCGATGAGCACGGTCCAGTCGAGACTGTTCATGTGCCCCCTCCTGGGGTCCGCCTTGTGAACGTCCATGGCACTTCGTCAGTACGTCCGATCAGCGGCGCCCCCGTGCGGGATCGGGGACTTCCGGGATTGAACCGCCTGTTCGGGCGGCGGGTCAAGGGTTTCCGTGGTCATAAATGTGAACGCAGATCAGAAAGCAGAACGATTTTGCTCGTTCTTGACCTTCGAGGGCGTTGTCGTGAACGTGACGACGGCCACACCATGAGCAGGCACTTCGTCAGGCTCCGGCCACAGAGAAAGACCGCACGGGATGCGGGTCCCGTGCGGCCGAGGAAAGGTGAGGCCAACTGCCCCCATGAGTAAGCCTGTTGGCGCGACAGCGCTGGGGGCCTGTTCGGATCAGGTCCTACCGCATGAGTTCGCCGGCGTTGACCAGCAGCGACTGACCCGTGATCGCCCGGGCCCGGTCGGAGGCGAGGAACGCGGCCGCCTCCGCGACATCTCCGTCCGTCGCCAGCTCGGGCAGCGCCATCCGCTCGGTGAGCCGGCCGAGCACCTCGGTCTCGGACACCCCCTCGGTGTGCGCGGTGAACTGGACGTACGCCTGGACCGGCGGGCCCCACATCCAGCCCGGCAGCACCGTGTTCACCCGGATCCGGTCCGGGCCCAGCTCCCGGGCCAGCGAGTACATCGCCGAGGTCAGAGCCCCCTTGGACGCCGCGTACGCCGCCTGCCACACCTGTGAGGGCGCGGCGACCGCCGACTGCGTACCGATGATGACGACCGAGCCGCCGCGCTCCTTCAGGGCGGGCAGGCAGGCCCGGGTCATCCGCAGGGTGCCCAGCAGGTTCACATCGATGACCTGCTGCCAGGTCGCGAAGTCGGCGTCCGCGAGACCGCCGAAGTAGCTGTCCCAGGCGGCGACATGGACGACCGCGTCGACCCCTCCGAAACGCTCCACGGCGAGCGCCGCCAGGGCCTCGCACTGCGCCTCGTCGGTGATGTCGGTGGGCCGGTAGGCGGTCCGGGCGCCCTCCGGATCGATCTCGCCCGCCGACTTCGCGAGGTTCTCCTCGGTGCGCGCCCCGAGGACGGCGCGGCCCCCGTCGCGTACGACGGTCGCGGCGATCTGATGGCCGAGCCCGGCGCCGACGCCGGACACGATGACGGTCTTCCCCTGCAGCAGCATCTCGGCGGCTCCCGGCTCTGGCGAAACATCTGACGGCCCGTCAGAGTAGGGGCGTCCGCGGACGGAGGGAAGGGAGACGGTGGAATGAGCGACCGTACGACGAGCGACACCCGCAGCGAGGTGTACGCCGAACTGGCCGGTGTGGGCCCGTACGGAGTGCGCCCCGGCCATGCCCTGATCACGATGGTCGAACCGCACCCGGGCCACGAGTACGCGTACAACCGCTGGTACGAGGACGACCACTACTACGCCGGCGCGATGGCCATGCCGTGGATCTACGCGGGCCGCCGCTGGGTCGCCACCAGGGACCTCCAACTGCTGCGCTACCCGGAGAAGTCGGCGGTGGCCCAGCCGGTCACCGCGGGCTGCTACATCTCCACGTACTGGATCACCGACGGCCGCTACGCCGACCACATGAAGTGGACGGTCGGCATCAACAAGCGCCTGAACCGCGACGGCCGCGTCTACCAGGACCGTACGCACGTCTTCACGGCCTTCCAGGACCACGAGGCGACGGTCTACCGCGACGGAGCGGCGGGTCCGCGCGACCATCACGCACTCGACCACCCCTACGCCGGCCTGGTCGTCGAGGTCATCGACACGGACGGCCCGGAGCAGCGAGCCGAACTGCTGGACTGGCTGCGCACCCGTCACCTCCCGAAGCGCCTCGCGGGCTCCGGCACGGCCATGGTGACCGTGTTCCGCCCCACCCCGCTGCCGGGCGACCGCATGACGTACGTCAAGCAGGTGGAGGGCGTCGACACGCGCCTGACGCTGCTCTGGTTCCTGGAACAGGACCCGCGGGAGCGCTGGGACGCCGACTTCGCGGATCTCGACGGGGAGGTCGCCGCGTCGGGTCTCGGGCGGGTGGAGCTGGTGGCGCCGTTCATTCCGACGGTGCCGGGGACGGACCGCTACGTGGACCGGTTGCGCTGACGGACCCGGCCCTGCATGTGGCCGAGCCCCCTCGGCCGGGACGGCGGACCAGTCGAGAGGGCTCTGTCAGGTGGTACGTGGACAACAGGTGCTCTTCGGTACTCGGCGTACGGCTCAGCCGAGATCGAAGGCTCCCTGTCCGACCTCGTTCACGAACGCGTTCCACGATTCGGGGACGAAGCTGATCGACGGGCCCGCGGGGACCTTGGAGTCCCGGACGGCGATGGCTTGCTCGACGGGTGACTTGACCTCTACGCAAGCACCGTTGCCCGTGGAGTACGAGGACTTGGTCCAGGTCTCCGTGGCGCCCTGAATGATTGCCATGTTCGCTCCGCTTGTGCGAGTGATGGTGATGTGCGCCAACCTTCGTGCTGGCGTGATCGACGCTACTCGCCGCCATCGGCCGGTGAGGCAGCCGTTCACTCGACCGGATGGCATATTCCAGATGACACCTCCGCCGCACCTGGCGGGGGTGTACCTTACGGTTTTCATCGTTGCGAACGCGTTCCTGACGGCCTTTCGGCCAACTCCTAGCGCGCGTAGTCCTTGGCGATGTCCGCGATGAAGGCCCGCGTCTGGTCCACGTTCAACGCCTGGGCGCGCAGGTGCTCGTACATGACGCTGTACTTCTGGACGTCGTTGGCCTTCTCCAGATACAGGTCGCTCGTCACGCCCTCGATGTAGACCACGCTCGAGTCCGAGGCGTCCGGGAACTCCAGGATCGCGTACTGGCCGTTGATCCCCGGGTGCGCGCCCATGTCGAAGGGCAGCACCTGCACGGTGACATGCGGCAGCTGGGACAGCTCCACCAGATGCTCCAACTGCTCACGCATCAGGTTCTTGCCGCCGACGAGCCGGCGCAGTGCGGCCTCGTCGATGACGACCCACAGCCGCAGCGGATGGTCGGAGTCCTTGATCCGGTCCTGGCGGCGCAGCCGGACGCTGACCCTCTTGTCGATGTCGGTGGTGCCGGTCTCCGGCAACGCGCCCGCGATGAGGGCCTCCGCGTACTGCCGGGTCTGCAGCAGACCGGGCACGACCTGCGGTTCGTACACCCGCAGGCTCGCCGCGTCCGTCTCCAGGCCGATGTAGACGCTGTAGGGGATGTCGCCGAAGGCGTGCCACCAGCCCTGCTGGCGGGAGTCCTTGGCCATCTGCATCAGGGAGTCGACGATCCGGTGGTCGTCGACCTCGTACACGCCGCACAGGTCGCGGACATCGCGCTGGCTGATGGAACGGCGGCCGTTCTCGAGGCGGCTGATCTTGGACTGCGACACCAGCAGGCGTTCCGCGACCTCTTCGGCCGTCATGCCCTTCAGCTCACGGAGCCGGCGCAGCTCCTGGCCCAATCGGCGTCGCCTGACGGTGGGATTGACACTGGACGCCACGGAAACTGCACCTCCGGCTGCGTTGCTGAGCGTATCTACCGCTCAGCAGACTGCCACCAATGGTCATGGCCGCGCTGAGAAATAGCCACACGCGCGGCACGCACCGTACGGAGTCCACCACCATGTGGTCACAACGGGAGCACAGGCGGAAGGGCATGCGGCACCGGACGCGAGGCCGCGAAGGACACGCGGACGTGAAGGACACGCGCGGACGCGCGGGGCGGCCGTGAGGCTGCCCCGCGCGTCATGTGCGGCTCCCGAACCGGGTCATGGGGACGTCGGTGCGGCGAAATACCGGTGGTGCTGTCCTGCTCTCGGTGCGGATCGTGCTGCTGAACTCAGTGCGCCGGGATGCGGGCCATGGTCCCGCGGTGCGGCTGCATCGACGCGGCGGCCACCTGACGGCTACCGGTCGCTGCGGCGGGATTGCGGCGTGGCTGAGCGGCCACACCGTTCTGGACGTCCATCACGGCGTGCGCCACGAGACCGCCCATGGGGTCGTGCCTGATGAGATCCCGCAGACGGGATCGCGAGGAACGCCCCTCATTCCCTGGGTACAGATGCTTGCCGAGTCCGACCGCGTGGGCCAGCGCGGCGAGCGCCGCGGTCCGCGGGTCCGGCGGTACGCCGGTGCGGATCGCACTGTCCAGCCGGGCTCTGATGTCCCGGCTGATCGCCGTCTCCGTCGCCTGGTAGCGCGTCGTCGGCAGCACCCCGCACATCTGGCCCGCCACGGCATGCACCATGCCGCACCGCTCCAGATGGGAGAGGTAAATCTGGCGCAGCCCCAGCCGGGGCCCGCCAATCCAGTGAACTGCGCGAACCGGGCTGCCGCGTCTGCGCAACAGCTCCAGTGCGGAGTCCAGTGTCGGATCTCCTGTCGGCCGTGGCATCACCACGGCGATACGATCCCCGTCCGGGGCTATCCGTCCTGCCAGAGCCAGCTCCACTAGCTGAGCTCCGGCCAGGCCGAGGTCGAGCGACTGCGGCTGCGCTGTGGTACCCGTGGTCGGGTCCAGAGCGAGCAGCAGAAGCTCTTCCGGAAGTGTTCTGCGGCTCCTGCCCATCCATGCCTCCCCGCGTGGATGAATGACAGGGTGACCCCTCTCACATTGGTCTGTCGAGAGCGCGTGGGTGCTTCGTACTGGAACCGACACGTATGTCGTTCTCGTCTAGGCGCAAGGGGCGCACTCTCACACAGGACACTGGTAGATGGTTCGGACAACACGGGCTGTCGTTGCCGGCGGCGCCCCAGGGCGTACGTACGGCAGATGACGCATGACTCATGGAGGAGGCACGGTGGCGGGCGAGTCCCCCGACAAGTCGGAGCAGCGGAGGTCGTCGGGGGAGACGACTTCGGGTGAACGTGACCCGCGGCTCGCCGTGTTCCGCCAGGCCCCGGCCCCGGCCGTGGACCAGCCGACAGCGGTCTTCAAGATGCCGGAGGCTCCCGAGCCCGATCCGGTGAGCCCCGATCCGGCCGGCCCCGAACCGGGCACGGAGTCGGGCTCGGTGGAGAACGACGCGAGGCTGCGGGCCGCGGTGGCGGCCTGGGTGGCGTCGGCGGACGACGAGCCGGCGAAGCCGGACGCGGAGTCGGACGCGGGATCCGGTGCGGAGGAGGGTTCGGCTTCGGACTCGGCTTCGCGCTCGGGCTCCTCGGCGGACGCCGGGGCCGAGTCGGACAGCGAGCCGGAGTCGGTGGCGCAGACGTCGGAGCTGCCGGAGCCGGCGGCGACGGCGGAACTCCCCGTGACGCCGGACGAGGTGGAGGCGGAGGAGCCCGCCCCGAACGAGGAGCCCGAGGGCGCGCCCGCGGCCGCGAGCGCGCCGGACACGGCTGAGCCTGCCGTCCGGGACGAGGAGCCCGCGTCCGACGACGACCAGCCCGCACCGGCCGACCAGTCCGAACCGGCCGTCGCGCCCGCCGCGGTGGTTGCCGAGGACGCGGTCCCGGTCGAGGACACGACCGAGGCGGAGACGCCGGAGGACGCCGAGCCGGCCACGGCCGATGACAGCGTTGCCGAGGCTGAGGCGGACGCCGTTGACGAAGCCGAAACCGAAACCGAAGCCGAAGCCGACGAGCCTCGCTCGTCCGGTACGGCAGCGGCCGACGCCCCTGCAGAAACGTCCGCACCCGAGCGCCCCGCCGACAGGACCGATGGCGACACCGGCAAGGACGCCGACACCGGCAAGGACGCCGAGGCCGAGAACGGCCCCTCCGACTCCACGGCATCCGACGGATCATCCCCCGCAAAGGTGGACGTCGCCCCCGCAAAGGAAGACGCCGCCCCCGCCAAGCCTGCCGTCGACCAGCCCACCGCCGTCTTCAAGGCGCCCCGGAAGCCTCCCGTCGACAGCCCCACCACCGCGCTCAAGATGCCGCCGGCGCCCCGGCCCGGGGCCGACCCCGCGCCCGTCGAGCGGACCAGCACCTTCGTACCGCTGCGTGTCGACGACGGCGTGCGGACGCCGAGCGCGAAGAGGCCCGAGGCCGCTGCCCCGGCGGCGCCCGCGAAGCCCTCGGCCGTACCGGGCAAGCCCGCGGCACCCGTGAAGCCGGCGGCCGCCGCACCCGCGTCCGCCGCCGCACCGGACTCGCTCACCGAGGCCGAGCGCACCCGGCAGCAGCCCATGCCGCCGCTGCCCCCGCTCGACCTGCTCGCCGAGCTGACCAATACGCCGCCCCCGCCGCAGACGGCCGTGCGCACGGTCTTCCGGCGGTTCAAGATCTGGACGCCACTCGTCGTCCTGCTCCTGATCGTCTTTGCCATCGCACAGGCCGTGCGTCCGCTCCCCGAGCCGGAGCTCGCGCTCTCCGTCGACCCCACGTACACCTTCCAGGGCGGCAAGCTCAGCCTGCCGTTCCCGGGTGAGGGCCAGGGCGCCGTCGAGGTCGAGGGCGTCGGGACCATCGGTACGTACGGCGCCCAGAAGCCCGCGCCGATCGCGAGTGTCGCCAAGACGATGACGGCGTACGTGATCCTCAAGAACCACCCCATCACCGGCGAGGAGGTGGGGCCGAAGATCACGGTCGACCAGCAGGCCGAGGACGAGGGCCGGAACGAGGACGAGTCGACGGCGAAGATCAGGCAGGGGCAGCAGTTCACCGAGCGTCAGATGCTCCAGCTGCTGATGATCCCCTCCGGGAACAACGCCGCGCGGCTGCTCGCCCGCTGGGATGCCAAGACGGAGGCCGAGTTCGTCAAGAAGATGAACGACGCCGCCAAGGAACTCGGCATGACCAACAGCACCTACACGGACCCGAGCGGCCTCAAGGCCACGACCGTGTCCACGCCGCTGGACCAGCTGAAGCTGGCCAAGGCGGTCATGCAGAACGACATCTTCCGCGAGATCGTCGACACTCCCATGACGACTATCCCCGGTATCAACGGCTCGATCAGGAACAACAACGACGAGGCCCTGCTGAAGGACGGTGTCGGCGGCATCAAGACCGGCTCGTCCACCCCGGCTGGCGGCAATCTCCTCTGGGCCGCCAACACCATGGTCGACGGCAAGGTCCGCCGCATCGTCGGCATCACCATGGGCGTCCAGAACGCGCAGATCCTCAACGACAAGCTCGAGCTGGCCATCGACCACAGCATCAAGGTGATCGAGGCGGCCCAGGGCGGCGTCACCTCCGCGACCGTCGTGAAGAAGGGCGCCGTCGTGGGATACGTGGACGACGGGTTCGGCGGCCGTACCGCCGTAGTCGCCACCAAGGACCTCAAGGCCGTCGGCTGGGGCGGTCTGGAGATCAGGATCGCGATCAACGACGGGGGCAAGAGCCTGCCGCACACCGCCTCGGCGGGCGACATCGTGGGCCAGGTCTCCGTCGGCTCCGGCACCGGCAAGGTGACGGCACCGGTCGCGCTCCAGAAGGACCTGGCGGAACCTGGGTTCGGCGACAAGCTGACGCGCATCGGCTAGGACGGCCCGAGCCGTACGGCCGACGTACGTCGGCCAGGACGGCCCGAGTCGTAACGGCCGGTGCGGGACCTGCGGACCGGGGTCCCGCACCGGCCACGCGGGCGCCCCGGTACCGGGGCGCCCGCGTGCTAGCGTCCCGGGCAACTCGCCGGGCAACTCGAAGACGCCGGGACAGCGTCCTTGAGGATGGAATCGCCGGCGACGGCGCGCCGCGCACAGCGAGCCGGACGACAACGGCCCGCGGCGCACGGCGGGCCCGACGACAACGGCACACGGACGGGGAAGACGGGGAGAGCCGCAGTGACCACTGCTGAGCCGGCCCAGGCGGACGGCAGCAGCACCGGGGCGGGGCCGCGAATACGCGGGCCCCTGACCGGCTCCGACCGCGCCCGGAACGACTCCGACGCCCTCGGCGACGGCCCCTCCGACGGATCCTCCGACGGTTCGGACGGACCTGCGGGCGGGTCCTCGGGAGCCGACCGCGGACCCCTCGCCGATCTCCGCGACCGTCTCTCACGCCGTCCCGTGCTCGTCGCCACCGCTCTCGCGGCGTTGGTGCACCTCGTCTGGTTCTTCTTCTTCGCCAACAGCGGCGGCGACATCGCCGCCCAGGACGCCTGGGCGGAGTTCGTCGGCCGCCATCCCGACTCCGCGTACAACCTCGCCTGGTACGGCGGGATGCACCCGGTCTCGTACAGCGTCGTCTCGCCGTATCTGATGTCGCTGATCGGCGTCCGCTCGACGATGATGGTCGCCGGTACGGTGTCGGCCGCTCTGACCGCGCTGATCCTGGTGCGCGTGCGTGCCGTCCGCAATCCGCTGGCCTGCTCGCTCGCCGGGGTCTTCGCCTTCCTGTGCAACGCCCTGTCCGGGCGGGTCACCTTCGGCCTCGGCATGATGTTCGCGCTCGGCGCCGTCGCCGCGGTCTTCTGCTGGCCGCACCGCTGGCGGATGAACCGCTGGGCCAAGGCGTCCGTGGCCGCTCCGCTCGCCGGTCTCGCCACCGCGGCCAGCCCGGTCGCCGGTCTCTTCCTCGGCGTCATCGCGGCCGCGCTGTTCCTGAACGGGCGCCGGCCGGGGGCGTACGCCCTGGGCCTCGCCCCGGTCGTCGTCGTGGCGCTGTCCGCCTGGCTGTTCCCCTTCTCCGGCACCCAGCCGATGTCGTTCTGGTCGACGTCCCTCCCCTTCCTGTACGGGGTGTTCGTTCTCGTCCTCGTACCGAAGGACTGGCGCACGGTCCGCACCGCGGCGGCCGTCTACGCGCTGGGCACGCTGCTGACCTGGCTGATCGACTCCCAGATCGGCTCGAACGTCTCCCGGCTGCCGATGCTGTTCGCGGGCGTGGTGCTGCTGGCGGCGCTCCCGTTCACCCGGCCGCGCTCGCGGAAGTGGTACGCGCTCGTCATCGTCTTCGCGGGCCTGAACTTCTGGATCGGCTTCAAGGCCGTGGACGACATGGTCCGTACCGCGCCGACGGCGTCCTGGAACCGTGAGCTGGCCCCGCTCGTGAACCGGCTCCAGCAGGTGAACGCCGAACGCGGCCGGGTCGAGGTGGTCCCGGCAAGCAGTCACCGCGAGGCGTCCGCCCTCGCTCCGTACGTCAATCTGGCCCGCGGCTGGAACCGCCAGGCCGACATGAAGCGCAACCCGCTCTTCTACGACGACGACAAGACGCTCACCTCCGCCGGCTACCGCGCCTGGCTGGACCGGTGGGCGGTGCACTACGTCGTCCTGCCCAAGGGGTCGCCCGACGAGAGCGGCGCCCGCCAGGAGGCGGAACTGGTCCGCGAGGGACAGCCCTACCTCACGCGCATCTGGGGCGACGGCAACTGGCAACTGTTCGCCGTCAAGGACCCGATGCCGCTGGCCGACCCGCCGGCCACGGTGGACCACGCCGGCGCGGGGGACCTCACCATCCAGGTGAAGACGGCGGGACGGGTGCTGATCCGGGTGCCGTACTCGCCCTGGCTGAGCCTCGTCGACGAGGACGGCAAGAAGGTGGAGGGTCCCCAGGAGACGGAGGCGTCGAAACTGCGCGAGGACGGGCCGAAGAGCTTCACCAATCCGAACGGCTGCCTCATCAAGGTGGAGCAGGACACGGAGGGCGACGAGTGGACCGAACTGCTCGCGCCCCGTCCCGGCGTCTACCGGCTGGCCGCTCCGTACGGGCTTTCGCGCGGCACCGCGTGCCCGGATGAACTTCGATAGCCCCCTTACCCGCGTTAACACCTACAGGGCCCTGGCCTGCTGATGCATAGTGGACACGTTTTCCATACCGAGCAGTTGGTCTAGTGGTGCGGGTGTGACATGGCGTGCGAACGATGCGACGGCAACGGCGGTGGCGCGCTGTCGGGTCGGCGCTGCCCGCAGTGCGGCGACACCGGGACAGGCGGGCCGTACGGGCACGCTGGGGGCGGGGACTGGATGGCACGCACGGCAGTGACGGGACGAGTGCCTCGCCTCTCCCGTGGAGGAAGGATTCTGCTGATCGGTGGAGTCGGGCTGACAGCGCTGGCGCTGGCGGTCTCGGCGGCCGCGATGTACGGGGGTGACTCGCCGTCGGACGCGTCCGACGACTCCGGGTCCCGCTTCGACCCCGGCACCATCGGCGGGGCCCCGCAGCGGATCGAGCCCTCGGTCGAGCCGTCCCGCTCGGCATCGGACCAGCCGTCCCCCGGAGAGGGGGAGGGCGGCCGGAAGTCCCCGAAGCCACCGCAGAACGGCAAGCGTCCCGCGTACTCCGCCTGGGCGGGCCCGGGTTGCGACGGCGGCGGCCGGTACGAGGAAGAAGGCCGCTTCCGCGACGGCTTCGCGGGCTGGTACACGGTGAACGTCGGCGGCCACAAGGGCGACGGCTGCGACGGCCGGTTCACCTCGATCCCCATGTCGGGCAGCGCCACGAAGGACACCGACGGCACGGCGACCTGGTCCTGGTACGTGGGCAGCGGCTACACGACCTGCTCGGTGGCGGTGGTGGTCCCGAAGGGCGGCCGGGACGAGGACGTGGCGGGCGACCCCACGGTCTACAAGGTGCTGGCGGACCCGGACGATCCCGGCAGCCTGATCAAGACGTTCCAGGTCGACCAGGTCGCGCTGCGCGACAGAGGCGCGGTCATCCAGAAGATCCCGGTCCGCGGCCAGCAGCTGACGGTCCAGCTCGTGGACAGGGGAGTGGACTTCGGCGCCGGCCGCGAGGGAGCCCACCACGCGGCGGCGCAGATGCGGGCGGACTGCACGGTCTGACCCGGCAGGGCCCTGGTACTGCTCGGTCGACACGCGCCGCGCGGGGAGGCGTTGGCGGGTCGACCGAGCGTATGCGGCGGCGCGTTGCCGGCGGCCGGACGGGGGGCTCCTGGCGTCAGCCCGTCGCGGAGGGGGCCTTGGCCGTCGCCGAACGGACGGCCTCGTCGCAGCCGTCGCACGTCAGCCCGCTCCACCGCGGCGCATGCCACGCGTCGGGGTCGGGGGCCGTGTGCGAGGTCTGCTCCATGTCCGACGCCGGCTGTCCGCACATGGTCCGCGCCTCGACCCACTCCGCACCGTCGGGGTCGGGCCACTGGACGGCGTGCACGCGGACCGGCCGGCGGATGTCATGACCGCTCGGGCCGAAGTGTTCGTGTTCCTGCGCGGCGGCCTGTATCGCCGTGGCGTACTGACTCATGCGCAGACCTTAGGACGGAACCCCGTTTTCGGAACCCCGTGTGCGCACCAAATTTTCGCCTTCCCGGTCAGCGGCACAAAGCGGTTCCGGAGCTCGCGGGGCCGGTCCGCCGGCCCGGCGGAACAGGACCTTCACCCGGCATTTCCCTCCTTTCGGGACCCCTCTGAACAGCGAACTCCCGGTAACCCTCGGGGATTTCGCAATGTTGTTTCGCAACGCCTACCCACCGGAATGACCTTGCTGCATAGTGTCGCCATGACGTGCAGGGGATGTGGGCGCAATCACAGGGGTGCGCTCCCGGGAATGCGGGCGGACAGCTGTTCCCTCGATGCCGTGGCGCTGCCGCCGGCGGACTCGCGGTACGACTGGAACGAGCAGTGGACCCCCGAAGGCCCCGCGCACGCCCGGACGCCGGTTCTGACGCGCGTCAGAACGGCGATGCTCGGGACGGGCATCGCCCTGGTCCTCGGAGCGCTGGTGTCGAGCGTGGCGCTGGCGGGCGGAGGCGACGGCACGTCCGAGTACACCCCGCTGGACGGTGACCTCGGCGGCCGCCCGAACCTCATCACCCCGGCGGCCCCGCCACCTGCCCCGTCCCCGAGCGCCACCTCCCGCACCCCGTCCCCGGACCGCACCCGCGAGGTGGTCCCCGCGACGGAGCGCCGCCGCGAGCCCACCCCGACCCCGACGAAGTCGACCACTCCCGAACCGACGCCGAGCGCTACCCCGACGGTGGGGGCGTCGATCCAGCCGTGGCCCGAGTACACGTGGCGCGACGAGGACGATGACGACTGGCGGGACGACGACGACTGCCGGGACGGGCAGTACGGCGACCGGGACGGCCATCACCACGATCATGGGTGCTGGTGAGGGGGAGTCAGACGGGCGGGCGGGGCACACGGTCCATTCGCCGCCGGTAGCGCTCGGCCCCGGCCGCTACCGCCTGAGAGCCCTGTACCGCTTGAGAAGGACGGCGATCCTCTCGGGCTCCGCCGAGCCGTTCAGCTCCCGGAGGAGCTCGTCGGGGCAGAGCTCGTACAGGTCACCCCACCACCGACGTCCTCTGTTGTCCCAGATGCGATAGCCACCGGGCACGCCTCTGGCCACGTACCGTCTTCTGCTCACAGCGGCGCATCCACTCCCTCGGTCGAGTGCGCAGGATGACACGCCGGCGAGCCGCGAGGGTCATGGGCCGGTGGTTCTGAGTACTCCCGCTCGCAGCAACCCTCCCGCGCGTGCACGTTGGAGTCGTGGGAATGGCCCATGACCTCCGTGCACCCCGCGTCGGCCGATGCCGTCCTGACGTTCACGTCCGTGCGCGACTCACCCGTCGGGACCACCCGGGTCGCGTTCCGGGCGCCGCGCGGATCTTCTGGACCCATGAGCAACCCAGGCGGTGAGCCGGGCTCGAACCGGGAGCGCAGCGAGATCGACGAGCTCCGGCACCGGGTGGGCGCCCTGGAGGGCGCCGCGCCCCCGTCGGCGCGGCACCCGTTGCGTTCCACGGGCTCGGTCCTGCTGATCCTCTTCGCGGCCCTGCTGTCGGTGCTCGCCGTCGTCGCCGTCTGGGCGAACAGCATCGTGCGGGACACGAACCGCTACGTCGCCACGGTGGGGCCGCTGGCCTCCGATCCGGATGTGCAGCAGGCGGTCACCAACCGGGTCACCAACGAAGTGCTGGCACGGATCAACGTGGACGCGTTGGTCAAGGAACTCCAGGCCGCCGTGTCGGAGCGGGGTGTCCCGCCGAGGGCGGCCGAGCTGGTCGGCAATCTGGAGAAGCCGATCACCAACGGTCTGGAACAACTGGTCAGCCGCACCACGGAGAGGGTCGTCAGCAGCAGCGCCTTCGAGACCGTCTGGGTCGACGCGAACCGCTCGGTCCACAGCGCTCTGGACAAGGCTCTGACGGGGAGCAGCGACAGCGCGGTCTCCCTGAAGGGCAACCAGGTGGCCATCGACGTGGGGCCGCTGGTCGCGAAGGTCAAGCAGAAACTGATCGACGCAGGACTCGGGGTGGCCGCGAAGATCCCGGACGTCCAGACCGACTTCGTGGTGTTCCAGTCGGATGACCTCGGCAAGGTGAAGACCTACCTGAGGGTGCTCCAGATCATGGGCGCCTGGTTGCCCTTCATCGCCCTGCTGATCGCCGCCGCGGGTGTGTACACCGCGTTCAACCGTCGCCGTGCGCTGATCGGCGCCGGGCTCGCGGTGTTCGTGGCCATGCTGTTGCTCGGAATCGCGCTCACCGTTTTCCGCGACGTGTACCTCGACCATCTGCCCCCGGAGGTGTCCCAGGCCGCCGCCGGCACGGTGTACGACGCGCTCATCACATTCCTGCGCGCGGGTGTACGGGCGCTGGGCGCCGTCGCCTTGATCACCGCTGTGGGCGCGTTCCTCTGCGGACCGTCGCGGATCGCCGTCTTCGTCCGTACGGGATGCACCAGGAGCATCGGTGCTCTACGGGGCGTTGCGGTGTCGGCGGGCCTGCGCCTGGGCGCGGTCGGCAGGTTCGTGCACCGCTTCAAGCGGTGGATCGGGGCCGCGATCCTGCTGGTCGCCGTGATCGTCCTCTTCACCTGGAGCTATCCGACCACGATGGTGGTGGTGTGGACGACGCTGATCGTGCTCGCGGGCTTCGCGATCCGGGAGTTCCTGGACGACGACTCCACGACGCCGTCCGACTCCACGACGCCGTCCGGCTCCGCGGCGGGTGCCGCGGCCGGCTGACGGCCGACGGGACTGAGGGGGCCGTAACGCCTCACCCCGCCGGCGGCCGTCGCAGCCGACGCCTCGTCAGCGAATCGCGCTCGTGGTTCGCTGACTGCCGCCCGCGCCGATGCCGCCGTGAAGGTCAGAACCATCCGGGCTTCGCAGTTCGGTCGAGAACGGTCGACTGCATGGTCACGGTCAGTCAATACCCGAGATCTCGATGGGATCGTACGTTCCGTCGCGGAAGTCGAAGACGGTCACCGCAGTGTCGTAACAGTCGCGGAAGTGGCCTCCGTAGCCCGGGTGAGCGATGTGTGGGGCGAGCAGGTCCAAGAGGTCACGGAGATAGAGCATGGAGTCGTCGATCCAGTCGTTGCGTGCGAAGAGCTCCCACTCGTACCGCTCGCCGGACTGAGTGAACCCCTGCACTGTGCGGCGCAAGGAGACGATGTCCCCACCAGGTATACGGCTGTTGTCATTGCCCGGAGCGAGCAGCGGGCGGAGCTGCCCGTCGTCCAGGTCCTCGGGGTCCTCGGCATCCATGCCCAGATGCCAGCGCAAGTCGTTCATCACCGATGCGGGGGTGTCGTCCCGCAGGAAGCAGGAGAAGACGACTTCGTAGTGATCACTCATGACCGCATTGTGTACGGCGGCACCGACACCGGTGCGAGGGTCGATCTTGAAAACCGTGGCGGCGGTAATGCCCGGCTGCTCCAGGCGGCGGCCCGGTCGCGAGTGACCCCCCGCGCTGGTGCCGCCTTGAACATCAAAAGGCCCCGGACCATGATCGGCCTGAGTCCTTGTCCGGTCGGGCGCGGTTGCGGGGCACGGGGAACTGCCACGGGTCACTGTCCCTGGGGATTCGCCCAATAGATCATGCGGCCGTAAGGAACGAGTGCTGAAGGATCCGGCTCACCCACGTGAATCCTGGCCTCGATCAGCGGATGGTCTGCGGAGAAGAGCGCGTCCAGCTCGAAGACCGCCTGCTCGACATCGTCGTCGAGTTCGGTCGTACGACGGCGCACCCAGAAGTTGAGCGCCACCTTCTCCGTCGCTGCCAGTACTGCCACTGCGACCACGTCCGTGGAGATCAGTCCCAACAGGGGATGTGGCACGGGCTTCCATCCGCTCTGACGGGTCGCGTCACCGACCCCGCACCCGACAACACGTTCACCCGAATGGCCCAACATGACGTGCCACCCAAATGGGTGAAGATCAAGCTGGATAGTGCCCTAACCGAGGCAATCTGTGAAAGGCGAACCAAATGCGCATTCGACGAATTCTCGCCGCGGTCTTCGCCACGGCAGCCCTCGCCGGACTCGGCCTCACAGGCGCCGCCACCGCGAGCGCCACCGCCGTCAGCGCCATTCCGGCCAGTGTCACGCCGGGTGAGTGCACGGATGGCGGCGGAACGATCGATCGGTCGACGGCCCCGCTCCCGACGTGCAGAGGCGGTGCGCACAACGGGCAGACGGTCGACTGAACCCCACTAGAGCCCGTTGTGAAAGTGGATCGGCGCCCCGCAGCCACGCGTTGCGGGGCGCTCCCTCGCGAGCGTTCCCCCTCGGCTGACGGCTCAACATACCTGGGAGGCGTGACGATCGCACACGGGCCCGATGGGGTCGGCGGGAGCGGCTTTGGGCTGGAGCTGCCATGGGGCGAGAGATCGGGGCCCCTCCCCGCGTCGTGATGGAGATCCTTGGTCACAGCCGGATCGGCATCATCATGGACGTGTACACGCACGTTGTGCAGGACACGCAGCGGGAGGCGATCAGCCACATGGACCGGCTGCTCAAGAGGCGGCCCGGCCGTGAGTGACCGTCACCGTTGATGTCAGATGCTGATGTCAAAGGCCCCGGACCATGACCGGTCCGGGGCCTTTGCGCTGGTGCCGCCGGCAGGATTCGAACCTGCGACACCCGCTTTAGGAGTTCGATCAACCGATCTGCGTGCCTGGGTGCCGAGCACGCGACAGGACTGGTGAGTACGCGGGGACGTGCCCAAGACCGGTCCAGTCTGCCGACGTTGCCGTCAGAGTCCGCCGTCACGACGACTTCATCCTGAACAGGGTCCGGACGCTCTTGGCACGGACGTGCCGTGCACAGAGCATCGCCTGGCCCGATGCAGAGCGATCGTCGCTGGCTGAAGGGTGGTGGGGCCACGATCGAGCGCCCGGTCCACGTCCGTCGCCAGGGATGCCTGGTGGCGGGTTGTGCCGAACCAACCACACGTCGCAGCTGGGCGATCTACCGTATGTAGTCACGTGGCGTGGGTCGGTGGGGAGGCGGACTTGCAACCGTTGACGAAGGACGAACTTCGATCTGCTTATCCTGACGAGGGCGAGCAGAAAACCATCTTCCGCCTGATGATCCTAAGCGAACTACTAAGCTATTGCCTAATTGCACGTGACTACAAGCCGTCAACCAGTCTAAATAATCACATCAAATTGACCAATTACGGTCACGAGAAAATTCAGGCCTTTGCCAAGAAGAGGATTCCGATCCCCGAGGCGCGGGCAATATGCTTTCTTGAATTCTCCTGGATCGACTTGCTGGTCGACCATAAGGCCACGGACCCGAAGGCCGTTCAGAGGGAAATTGGGAAGCAGATCCGAGACCGCGCGATCATATTTCCGTTTGTCTTCGGGCGTGAACTGTACGACAAGGCTTACGAAAAGCTGGACCCAGAAAAGAGAGAGCTAGACGTAGCTGACACCCTGGACTTCCTCTCGGACACTCCGCAGGGTGTTTTTCAGATGCACGAGTATGTGACTGGGCCATTTGGCCTACTCAGCAGCGAAGAAGTGAGATTTTATCAGCCTCAGCGGTTCGCAAACTTGATTCACTGTAGCGACAAAAGCTGTCACGATCTACACGCCGTTCAGTTCTCGACGGCCAATGAAGCTCCTATAAATAAGCACCGAACAGAGGCCAATAGGGTAATAACGAGAGAAAGTGAGATCCCTAGCGCTTGGGCCTCTTTTCTGGTGGACGTCTACTCCAACCTCGCGAATCCTGCCCGTGAAAATATGGGAGAGACTTTGATTCCCATCCTTGGGGACTGTCTCACCAAAGCAGAGATCGAGGAGCTAACGAAGTGGCTCCTGGATAACACGGGCGGGTTGCTTCGGGGGACTTGTAGCGATCTGGGGCTTCGCGGCAGCGCGACGGAGATTGTGGAGTCGATGGATCGGGCTCAACTCATGCAGTTGTGCCTTACCGTGAGTGATCGGCATCTCACGCAGGGGATCGACACGCTTGTGCATCAAGGGGCCATTCGAGTACCCAGCTCGGAAATTCGGGTACCGCCAATAAACGCCGACTCCACTTTCGGTAAGTTCCGCCTAAGCGCGGAATTGGGATACCACGGCATTCGCGCTCGATCAGGGCGTATGAACTTGGCGCCCCTTAGGCTGCGAAGTTTGATCGAGCGCATGTATCGACTTTCGGATGTCGTCGACCGTGAGGAATTGGAGTGGCAGCTACGAGATATTGATGGAGAAAGTCTAGAGGCGCGCCTAGAAAAGTATCTCCTCGACTGTTCGCCAGATTCTGTGGTTCGGAGTTTGGTTCTGGCGCGCAAGAGCAACGCTGTAGCGGCCTGCGAGATATTGCATCTACGCGAAGGGGCGACTGAGAGCAAGGACTTCATTCCCCTTATCCTCTGGAAGCTAGGGTTTGGATCACCCAACGAAGCTGATCCTCACGCCGACTTCTGGAGGCTTCACGAGGAGATGGAGAGAATGGCTAGAATGGGGCCAGGTCGACCCCTGTCTCCCTCGGTTGAAGACTTTCGAGGAGCGGCAGCAAACTACTTCGTCCACCTCGAAAGCGCTTTGGACGACGCAATTGCCTTCACTGTCTGGGCCCTCTCTCACGACCACGTAACTGACGGGCGCCCCTTTATCTACGAACCAGATCGACAGCGAGATAGCTCTTACGAATGGCTGCAATCTGCTGTTGGAAATTCAACAGACAATGAACTCACGTACGGGGAGAAGAATACTCTCTACGCTCTATGCCGCGGGTTTCAATGCCTTGGCTCCGAGCTGAAAAGAATAGCTGCGGCGCGTGTCGCGCACGAGCGAGGAACTGACCGTCTTCCAAAGTGGGTCGAACATCAAACGCTGCAAAGATTCCCCTTCTCTCACGACGTGCCATTTCTAGATCTGACGGACGACTCGCGGGAGATGATTCTTCGGAATCTACAGGAAATTAGTCGCATGCTTGTGTCTGAGCGGATCTATGACGCTCGCAACAGCTGGCTGCATGGCGGCAAGCAGAATCTCGACTTTGGCAATGTGCGCGCAACCCTGTCGGCGATTCGAGATGCCATTCAGTTGATCGAGGACTGTGGATTCTTGAGAACGAATTTCGCCATCGTCTCTCGCCGATCGGACGGTTTCGGCCGGCGGGTCACCACTGTACGGAACCCTCGGGGCGTCACGCTGAATTTCCACGAACCGTCGCCATACTCCTGGCTGGGCCTGCCAAGTGTGGGCAGCGGCGTACACGTAATTACCGCAGCCTGCTTCTCTGCCCCTAGTAACTTCCTCAGATTCCGATCTGAGGTTTCCTCCCCGTTCACTGAAATGTGGTCAGACTATCCACGAAGGAAGCCTCAATCCCAGAAGGTAGGGCATGCTCTGGATGCGGTCGCCGGAGCTGCGAGCAGCCAGGGCAGGGGCGACGGTGCTATCCCACCCATGACTTGATGCGTCTGCACGGAAGCCGCGTCCCGGGCGGATAAGTCCCGTTGTCGATCTCGCGGCGCAGAGCATCCGCGACTTGCCGGTACTTCGGCTGCTTGCTCATGACCCCATCATGACGCACTCGCTCAACTTGTTGGTACATGTCAGCGAGCCGGCGCCGCAGGGTCGTCCCGATGCCCGCGCTGTGCATCGCACCGCTCCGCTGGCACCGGCTGCGGCAACGGGAGACGTTCGCCGCTACGGGCGTCTCTTGGTCCGAGGACGGATACATCTTTGCGACGAGGAACGGCCGACCGGTGGAGCCCCGGAACGTCTACCGGTCCTTCACTCGGGTCGCCGCCGACGCGAGTCTGCGGGTGGTCCGGCTGCACGATGCCCGACACGGCTGCGCCACGCTGCTGACGGCGGCCGGCGTCGCCCCGCGGGTCATCATGGAGATCCTCGGGCAACAGCCAGATCAGCATCACGATGGACGTCTACACCCACGTCGTCCATGACACCCAGCGGGAGGCGATCAGCCATATGGACCGGCTCCTCAAACGCCGCCTGCCCGCAGCGTGAAGAGCGTGGCGGTCTGCTGAAGATGCAGAGGGTCCGGGCGGGCGTCTCGCTAGGCATCCGCCCGGACTACGTAGCGGCGGTACGTCGAAACACGCCCACCGGGTCAAATGTCTTTCCAGAATGGCGAGATGGAGATGACAGAGAGTTTCGCCACCACGGCTGCGGCCGTGGCCCCCCTGTTGTGGGCAATCGGCACAGTGGAAGTTCAACAGGTCCGCAAGCACTTGCGTAGCTGGATCGATGAACAAGAGCGCCGGTACAACGAGGCTGTTGTAGCCATGACTGAAGCGTCGGATGAGGAGAGCCTGGCTCGTGCCCGAGGGCGCTGGGAGCGGGCGCAGCGGGGGTGGGTGGGCTCGCTTCCGACATTGGCTCTGTACCAACTTTGGGCCTGCTTGAGCATCGCAATGTGTTCGTGCACCATCGTGGCGCTCAGGTGGTTGTCTGAGGACGGCGGACCAGGCAAGGTCTCAGGGCCGGATCCCGGCGATGCCGAGTTCATCTTCTACGCGCTCGCGGGTGCGTTGCTGTTCATCACTGCGCTCCCGGGATGGGTCGTGACGTCCGACCTGATGGGCTGGCGGGAGCACCGGAAGAGCGCGGGGAAAGCTTTGGAGCACTTGGACGCTCAGGCTCAGGCCCGAGTGCAGGCCCGCACGGCGGACCCGTCAACCGATGAACTCCCACAGCCCTGAGGGTTCAGACGCGACTGCCGTCAACTGCTGCCGTCAAAGGCCCCGGACCATGACCGGTCCGGGGCCTTTGCGCTGGTGCCCCCGGCAGGATTCGAACCTGCGACACCCGCTTTAGGAGAGCGGTGCTCTATCCCCTGAGCTACGAAGGCGCTGCGGGGACAGTGTAGCGGGTGGTCGATCGTCGGCCGAGGCGGTTGATGCGGTGTTGTGTGTGGGGTACACGCAGTCGTCTTGACCTGTCTCCCCGCTGCGCATAGCGTCGCGCTCGTACTGAGCGAGCGCTTAGAGAGGTGTGACCGTGCCGCAGACGGAAGAGATCCTCAGCGCCCCCGGCGCGCCCTTCGCCGTCGTGCGGGGGGAGGACGGCGGGCTGCTGTACGCCGATGGGCCGCGGAGTCTGCGGGAGGTCGTCGAGGCGACCTGGGCGTACGGGGATCAGCCCTTCCTCGTGGGGGAGCACACCGTCTACACGTACCGCGAGTTCTTCGCCCGCGCCTCCGCCCTCGCCGGGCGGTTCGTCGACGAGTACGGGCTGCGGCCCGGGGACCGTGCCGCCGTGGCCATGCGGAATCACCCCGAGTGGCAGATCGCCTTCTGGGCAACGCAGTTGGCCGGGCTCGTCGCCGTGCCCCTCAACGCCTGGTGGACCGAGGAGGAGTTGGCGTACGCCCTCGACGACTGCACCCCGCGCGTGCTCCTCGTCGACGGTGAGCGGCTGCCGCGCGTGGATGCCTGGCGCGAGCGGGCCGGGGCGCGTGCCGTCGTCTTTCATGGGGGGTTCCGCGACGGGGACCCGGTGCCCCAAGGCGTCGAGCGGTACGAGGACTTCGGGACGCCCGACCCCCTCACCGCGCCGCCCGCCGTGGAGGTGCGGGCCGAGGACGACGCCACCATCATCTACACCTCCGGGACCACCGGGCGGCCCAAGGGTGCGGTGGCCACGCAGCTCGCGCAGGCCGGGGCGGCGCTGCATCCGCGGTTTCATGCCAGTGCCGCCGCCCTCGCGCGCGGCGCCATGCCCGGGCAGGCGCCGGCCCCGGTCACGCTGATGACGTTCCCGTTCTTCCATGTCGCCGCGTTCACCACGCTGTACTCCACGATGGGCGTGGGCGGCACGCTCGTGCTGATGCGGAAGTGGGATGCCGAGCGGGCTCTCGCGCTCATCGACGAGCACCGGGTCACCCACTACTCCGGCGTGCCGACCACGGCGCTTCAGCTGCTGGAGGCCGCCGAGCGGACCGGTGCGGAGCTGGAGACGCTCTCCCACCTCAGTACCGGCGGGGCCGCCGCGCCGCCCGATCTCCTCGCGCGGCTGGCCTCTCGTCATGGGCAGCGCATCGAGCCCCGAAGTGGCTACGGCCTGACCGAGACCAGCGGTGGCGTGCTCGCCAACTTCGGTGATGCCTACCGCGAGCACCCCGGCAGCGTGGGCCGGCCGTCGCCCGCCACCGAGGTGCGGATCGCCGGGCCGGCCGGGGAGGCGCTGCCCGAGGGGGAGGTCGGCGAACTGTGCCTGCGCGGTCAGTCCCTCGTCCGCGGGTACTGGCGCGACGAGCAGGCGACCGCCGCGGCCTTCCGGGACGGCTGGTTCCGGACCGGGGACCTCGCGACCGTGCGGGACGGGCGGGTCAGCATCGTCGACCGCATCAAGGACATGGTGATCCGCGGCGGCGAGAACGTGTACTGCGTCGAGGTGGAGGCGGTCCTGCACTCCCATCCGGGTGTCGCCGACGCCGCCGTCCTGGGCGTTCCGCATCCGGTGCTCGGTGAGGAGGTCGCCGCCGTCGTCCAGGTGCGCGCCGGGACGACGGTCACCGTCGACGAGCTGAAGGAGCATGTCGGCAGGGAACTGTCCGCGTTCAAGGTGCCGGCGCATCTGCTGCTGCGGGAGGAGCCCGTGCCGCGCAATCCGACGGGCAAGATCCTCAAGCGGGAGCTGCGCGGGCCGGTGGAGGAGTACGTGCGCGGAGGCGCGTGAGCCGCCGGGATGCGCAGCAGTTCAGGAGCGGGTGACGCGTACCTTGTGCACACCGCCGCTGTCCGCGCGGATCACTGCGATCTTGATGCCGTTCTTCTTGTCCACGAAGGACTCCCCGGGCTGGTACGGAGCGTCGGAGAGCTCCGAGTGCACGTTGGGGCGCCGGGTGCAGCCGCCGCTGTCCCGGGTACTGTCCGAGACCGTTATCGGACCCTGGCCGGTGTCCACGTCGGTGTGCACGCGGTAGATCAGTACGCCCGGTGCGCACACGGCCTCGTCGTTGCCGGCGCGCGTGCGGACCTCGACGGCGTAGCCCGCGTCCTCGGTGACCGGCACGATCACCATCTTGGCGCCGCCGGCGGTGGCCAGCGGGGTCAGTGAGTACTCGGTCGTGCCCGGTGTGGAAGCGCACCCGATCTGGTGGGAGTCGAGCCAGCCCAGTTTCCACTTGTGCCAGCCGAGCAGGTCGTTGTTGGCCCCCCAGTCCTCGCTCATGATGTCCCAGTGCCCGACGGAGCCGCCGCCCTCGGAGGTGTAGAGGTCGGGCAGCCCGAAGACATGGCCGTTCTCGTGGGGGAGCACCCGGTAGCCGGTCTCGGCGTACGAGCCGGAGCCGTCGTCCTGCCGGCTGTAGACGAAGGACGTGTTGGCGAGCGGCACGCCGTCGGCGACCGGGGCGTCGTGGTTCCCGGAGAAGGTCACGGACAGCACGGTGTCCAGCGCCGAGGGCCCGGCGTTGGGGGTGACCAGTATGTTGACCAGGTCGTACTCGCTGAAGTCCACCTTCGGGTCGGCCACCGAGACGATGTCCTCGACGAGGTTGCGATAGCCCGGCTCGTAGGGCGAGCCGCGCTCTATCCCGTACGCGGCGAACGGTGTGGGCATCCGCAGCCACTCGGTCACCGGTGCGTGCGGGATGTAGCTGAGGCGGCCGTACGAGCTGGTCCTGAACCAGTCGGAGGTCTGCGGGAAGAACTCGGCGAGCCGGTCGACGGCCCGTCCCTGGCCCACGGCGTCCGAGAAGTCGATCATCAGGTTGAGGGCGCGGATCTCGCCGGTGGAGGGGGAGTAGCCGGGCGGAGTCGGTATGCCCTCCGACATCTGGATACCGAGCGTGGTGGGGATGCGGCACGGTCCGAGCCCGGTCTCGTCGGCTGTCGCCACCGGTCCCGCCGACGCCCTGGTGGGGGTGGGGAGCGTGGCACTGGCCGTGGTCAGGGCGGCGAGCGCGAGGGCCGCGAGGGCGGCGAGTCCGCCGAGGCGGCGGGATCGGCCGGTCCTGCGTATCCGGTGGCGCGTGTGCTGCATGCAAATCGCCTTCGGGCCCACGGCAGCAGGCCGGGCCCTGGCTGCGCTCTGTGCGATCAGCCTGTGACGGCCGGTGCGCACCCGCTCGCCGGGTGGGCCGATCGTGGGATCTCCGAGGCCCCTTCCCTGATGTGACGCAGGTCACATCCGGGACGGGAAATAACCGGGGATCGTTTCCCCGTTTGCATATCTGTCCCCGCGAAATGGGGAAGCGGTCCCCGCTTACGCAGAGCTGTGAGGCGGATACGACCGGTGGACCCGAGCTCGATACGAGACAGACGCCTGAGAGGTGGAGTTGTGACCCCCGCCGTGGAAACCGAAACGCGCCGCACGCCCCGGCCGAGGGCGGACGCCCTGCGGAACCGGGAGCGGATCGTCTCGGCGGCGCGCGAGATGTTCGTGGAGTTCGGGGCCGACGTCCCGCTCGACGACATCGCCCGCCGTGCGGGCGTCGGCAACGCCACGCTCTACCGACACTTCCCCGACCGCTCCGGACTCGTCCGAGAGGTCGTCATCTCCGTCATGTCCCGTACGTGCGACCGCGTCGACCAGGCCGTGGCGGAGGAGGAGGATCCCTTCGCCGCCGTGCGCCGATTCGTCCACGCGGCAGCCGACGAGCGCATCGGGGCCCTGTGCCCGATGCTCGCCGGCGGGTTCGATCAGGACCACCCGGATCTGCACGCCGGACGCGAACGCCTCGAGGAGTCCGTACTGGGGCTCATCGAACGGGCGCAGTCGGCGGGCCGGATGCGTACCGATGTCGCCGTCGGCGATCTGATGGTGGCCCTCTCCCAGCTCACGCGGCCACTGCCGGGCATCGGATGCCTGGGAATCGACCGCTATGTCCACCGCCATCTGCAGCTCTTTCTGGACGGACTCGAAGCACCCGCTCGCTCCGAACTGCCCGGCAAGGCGGCGACCATGGAGGACCTGCGAACCACGCAATGACGCAGTGACACACCGCAGTTCGTGAGGCATCAGGGACGCGGGGCGCGACAGCGAGGTCGGGTCCGGCGCCGGGGGGAGGCCGCCCGGACCGCGTCCGGGCCCGGCGGCCGAGACCGATGAATCGCGCGCCCGCCTCACGTCCCACAGACGACCAAGACGATCACACGACGACTCAGACCGACTTCGACTGACACATACGACGGCTTCGACCCGTACACGACGGCTCGTGCACGGGGGCATTGACCACGTCCGTTATGACTTCTTCGCACCCATAGGTGGCCCTTCCCATGCCAAAAACACCCGACATATCCCTTGCCGACCCGAAGCGCTGGAAAGCTCTGGTCTTCATCGCCCTCGCCCAGCTGATGGTGGTGCTCGACGCGACGATCGTGAACATCGCGCTGCCCACCGCCCAGCAGGACCTGGGAATCTCCGACGGAAACCGCCAGTGGGTCATCACGGCCTACGCCCTTGCCTTCGGCGGACTGCTCCTCTTCGGCGGCCGTATCGCCGACCTGTGGGGCCGTAAGCGCACCTTCGTCGTCGGCCTGCTCGGTTTCGCCGCGGCCTCCGCGCTCGGTGGCGCCGCCACCGGCGAGGCGATGCTGCTCGGCTCCCGCGCACTGCAGGGTGCCTTCGGCGCACTGCTCGCGCCGGCCGCGCTCTCCCTGCTGGCCGTGATGTTCACCGATGCCAAGGAGCGCGCCAAGGCGTTCGGCATCTACGGCGCGATCGCCGGTGGTGGCGGTGCCGTCGGCCTGATTCTCGGCGGCTTCCTCACCGAGTACCTGAACTGGCGCTGGACCTTCTTCGTCAACATCCCGTTCGCGATCGTCGCCGCCGTCGGCGCGTACTTCGTGATCCGTGAGCCCGCGGGCTCTCGCAACCGCTCCTCGCTCGACATCCCCGGTGTCGTCCTGTCCACGCTGGGTCTCGTGGCCCTGGTGTACGGCTTCACCCGCGCCGAGTCCGCCGGCTGGTCCGACGGTCTGACCGTGGGCATGTTCGTCGCCTCCGCGGTGCTGCTCGCCGCCTTCGTCGTCACCGAGGCCAAGGTCAAGGCCCCGCTGCTGCCGCTGCGTGTCCTGACGGAGCGCAACCGCGGCGGTGTCTACCTGTCGCTCGGCCTCGCCATCATCGCGATGTTCGGCCTGTTCCTCTTCCTGACCTTCTACCTCCAGGTCGTGAAGGGCTACTCCCCGGTCATGACCGGGTTCGCCTTCCTGCCGATGATCGCGGGCATGATCGCGGGCTCGACGCAGATCGGCGCCCGTCTGATGACCCGGGTGGCTCCGCGGCTGCTGATGGGCCCCGGCTTCGTCCTCGCCGCGCTCGGCATGCTGCTGCTGACGCAGCTGGAGATCGACAGCTCGTACGCCGGGCTGATCCTGCCGGCGCAGCTGATGCTGGGCCTCGGTATGGGTACGGCGTTCATGCCGGCCATGTCCCTGGCCACGCACGGTGTGAACCCGGCCGACGCCGGTGTCGCCTCCGCGATGGTCAACACCTCGCAGCAGGTCGGCGGCGCGATCGGTACGGCGCTGCTGAACACCATCGCCGCCTCGGCGACCAGCTCGTACATCGCCTCGCACGCGGCGGGAGCGACCAACCCGAAGCTCCTGGAGATGCAGGGCCTGGTGCACGGCTTCTCGTCCGCGATCTGGTGGGCGGTCGGCATCCTGGTGGCAGCCGCGGCCATCGCGTTCACGCTGATCAACACCGGGCGTCCGGACGCCGGTTCGCTCACCGCCGCCTCGGGTGACGGTGTCGAGGACGAGGTCAGGATCCCCGTGGTCGCGCACTGACCCACGCGAAGAAGTCGGACGACAAGGGCCCTGCCCGGGGTGAACCCGGGCAGGGCCCTTCGCCCATGTGCACGCGGATCAGCGCAGCCAGGGGAGGTCCGCGCCGGACTCCTGCGGCTGGAGCGCGTCGGACATGATCCGCATGATCTCGCCCAGCTGGTCCACCTGTTCGGGGGTGAGCCGGTCGAACAGGGCCTGGCGCACCGCCTCGACATGGGCGGGTGCGGCTTCCTTCAGAACCTCGAAGCCGGCCTCCGTCAGGACGGCGTTCTGGCCGCGCTTGTCGGAGGGGCAGTCCTCGCGGCGCACCCAGCCGTTCTTCTCCAGCCGCGCGATCGCGTGCGAGAGCCGGGAGCGGGTGATCTTGGCGTCGATGGCCAGCTCCGTCATCCGCTTGCGTCGGTGCGGGGACTGGGAGAGCTGGACGAGCAGGCCGTAGTACACGTGCGGCATACCGGCGTCCCGCTGCAACTGGCGGTCGAGGTGGTCCTCGAACAGCATGGTGGCGTGCAAATAGGCGCGCCAGACGCGCTGTTCGTCCTCGGTGAGCCAGCGCGGTTCGCTCTCGCCGCCACCGGTGGATGCCGTGTTCATGTATTCCACTATTCCACGGTACGCCCCAGTTCTTGAAACTTGAACAAAGTGGCTCTAGGCTGTGGTGTAGCTTGAAACTTCAAGCAGATCGGGAGTCGCCTCATGAACGCCACGCCAGTCACGGAGCGGATGCCCGCCCTCTATCTCTCGCACGGCGCCCCGCCGCTCGCCGACGACCCCGTGTGGCCCGGCGAGCTCGCCGCGTGGTCCGCCGATCTGCCCCGCCCGCGCGCGATCCTGATGGTCTCCGCCCACTGGGAGGAGGCCCCGCTCGCGCTCGGCGCGACCGAGTCCGTGCCCCTGGTGTACGACTTCTGGGGCTTCCCCGAGCACTACTACCGGGTGCGGTACGACGCGCCGGGCGCTCCCGCGCTCGCCGACTCCGTACGCAAGATGCTCCGCACCGCCGGGATGCCCGTGCAGGACATCCCGGACCGTGGGCTCGACCACGGCGCGTATGTGCCGCTGGTCGAGATGTTCCCGGGTGCCGACATCCCCGTCCTCCAGATCTCCATGCCCACCCTCGACCCGCGGAAGCTGATGGAGATCGGGCGCAGGCTGGCGCCGCTGCGGGACGAGGGCGTACTGATCGTCGGCAGCGGGTTCTTCACGCACAATCTGGCGGCGCTGCGGCAGGGCGGAATCCCCGGCTGGTCGGCGGAGTTCGACGACTGGGGTCAGCGGGCACTGGCGGCCGCCGATGTGGACGCGCTGCTGGACTTCGAGCACAAGTCCCCGGCCGGGAAGCTCGCCCATCCGCGCACCGAGCACTTCGCGCCGCTGTTCGTCACCCTCGGAGCGTCCGAGGGTGATCTCGCGACCGGGAAGAGCGTGATCGACGGCTTCTGGATGGGCCTGGCGAAGCGGTCGGTGCAGTTCGGCTGACCGGCAGGCCGTGCACCCGGAGAGCCGGCCGTGCTCCTCAGAGGAAGGGCTCGTTCAGCTCGATCGAACGGACGGCCGCGGCCAGGGCGACCGGATCACCGATGTCCAGGGCGGTGTCGGTGAACTTGATCGTGTGATCGTCGCCGTGCGCGGCGGCCCGCTCGAAGATCTCCTCCGGGCTCGCCGTCGTGGGCCGGTACGGGGCGGCCTCGGCCGGTGTGTACGCGGCCGTCACCGCGGCACTCGCCGCCCAGGCGGCCCCGAGGCTCGGCACCCACAGCTCGCGGGGGAGCGCAGGCAGCGTGCGCAGCACGGCATTGGGCGCGGTCGCCGCGTGCACCAGCATGACCGGCTCGCCGTGCCCGTGACTCGCGTAGCGATGGGTGGCGGCGGTGACGAGCTCGACGAGCTGCGCGCGGGCCGCTTCCGGGTCGGCCGTGGCGCCGGGCCAGGCGGGAAATGCGGTCAGCCGACCGAGCCGGCCCAGAATGCCGCCGCTCTGATCGGGTACGGCCGGAACGGCGTCGAGCGCGGCCGCCGCGGTCGCCTCCGCAGGCAGGGCGCGCAGCTCGGGCAGCGGCAGATGCCGGGCGGCCCAGTAGCCGAGCGCATGCGCCAGCTCGGTCACCCGCGGACCGGTCTCCTCTCCGGTCAGCAGGGTACGTACGGCGTGGCCCACCCGGATCGCCGGATGTGTGGCCCCGCCCGCGATGCCGGGCAGCAACCGCGGCCACCACTCGGCGAGTACGTCCCGCCAGGGGCGTTCGGCGGTCTCGCGCTCGAAGTACACGGCCCAGTCGGCGATGCGGCGCGGATCGCCGAGAGCCTCGCGCCAATCGGACGCCGTCACCGGGGTGCTCGGCTCCGGCATGTCCTCCAGCTTGCTGCCGTAGTGGTCGAGCCAGCGGTGCACGGACGACGACCTGCCGTGCCGCACCAGCGCCTCGACGGCCATCGGACCGTGATTGCTCAGCCAGCCGTCGCGCTCGGGGCCGGACGAGTGAAGCCGCTCCAGTGCTTCGTCGAGGGTGCCGGTGGTGTCTTCGAGGGTGCCGGTGGTGTCGCCCGTGATCTCCATGAACGCCGACCCTAGGGGCGGCGCTCCCGCCGCGTAACGGTCCGGCGACCTAGTCCTGAGGGCCCAGCTTCTTCTCGTACCAGGCGACATCCCAGTACCGGTCGAACTTCCGGCCCACCTCCGCGTACGTCCCGAGATGACGGAAGCCGAAACGGTCGTGCAGGCGGACAGATGCCTCGTTCGGCAGGGCGATCCCCGCGTACGCCCGGTGCAGATCCTCACCGGCGAGCGCCTCGAAGAGCGCCGTGTAGAGCAGCGTGCCGATGCCGCGGCCCGAGGCTCCGGGCGCGCAGTAGACGCTCACCTCGACCGACGTGGAGTACGCGGGCTTGGGGCGCAGGGGACTACTCGTGGCGTAACCGAGCAGGCTCTCCCCGGGTGACGTCCTCGCATTCGGGGCATCGCGAGCAACCAGAAGACGGTGCGGGCCGTCTTCAGGGTGGGAGCGCAACCAGGGGCGGCGCTGCTCGGGGGTGAACGGGGCCGTGTCGAATGTGACGGCCGTCTCACGGATGTAGTGGTTGTACAGCTCGGTGAGGGCCACGAGATCGGCCTCACTCCCGGGCCTGACCTGCACTTCTGTACGTCCCTGCGGCATTCGTCCTCCGGTGGTGGCCGGACAGGGTACTGCAAGATCACCAAAATCGACGCAGCCCCGGGGAATTCTGTCCGGATTCCAGTCGTTGTTTCCTTCGGATGCAGGGCACCCGAGAGGGTGTCGCGACCTACTCAGTAAGGGAGCTCGCATGGCAACCCGTGCCGTCGCCCGCCGTCAGTCCGAGACCAGTGGGACCGACCGGGCAAGCAGCGTTCGCGCAGGCGGGGAGATCGCCGACCGCGACCTGGTCGGCATGTACCTCGACGAGATCGCGCGTACGCCGCTGCTCGACGCCGCCAAGGAGGTCGAGCTGTCCCAGACCATCGAGGCGGGTGTGTACGCCCAGCAGATCCTCGCCAAAGAGGTGGAGAGCGAAGCCGACGGAGCCACGCGCGAGGAGCTCGAGGCACTGGTGGCCGAGGGCGAGCGCGCCAAGGACGTCTTCATCCGCTCCAACCTCAGGCTCGTCGTGGCTGTCGCCCGTCGCTACCCCCGCAGCGGACTGCCCCTGCTCGACCTGATCCAGGAGGGGAACGCCGGCCTGGTGCGCGCGGTCGAGAAGTTCGACTACGCGAAGGGCTTCAAGTTCTCCACGTACGCGACGTGGTGGATCCGCCAGGCCATCACCCGCTCCATAGCCGACCAGTCCCGCACGATCCGTCTCCCCGTCCACCTGGTGGAGGAGCTCGGCCGCATCCGCAGGGTGCAGCGCGAGTTCAACCGGGAGAACGGCCGTGAGCCGGAGGCCACGGAGATCGCGAAGGAGCTCGACTCCACGCCCGAGCGCGTCACCGACGTCCTCGACTGGGCACGCGACCCGGTCAGCCTCAACATGGCGGTGGACGACGCGGGCGAGACGCAGTTCGGCGACCTCCTGGAGGACACGTCGGCGGTCTCACCGGAACAGTCGGTGCTCACGCTGCTGCGCAGCGAGGAGCTGGAAGACCTGATCGGCAAGCTCGACAACCGTACGGCGTCGATCATCCGCATGCGGTACGGCATCGAGGACGGCCGCGAGCGTACGCTGACAGAAGTGGGCAAGGAGCACGGCCTGACGCGCGAAAGGATCCGCCAGATCGAGAAGCACGCGCTGCTCGAACTGAAGCGGATGGCCCGCGACACGGGCTTCGACGCGGCAGCCTGACCCTCGGCGGACATCCCGCCCCCTATACGGACCCCGGCACCCTCCCCCCCGGTGTCGGGGTCCTCGTCTGTCCGGAGGGCTGCACCTGCCCGGTGTGGGGAAGCGGGCCTTGCGGGGCCGCGCCCCTTTGCGCGCGGCAACTTCGCGCCGCCCCGGGGGCCGCACTTGTCCGGTGCGGGTGGGAATGGTCTTGGTGGCTGCGCCCCCAGGCCCCGGTGCCTGCGGAGTTCGCGCCCCCACGCCGTCCTGGTGGACGAACTGGTTCATGCGGGGCTGCGCCCCGCACCCCCTGGCTGCGGCAGCTTCGCGCCGCGCCGGCTGGTCGCCCCGGTCAGGTGCGGGTGGAGGTGATCCTTTGGGGCTGCGCCCCACACCCCCTCTGCGGCAGCATCGCGCCGCGCCGGCTGGTCGCCCCGGTCAGGTGCGGGTGGAAAGGTGAACCTTTGGGGCTGCGCCCCACACCCCCTGGCTGCGGCAGCTTCGCGCCGCATCCCATCTCCCGGCCGCCCGAATCGGCTCGGGTTCGCATGTGCCCGCACTGCCACCGGCCGGGTCCTCGACCCGCCGGGAGGGGGCGTGCAGGGTCGTCCCCGCAGGGGATCGGCGGCAACACCCGGGTGCTCAATACAACAGACCTGTACGCCGCCGACCCCGAGGAGTCGAGCCCGGAGGGCCCCCGGACCCGACGCCGGACAAGGACCCGAGGCTCAAGTGCCAGGCCCCGCCCCGGGACCCGACGCCCGACAAGAACCCGAGGCCCAAGTACCCAGGCCCCCGCCCCCGGGACCCGACGCCCGACAAGAACCCGAGGCTCAAGCACCCGACGCCCGACAAGAACCCGAGGCTCAAGCACCCGACACCGCACCCCTCACCCCGACGCCCTCACCAACCGACTCCCCAGCTCCGTCACGTACTCCACCAGCACCCCCGGCCCATTCACCCTGAACTCGCAGTCCACCAGCGCCAGTCGCAGCGCCAGCCACTCCACCGAGTCCACCGAGCGCGTCCGCAGCCGGCATCCGCCCCCCGGTGTCGGTACCGGTGAGCCGAAGGACTCCGGCAGCCTCGCCACCACGAACTCCGCCGGCGCATCGAAGCTGACGTCCACCTCCAGCTCCGGCTGCCGCGACATCGTCGCTCCCAGCAGCGCCTCCGCGCTCCCCGTCGGCAGCTCCCTCGGCTCGAACCTCGCCCCCGTCGCGAACGGCTCCGAGATCCGGTCGACCCGGAACGTGCGCCAGTCCTCCCGCCCCCCGTCGTACGCCACCAGATACCACCGGCGCCCCGTCGAGACCAGCCGGTACGGCTCCACCAGGCGCTTTGTCTCCGTGCCGTCGCCCGCCCGGTAGCCGAACCGCAGCCGCTCCCGCCCGCTCGCCGCCCCCGCGATCACCGTCAGCGTCTGCGGGTCGATCGTCGCGCCGTCACCCCGCGTCAGCGGAACCGTCGCGGCCTGGAGAGTCGTGACGCGGTGCCGCAGCCGCGACGGCAGCACCTGTTCCAGTTTGGCCAGCGCCCGTACGGACGCCTCCTCGATGCCCTCGATCGCATGGCCCGCACCGGCCCGCAGCCCCACCGCGATGGCGACCGCCTCCTCGTCGTCGAGGAGCAGCGGCGGCATCGCGGCGCCCGCCACCAGCCGGTACCCCCCGACCGCGCCCATCGTCGCCTCGACCGGATACCCCAGGTCGCGGAGGCGGTCGATGTCGCGCCGGATCGTCCGCGGGCTCACGGCCAGGCGTTCGGCGAGCTCGCTGCCCGGCCACTCGCGCGGAGTCTGGAGGAGGGAGAGCAGATTCAGCAGTCGTGCCGGAGTGTCCGTCATGTCTCTCAGGATGCCTCGCATCTAGGACATGAGCTGACCTATATCACCTCTAACTTTCTTCTTATGAGTTCACAGCCCGCCGTACCCGATACGGCTTCGGACCGAAGGCGCTGGATCGCGCTCGCCATCGTCATGACCGCGGCCTTCATGGACCTGGTCGACGTCACGATCGTCAACATCGCGATCCCCAGCATCGAACGCGACCTCGGGGCGTCGTTCGGCGCGATCCAGTGGATCACCGCCGGATACGCGCTCGCCTTCGCCGCCGGTCTGATCACGGGCGGCCGGCTCGGCGACATCTACGGCCGCAAGCGGCTCTTCCTCATCGGCATCACCGGCTTCACGCTCGCCTCGGCCCTGTGCGGGTTCGCGGCGAACGAGGAGATGCTGGTGGCCTCGCGTCTCCTTCAGGGCGCGACCGCGGCCCTGATGGTGCCGCAGGTCCTGGCGATCATCCACGCCACCTTCCCGGCCCATGAACGCGGCAAGGTCTTCGGGATGTTCGGCGCGGTCATCGGTCTCGGCGCGGTATCCGGCCCGCTGCTCGGCGCGCTGCTGACCCAGTGGAACCTGTTCGGTCTCGAATGGCGGCCGATCTTCCTGATCAACCTGCCTGTCGGCATCGCCGGTCTGATCCTGGGCCGCAAGTACATCACCGAGTCCCGCGCCCCGAAGGCGCTGCGGCTCGACCTGATCGGTGTCGTGCTCGTGACGCTCGGCCTGCTGATGCTGATCTACCCGCTGACCCGCGGCCGTGAGCTGGGCTGGCCGCTGTGGGGTCATCTGTGCATGGCCGGCAGCCTGTTGGTGTTCGGCGCGTTCGTGGCGTACGAGAAGCACAAGACGCGCAGGGACGGTTCGCCGCTGGTCGAGCTGTCGCTGTTCCGGGTGAAGAGTTTCGCGGCCGGCATCGCCGTGCAGCTCACGTTCGGCATCGTCTGCGGAGTCTTCTTCCTGGTCTGGACGCTCTACATGCAGATCGGCCTGGGCTGGAGCCCGCTGCGGGCGGGACTGACCGGTGTTCCGTTCTCGATCGCGGTGTCGGCGGCGGCCGGCATCTCCGTACAGAAGCTGGTGCCGCGCTTCGGACGCAAGGTGCTCCAGGCCGGCGCGGTCACGATGGCCGCGGGAATGCTGCTCTACATCTGGGAGGCCGGGCGGTACGGCACGGCGATCCACTCCTGGCAGATGATGCTGCCGCTCGTCGTGATGGGCCTCGGCATGGGCCTGATCGTGGCGCCGCTGACGGACGCGGTGCTCTCCGACGTGCCCCACGAGCACGCCGGTTCGGCGTCCGGGCTGATCAACACGACGATGCAGATGGGCAACGCGCTGGGGCTCGGACTGGTCTCGGTGGTCTTCTTCGGCTCGATCGACGACAGGATCGCGCCGAGCGCGGTGGGCAAGGCGTTCGGCGAGGCGTTCCAGAACTCGCTGTGGTGGGCCGTCGCGGTACTGGGCCTGATCTTCGTGGTGATGTTCGCACTGCCCTCGCGGCCGAAGCAGCATCTGGAGGGCGCGGAAGCGTCCGGCGGGACGGCGGCGGAGCGGGAGCCCGCGCTGACGCACTGAGCCTCAGACGTACCCGCAGAAGGAAGGGCCCGGCCCGGGACGAGATCCCGGGCCGGGCCTTTCCGCTGCCCGCGCCATCCGTCGGCCGGCCCGACCCCAGGCGCAGACGGCGCAGCCCGAACGTGTCCGTCCGCCGCCCGTATCTGTTTACTTTGCCGAAATCTGAGCGTACTCTCCCCTCAAAACCACAGGGTCGGGCATGGAACGGATGTAAAACCACATGTACGCACCGGAGCGCCAGCAGGAGATCCTGCGTCTCGCCCGCGACGGCGGGCGAGTCGACGTGCTCTCCCTCGCCGAGGAGTTCCAGGTCACCGCCGAGACCATCCGGCGCGACCTCAAGGCCCTCGACCGGGCGGGGCTCGTGCGCCGTGTGCACGGCGGCGCCATCCCGGCCGGGCGGCTCGACTTCGAGCCCGACCTGTCCGAGCGCGAGTCGACGGCGGCCGACGAGAAGGACCGCATCGCGCAGGCGGCCCTCGCCGAACTCCCCACCGACGGCAGCGTGATCCTCGACGCAGGCTCCTCCGTGGGACGCCTCGCGGGAATCTTTCCGCTGGAGTGCTCCCTCACCGTCGTCACCCACGCCCTGCCGGTGGCCGCCCGGCTCGCCGACCATCCGGGGATCGACCTCCATCTGGTGGGCGGCAGGGTCCGGCACCGTACGCGCGCGGCGGTCGACGCCTGGGCGCTACGGGCGTACGGAGAGGTCCGCGCCGATGTCGTCTTCCTCGGCGCCAACGGTTTCTCCGCGGAACACGGCCTCACCACCCCGGATCTCGCCGAGGCTTCCGTGAAGCGGGCGATGGTCTCCGCCGCCCGGCGCGTGGTGCTGCTCGCGGACTCGGCCAAGCACGGCGAGGAGCACTTCGCCCGCTTCGGCGACCTCACCGACGTCGACCTGCTCATCACCGACAGCGGGCTCGCCCCGAAGGACGCCGCGGCGATCGAGGCCGCGGGCACGGAAGTCGTACGCGCATGATTCTCACCGTCACCCCGAACCCGTCGCTGGACCGCACGTACGAGATCCCGGCGCTGGACCGCGGCGAGGTACTGCGCGCCACGGCCGAGCGGATGGACCCGGGCGGCAAGGGCGTCAATGTCTCGCGGGCCGTCGCGGCGGCCGGGCACCGCACGGTCGCTGTCATGCCGCTCGGCGGGGCGCCCGGCGCGCTCGTCGCGGAACTGCTCGCCGGGCAGGGCATCGAGGTCGCCGCCGTGCCGGTCGGCGGCGGGACACGTTCCAACATCGCGCTCGCCGAACCGGACGGCACCCTCACCAAGATCAACGCGCCCGGACCCGAACTGTCCGCCGCGGAGGCCGAGTCACTCCTGTCCATGGCCAGGGCGCACTCCGCGTCGGCGTCGTGGATCGCCTGCTGCGGCAGTCTGCCGAGGGGCCTCGGACCCGAGTGGTACGCCGAGTTGGTCACCCGCGCGCACGCGGCAGGCGCCCGGGTGGCCCTCGACACCTCGGGTCCCTCCCTGCTCGCGGCGCTGCGCTCGCACCCCGACGTCGTCAAGCCCAACGCCGACGAACTCGCGCAGGCCGTCGACCGCCCCCTCGTCACCGTCGGCGACGCGGTCAAGGCGGCCGAGGAGCTACGGGAGCTGGGGGCGCGTGCGGTACTGGCCAGCCTGGGCGGCGACGGCCAACTGCTGTCCTGCGCCGAGGGCACCTGGTTCGGCAGCGCGGCCGTGGACGCCGTCCGCAGCAACGTCGGCGCGGGCGACGCCTCTCTCGCGGGATTCCTCGCGGCGGGCGGCGAGGGCCCGGGCGCACTGGCCGCCGCCGTCGCGCATGGAGCCGCCGCCGTGCAGCTGCCGGGCAGTGTGATGCCGACCCCGGCCGACCTCGACCCGTCCGCCGTCGCGGTGACGGCGGACATCCCTCTGGACCGAGTACTCACCGAGCAAGGGAGCCCGCGATGAGCGAGATGATCACCGCGGACCTGGTCGACCTCGACCTGGCCGCGACGACGAAGGAGGCCGCGGCCCGCTCGCTGGCCGAACGGATGGTGGCGCTCGGCCGGGTCACGGACCTCGAGGGGTTCCTCGGGGACGTGGCCGCACGCGAGGCGCAGATGCCGACCGGTCTGGACGGCGGCATCGGCATCCCGCACTGCCGCAGCGCCCATGTCACGGAGCCGACGCTGGCGTTCGGCCGCAGCGCCGCGGGTGTCGACTTCGGTGCGCCGGACGGTCCGGCGGACCTGATCTTCCTCATAGCCGCCCCGGCGGGCGCGGACGACGCGCATCTGACGATCCTGTCGTCGCTGGCCCGCCGGCTGATGGACGAGTCGTTCACCTCGGCGCTCCGGACGACGGCGGATGCAGCCGCGGCGGCCTCCCTGATCCGCGGCGAGGCCCCGGCGACGGAGCCTGAGACGGCTGCCGGGTCGGATTCGCCCGGTGAACCGGAGACGGCAGCCGGACCGGCCGATGCGGCAGTCACGCCCGCACCCGCGGAGGACGCACCCGCGGAGGCCGCATCCACCCAGGCCGCACCTGCCCAGACCTCACCCACCCGGACATCACCCGCCCGGGACGACGACGCGCCCTTCCGGATCGTCGCCGTCACCTCCTGCCCCACCGGCATCGCCCACACCTATATGGCCGCCGAATCGCTCCAGAAGGCGGCCGAGGCGGCCGGGGTCCACATCGACGTCGAGACGCAGGGCTCGGCAGGATTCACCCGGCTCGACCCCGAGACCGTGCGAGCCGCGGACGGTGTGATCTTCGCCCACGACGTCCCCGTACGGGACAAGGCCCGCTTCGCCGGGAAGCCCACCGTCGATGTCGGCGTGAAGGCCGGTATCAGCAGGGCGGCGGCGCTCGTCGAAGAGGTACGGGGCAAGGCCGAACGCGGTGAGGTCAGCGCGGGGGCGGGCTCGGCCGCGCCCGCCGACTCCGCCGGAGACCCCGGTGACGGCTACGGCACCCGGCTGCGCAAGTGGCTGATGAGCGGCGTCAGTTACATGGTGCCCTTCGTCGCCGCCGGCGGGCTCCTCATCGCTCTCGGCTTCGCCATCGGCGGCTACGAGATCTCCGACGCCAAGTCCGTCGCCGAGCACTTCGCATGGACCGACCACACCAGCTGGGCCGCGCTCCTCTTCCAGGTCGGCGGCCTCGCCTTCAGCTTCCTGGTGCCCGTACTGGCCGGATACATCGCCTACGGCATGGCCGACCGTCCCGGTCTGGTCCCCGGATTCGTCGGTGGCGCGATCGCCCTCACCATCAACGCCGGATTCCTCGGCGGCCTGATCGCAGGTCTTCTCGCGGGTGCGACCGTCATGGCCGTCCAACGCGTCCCGATCCCCACTCCACTGCGCGGCATCATGCCCGTGGTCGTGATCCCGCTCGTCTCCTCCGCCGTCGTCGGCTTCCTGATGTTCCTCGTCGTGGGCAAGCCCATCGCCGAGCTCCAGAAGGCGCTGACCGACTGGCTGTCCGGCCTCTCCGGCGCCAACGCCGTGATCCTGGGCGTCATCCTCGGGCTGATGATGTGCTTCGACCTCGGCGGTCCGCTGAACAAGGTCGCCTACGCCTTCGCGGTCGGCGGGCTGGCCAACCCCAACGAGGGGTCGCTGAAGGTCATGGCCGCGGTGATGGCCGCCGGCATGGTGCCGCCGCTGGCGATGGCCCTCGCCACCGTCGTCCGCAAGCGGCTGTTCACCACGACGGAGCGGGAGAACGGCAAGGCCGCCTGGGTGCTGGGTGCTTCGTTCATCACGGAGGGCGCGATCCCGTTCGCCGCGGCCGACCCGCTGCGGGTGATCCCGGCGGCGATGGCGGGCGGCGCGGTCAGCGGCGGGCTGTCGATGGCCTTCGACTGCACGCTGCGCGCTCCGCACGGCGGCATCTTCGTGGTGCCGCTGATCGGCAACCCGTTCCTCTACCTCGTCGCGATCCTCGCCGGCACGCTGGTCAGCACCGCGACGGTCGTCCTGCTCAAGGGACTCCGCACGGCACAGCCGGAACAGGCGTCCGCGCAGGCCGAAGAGGAGACCAAGGTCCTCGCCGCCGCCTGACGGCCGCGCCGGACCCCCGGGCGACAGGCCCGGTCAGCGCACCCGCGCGCGGAGTTCCATGGCTTCGCGCGCGGTGTGCTCCGATCCGTACACCTCGCACATGTGGCGGCCGTCCGGGGTGGCCGTGTGCTCGACCTCCCACAGGCTCGTCTCGGTGCCGTCGAGCAGCAGGAACGCGTGCTCGTACAGCGTGAAGCCCGCGTCCTTGCCGTCCACCCGGTACTGACGGCCGAAGACCTGCGTGATGTGGTGCGCGAACGCCGCGCGCAACGGCCCCGCGGTCTCCTCGCCCGGCCGGTCGCCGTTCTCGGCGCGGCGCAGGACCCGGCGGGCGTGGTCCGCGGAGTTGTCCGGGACATACATCCGGGGGAGCGCGGCCGGGGGCGCGGTCATGAGGGCGGCGAGGAGCTCGAAGTCGGCGTCGAGGTCCGCGCCCAGGTCGCTGATGCTCAGCCCGCCGGCCCCGGAACCGGAATCGCCGTCCGCCGTGGCGAACCCGGGGAAGCCCGAGGGCAGGCGGGACGCGGCGAGCCGGGCCTCCGACTCCTCGGTGTAGAGCTCGTGTTGCTCGGAGCCGCTCCGCCCGGTGCTGTGGACGAGCTCCCACAGGACGAGCGAACTGCCGTCGCTGAGCAGATACGCGTGCCGGTACGTCACGCGGTCCAGGACCGCGCTGTGGTGCGAGGAGTGCAGCGAACTCGCGTGAGCCAGCGCCGAGTCGAGCCGCCCGACCGTGGCATCGGGCAGATCGAAGGAGTTGAGCGCCCGACCGAGGAGTCGCTCGAGGTGCGCCTCGGTTGTCTCGTACGGATCGTTCAAGGTGGGTCTCCAGGCCGTCGCCGCAAGTCACTTGGTGGTTGCTAAACGTAGCCCCTGGGTCTGACAACGTGTCCTGCGTTCGGGAAAACGAAGGGGCTCATTGTGAAGTTCCCCGCACTCGACGGACCGTCATGTCACGTAGGTCGGCCGATGTCGTACAGCTCCCGGTACGCGGGGAAGACCCCGCCCGGTCCCTCGATGCCCTGTGCCGCGAGGACCGCCTGCACGATGGCCCGCGTCACCACGTCCGCGCCGGCCGCGAGAACGTCGTTGAGCGCGAGGGGATTCGCCGCATCCAGCGGCAGCGCACCGGTGGCGAGGGTGAACACGGTGTCGCCGTCGCTGAGGAGATGCACCGGCCGTACGGCGCGCGCGATGCCGTCGTGCGCGGTGCCCGCGAGCTTCTGGGCCTGGGCGCGGGTGATGGCGGCGTCGGTGCCGACGACGACAAGGGTGGTGTTGAGCGGTGGTGGGCCGCCCGCCGCCCGCGCCTCCTCCAGCCGCCGGGTCGCGGCCGTGTGCACCTCCGCGGTCGGATACCGCACCGGCCCCTGGATGTACTGCCCGTAGAGCACGCCGGTGACCGGATCGACCGCCGAGCCCGCCGCGTTCGCGACCACGAGGGCCGCGACCGTGATGCCGGAGTCGAGCACCGTGCTCGCCGTGCCGACACCGCCCTTGAGGCCGCCGATCACAGCGCCCGTGCCTGCCCCGACGCAGCCCGTCGCGACCCGCGCGCCGGTCTCGGTGCGAGCGGCATCCTCGACGGCCGCCCGCCCGGTCGACGCGTCGGGCCGCGCCTTCCAGTCACCGCCGCGGCCCAGGTCGAAGACACAGGCGGCCGGCACCACCGGAACGACCCGGCCGGGTCCGCCGACCGGAACGCCCCGCCCCTGCTCCTCCAGCCAGGCCATCACACCGGCCGTCGAGTCCAGCCCGAAGGCGCTGCCGCCGGTCAGGACCACGGCGTCGATCCGTTGAACCAGATTGCGCGGGTCGAGCGCGTCAGTCTCATGTGTACCGGGGCCGCCTCCCCGCACGTCGACGGCAGCGATCGCCCCACCTTCGGGAGCGAGGACGACGGTGGTGCCGCTGAGCGCGCCGTCGCCCGCCACGCGTGCGTGGCCGACGCGCAGCCCGGCCACATCGGTCAGTGCGTCGTGGCGGGTCCTGTCCGCTGACTGGGTCATGTCCCTTGCGTATCACGGGGATAGGCGTCCGGGTGCTGGGTGCTCAGGATCACGCCCACGGCCACCGTCGCCGCCGCGGCCAGCCCCGCCAGCAAAACGGCGAATTCCCCCGCGAACGTACAGGCGAGGATCACCACCGCGCCGGCCGGCAGGTCCAGCTGCTGCGCCTTGCCGCGCTTGAAGTAGCGCGCGTGCAGCAGCCAGACCATGAACATGAACAGCGCCGCCGGGACGGTGACGGCCGCCGCCGCCGCGAAGGAGCTGATGTGGGCCTTGCCGATCGCGTGCTCGACCGCCACCTCGATGCCGGCACCGATCGCGGCGGCCGACCCGAAGATCAGGAGGTGCCCGTAGCCCCAGGGAATGGCCTGCCGGTTGGAGACCAGTCGTTCGTGGGCCGGCACGGCGAAGTAGACCCACCAGGCGGAGAACACGATCAGCAGGCCACCGCATGCGATGGGCAGCAGTTTCCCGATGGCCTCGTTCTCGTCCAGAGCGGACTGCACGGCGACGGTGCTGGCCGCCATGGTCTCGCCCAGCACGATCAGGGTGAACAGGCCGTACCGCTCGCTGATGTGGTGGGCGTGCCACGGCGTCTGATGGTTGCGTTCGGCGATCATCGGGATCATCAGCTCGGCCACGACCACGACGAGGAACAGCCAGCGCTTCCAGTCGTCCGGCACGAACAGCAGAACCACCCAGCCGGCCTGGCACACCACCAGGCTGGCCGCGTACGTCAGCGTCGTCCTCCTGGCCGGGCCGCTCTCGGCCCGGGCTGCCCGCAGCCACTGCGTGGTCAGGGCCGCCCGCATGATCAGGTAGCCGACGACGGCGACGGTCCAGTCGTTGTCGTTGAAGGCGCGGGGCACACCGGCCGCGTAGACGAGGACGCCGGCGATCTGGAAGAACGTGGCGATGCGGTAGGGCACGTCGTCGCAGTCGTAGGCGGAGGCGAACCAGGTGAAGTTCATCCAGGCCCACCACACGCCGAAGAAGACGTAGGCATAGCCGATGACGCCGGTACCGGGGTGGCCCTCGGCGAGGGCGTGGACGAGCTGAAGGCCCGCCTGGGCGACCGCGACGACGAAACACAGATCGAAGAAGAGTTCGAGCGGTGTGGCCGCGCGGTGTTCCTCGTCGCGACTGCGGGGAGTCATGCGGCGCAGTGGCCCGAAGCCGGGTCCGGTGGCTGAGGACGTCATGTACCCAGCACAGCAGAGCGGACGCGCCCCGGCACCCAGAGGCGCGGAACCCGGACTCGCGGCGTCCGTGCGGACCTGCGCCATCAGGGTCCCGTGCGGGCGCGCGGGGCGTCAGGCGAGGGGCGGACCCGGGTGCGGGCCGGGATGGGGAGCGGGGCAAGGACCGACCCCAGCCGGCCCGTGCGCTGCCCGGGCCGCGAGGAGGGGCTGGATCGGCGCCGGGAGATCGGGCCGGGGCCGACCTGATCGTGTTGTTCGGGTCGCGACGGCGGGCCGGGTAGGGGTCGCGAGCACGGACCGGTTCTGGGCCTCGGTCACGTACCGCTTCTGGGCCTCGGCCACGGGCCGGGCCCGGGCCGGGAGGAGGGCCCTGACCGTCGCCGTACCCTGGAGGGATGAGTGCCGCCCCCGCCCCCGGACCGCGAGACGCGAAGCAGCCCCGGCAGCAGCCCCCGAAGCCGAGGATCGACTTCGACGATCCGCTGGACCAACAGTCATCGGACGATACGGACCGCGGGTGGGGTGAGCGGCCCTCCGCCGGCGGTGGGAGTGCCGATGACCTGGCGCGCTTCCTCGACGAGAAGCCGCCCCACCACATCTGAGCCCCAGCCCGTCCGGGCCGCCCCTGTCCGGGCCGCCCCCGTCCGGGCCGCCCCTGTCCGAGCCGGTGCGAGCGGGTCGGCGCCCCCGGGGTGGCGAGAGACGCTAGGCCCTGTCGTGCCCCGAACCGCGCTGAGACTGGGCCACGACGGCGTCGCGGATCTCCTTCAGCACCTCCAACTCGCTCAGCTCGACGATCTCCTTCGCGCCTTCCTTCGCCGCGTCCCGCTCCGCCTTCCTGGCCAGGTACTTGGACATCGGGAGCACCATCAGGAAGTAGACGACGGCGGCTGTGATCAGGAAGGTGAGCGTCGCGCCGAGGACGGAACCCCACATGATCTTGATGCCGTCGATCTCGCCGTTCACCTCCCGGCAGGTTCCCTTGAGGCAGGAGCTGTAGGAGTCGAGGTTCTTGGTGCCGAACGCGCCGACCAGCGGATTGATGACGCCCTTCACCACGGCGTTCACGATCTGGGTGAATGCCGCACCGATGACGACCGCGACGGCCAGGTCGATGACATTGCCGCGCATCAGGAAGGCCTTGAAGCCCTCCAGGACGCTGACCTTCTTCTCGCTCACCAATGAACCCTTCTTCGCATGTGCAGGTCACCGAAACAAACCCTCGCAACCTACGACAGCGCCCGGTCGTACTGTCCAATCGCCGGGGGGAGGGGAGGTGACCTGACGGCACGCCAGTGCGACTGGTGACCGACCACCGGATGCTCGTCGCTCGCGTCGGGGTCAGCACACCGTCACCGCCAGCCGTGAGGTCGTGCCCGCGCCGGCGAGCTGGGCGGCGGTGGCCCGTGGAACGGACAGCACCACCAGGGCGCCGCTGTCGGCGCCGGAGTCCGCCGGGCCCGGTACTTCGGCCACCCGGGCGCCGGTGGCGACGACCCGAGCAGCCGGCTCGGCCTGCCCCACGGGGGAGTTGGGCGCCGCGATCACATCCACCCGGTCACCCGGCCGCAGAAGCCGCACGGTCGCGGCATCCGCGATCCGGACGGGGGCGGACACCATCTCGGCGGCGGGCTTCGGAGCTCGCGGCGGAGTGACCGCATGGGCCCCACCACCCGGCGCGTCCGCTCCCCGGGCGCCCGATGCGGCGAGGGCAGCCGCTGTCAGGGCGAGACCGGCGGCGAGCGCCCTTCGTCGGCGACGCAGCGCCCGCCGCAGCCGGTGTGCTCCGCCGCGCACGCGCAGCGGAGGGAAGGGCGGGACGCCTGTGGGAGCGGGCGCGGAGGAGGGAGGCAGGAGCGACATGGCACGTACCACCTGTCGTGAGAGGGGGAGTCGAAAGACCGAACGGTCCTCACGATCCACCTCTCACGGGCCTCCCGCCGGAGCCTGTGGACGGTCCACCGCATGTGGACAACTCCCTCACCCCGGCGGGCGACCTACCTCAGCGACCCACCCCAGCGACCCGATCAACATCCGCCCCCTCAGGGCAGTTCGATCCCCAGGTCCCAGCCGTCGTGCGCGTGCGTGCACAGGCAGTCCCGGTCCTCGTTCGCCGGCAGCGCGCCCACCGCGTCGAAGAGCACCTCGCGCAGCCGTCCCACGTTCTCGCCGAAGACCCGCAGCACCTCGGTGTGGGAAACGCCCTCGCCGGTCTCGGCGCCCGCGTCCAGGTCCGTGACCAGCGTCAACGACGTGTAGCAGAGGCCCAGTTCACGGGCGAGCACGGCCTCCGGGTGCCCGGTCATGCCCACCACCGACCAGCCCGCCGACGCGAACCACTTCGACTCCGCACGCGTGGAGAAGCGCGGCCCTTCGATGACCACGAGCGTTCCGCCGTCCACCGGCTCCCACTCGCGGCCGCGCGCCGCCTTGAGAGCGGCCGCGCGCCCCGCGGGGCAGTAGGGGTCGGCAAAGGTCGTGTGGACGACGTTGGGGATGCTTCCGTCGGGCAGCGGGAGACCGTCGAAGTACGTCTGCTCGCGCGCCTTCGTCCGGTCCACCAGCTGGTCCGGAACGAGCAGCGTGCCGGGCCCGTAGTCCGGGCGCAGCCCGCCCACCGCGCACGGCCCGAGCACCTGCCGTGCGCCGACCGAGCGCAGGGCCCACAGATTCGCGCGGTAGTTGATGCGGTGCGGCGGGAGGTGGTGCCCGCGTCCGTGCCGGGGCAGGAAGGCGACCTTCCGGCCGGCCACCTCACCGAGGAAGAGGGAGTCGCTCGGACTGCCGTACGGGGTGTCGACCTCGACCTCGGTCACGTCCTCCAGGAAGGAGTAGAAGCCGGAGCCGCCGATCACGCCGATCTCTGCGTTCGCGTTCGCCATACCGATCACACTATCGACGCGGCAGAGGACCGAGGGCAGGGCCGTAGGTCCTACCCGACGGGCCCGGCAGGCGCGCCGCAACGAAACGCATCCGAGCACGGGTACGGCGAGGACCCCGCCGTGCGGAACGGCGGGGTCCTCGGAACGAAATCAGTGGGTCAGGCGGCCGAGCTGCCGGAGCTCGACGACGAGCTCGAGCTGCTGGAAGAGCCCGACGAAGAAGACGCGGACGACGACGAAGAAGACGACGTCTTCGAGTCGGACGACTTCGACTCCGAGGTCTTCGTGCCCGTCGACGAGGACGACGTCGACGACGGCGAGCTGCTGGACGACGAGCCACGGCTGTCGTTGCGGTAGAAGCCCGAGCCCTTGAAGACAATGCCGACGGCGGAGAACACCTTCTTGAGGCGTCCCTCGCAGTTGGGGCACACGGTCAGGGCGTCATCGGTGAACTTCTGCACCGCCTCGAGGCCCTCGCCGCATTGGGTGCACTGGTACTGGTAGGTCGGCACTGGTCTTCCTCCTGGCACTCTCACTCAATGAGTGCTAACGACGGTCCATAGTGACGTATTCCGCTGGATCAGTCCACCGCCACCGGCACTCGGTGACCGACGCCACGCGCCATGATGCGTCCCGGGTTCTTCGGCGAGAGCCGTGAACGCAGGGCCAGCAGGGTGACGAGGGCGAGTGCGGTGCCCGCCAGCGGGACCACGAATCCGGCGCTCGCGCCGTGCGCGTCGGCCAGTCGCCCGGCCACCGTGACGGCCGCCGCCTGGCCGAGGGCCACCGCGCCGGTGAGCCAGGTGAAGGCCTCGGTGCGGGCCGTGGCCGGCACCAGCGGTTCCACCAGCGTGTAGCCGCTGATCAGCGCCGGAGCGATGCACAGGCCGACGATCAGCCCGAGTCCGCCGAGCAGGGCCACCGAGTGGACCGACCAGAGGAGGGAGGCCGCCAGGGTGAGCCCGGTGTAGCCGAGGATCATGCGGCGGCGCGGGCTGCTCTTCCAGGCGATCGCGCCGCAGGCGATGCCGGCGAGCATGTTGCCCGCCGCGAAGACGCCGTACAGCAGTCCGTTCGCGCCGGGGTTGCCGATCTCCTCGGAGAAGGCGGTCAGGGACACCTGCATGCCGCCGAAGACCGACCCGATGCCGAGGAAGGCCACCGCGAGGACCCGTACGCCCGGCACGGACAGTGCGGAAACGCGCGGGGCGGAGTCCGCGGTGAGGGGACGGACGGCGGGCTGCGTACGGCTCTGGGCCGCGAAGAGCAGGCCGCCGGCCAGGGTCAGGGCGGCTTCCGCGATCAGACCGGCCGCCGGGTGGACGCCGGTGCAGAGCGCGGTCGCGAGGACCGGTCCGACGACGAAGGTGAACTCGTCGGTGACGGACTCGAAGGCCGCGGCCGTCGGCATCAGCGGCGAACGTTCGAGCTTGGCGGCCCAGCGGGCACGCACCATCGGGCCGACCTGGGGCACCGAGGCACCGGCCGGAACCGCGGCGGCGAACAGCGCCCACAGGGGGGCGTCCGCCAGCGCGAGAGAGGTGAGGGCCACGACGGACGCGGCGTGCACCAGGACGCCCGGCAGCAACACGGCGCGCTGGCCGAAGCGGTCGGCGAGCTTGCCGCTCTGCGGCGCGAACAGTGCCATGGAGACACCGGTGACGGCGGCGACGGCTCCGGCGCTGCCGTACGAACCGGTGGTGTGCTGGACCAGCAGAACGATGCCGATGGTCAGCATCGCGAAGGGCTGTCGCGCGGCAAAGCCGGGGAGCAGGAAGGTCCAGACGCCGGGAGTGCGCAGCAGCTGCCCGTAGCCCGGGCGCTTGCCGGTGGTGACCGTGGATGCCACGGTCCGTGCCTTTCTGCCGCCTGGTAGCGCTCCCCTGGATGTACGGGAGCCGCCGAGAGCTGTCCTCTTGCGCGGAACTGCGGTAGATGCCGGGGCCCATGGAAGGGGCACGCCGGCCGCCATACGGTCGCGCCAGCTCTGCGTCAGGCAGAGTTGGTCGATCAAGTGTGCCTTCATGGTACAGGTGGTACGGGGTGCCGTGCCTGGGAAATGCGCCACACTCCCGGATGTACACCTGGGATTAATCGGACGTACGCAATGCGGCACGGAGCCCGGCCCGGCATCCCACCCCGGCTGCCCGAACGGGCTCGGCTTCGCGTGTGCCCGCACCCCAACGAGGCACGTGCTCGACCGCCGGGAGGGGGCGTGCAGGGCCGTCAGCTGAGTCCCCCCGTCCCCAGCCACCCCGCGAGCTTGCCCCCCTGGCCGACCGCCCGCAGGCGTCGCTCGGCCGCGTCCCGGACCGGATCCGTCGCCACGACCAGCAGCTCGTCGCGCCGGCGCAGCACGGTCGAGGGCAGCGGTACGAAGCTCTTGCCCTCCCGCACGACCAGGGTGACCGCGGAGCCCGCGGGCAGCCGCAGCTCCGCAACCTCCACACCGTGCATCTTGGACTCGTCCGGGATCGACACCGAGAGCAGATGTCCGCGCAGCCGCTCCAGGGGTGCCGACTCGACGCCGAGGTCGGCGGCGTCCGTGGAGCCGAGTTTCAGCCACTTCGCGAGCCACGGCAGCGTCGGCCCCTGGATCAGGGTGTAGACGACGACCAGCACGAAGACGATGTTGAAGATCCGGTCGCTGCCCTCCACGGCCGCCACCATCGGGATGGTGGCGATGATGATGGGCACGGCGCCACGCAGGCCCGCCCAGGACATCAGCACCTGTTCCTGGCGTGGGATGCGGAACGGCAGCAGGCTGATCATGACCGACACCGGTCGCGCCACCATGGTCAGCACCAGGCCGACGACGACGGCGGGCCAGAAGTCGTCGACCAGTTCGTGCGGGGTGACCAGCAGGCCCAGCAGGACGAACATGCCGATCTGGGCGATCCAGCCGAGGCCCTCGGCGAAGCCGCGGTTGGCGGGCGCGTGCGGCAGTTTCGCGTTCCCGAGGACCATCGAGGCCAGATAGACGGCGAGGAATCCACTGCCGTGCGCCATGGCGCCGGCCGCGTACGCCACCACCGCGATCGCCATCACCGCGATCGGGTACAGGCCCGACGCGGGCAGTGCCACATGCCGCAGCCCGAACGCTCCGAGCCAGCCCGCCGCCAGGCCGACGCCCGCGCCGATCGTCAGCTCCAGCGCGATCTTGCCGACGAGGACGTACCAGTCGTCGACCGGACCGGCCGCGGAGAACGCGACCACCAGGATCACCACGGGGGCGTCGTTGAAGCCGGATTCGGCCTCCAGCACACCCGTCACCCGGGAAGGCAGCGGGACCTTGCGCAGGACGGAGAAGACGGCCGCAGCGTCGGTCGAGGAGACCACCGCGCCGATGATGAGCGCCTGCCGCCATTCCAGACCGACGAGATAGTGCGCTCCGGCCGCGGTGACGCCCACGCTCACCGCGACGCCGACGGTCGACAGTGCGACCGCCGCGGGCAACGCGGGTTTGACCTCCTGCCATTTGGTGCCCAGACCGCCCTCGGCCAGGATCACCACGAGCGCGGCATAGCCGATCACCTGCGTCAGTTCGGCGTCGTTGAAGGTGACGTCGAAGATGCCGTCCTGCCCGATGGCGACGCCGATCCCGAGATACAGCAACAGGCTGGGGAGCCCGCTGCGCGAGGAGACGCGGACCGCAGCCACGGCGAAGAGCAGGATCAGCGAGCAGATGAGCAGGAGTTCGTTGAGCTGGTGGACAGTCAGTGGCCGATCCTTCCCCTCGCGCCTACGTGCCGGAGCGCTCCTCCAGCAGGCGACACTTCGTTACCTTACCTAATCTTTAACGTTTTCTTGACGCCCTGGATCACCTGTTCGAGGGATCGGTCCGTTGGCCTGCTTACGGATACCGCGTCCGGACCGCCTCGACGCTGCGCCTATGGTTGCTCCAGCACTCCCAGGATCAGCCTGCGCCTCGAAGGACAGCGATGCCCGCCAACACAACCGCCTCTTCCCCCAAGAAGAAGAAGGGGCGACGCGCCCGCCTGCTCGTGATCGTCCTGGTGCTGGCGCTTCTGGCGGGTATCGGGTTCGGCACGTACTGGAGCATCAGTACGGTGCGCGCCTCGTTCCCGCAGACGACCGGGTCGATAGAAATCGACGGTCTCAGCGGCCAGGTCGACGTCAAACGCGACGACTTCGGCATCCCGCAGATCTATGCGGACACCGACGAGGACCTCTTCCGCGCCCAGGGCTTCGTCCAGGCGCAGGACCGCTTCTGGGAGATGGACGTCCGCCGCCACATGACGGCCGGCCGGCTCTCGGAGATGTTCGGCTCCGGTCAGGTCGACACGGACGCCTTCCTGCGCACGCTGGGCTGGCGCGAGGTCGCGCAGCAGGAGTACGACAAGATCCTGTCGCCGCAGACGAAGAAGTTCCTCCAGGCTTACGCCGACGGCGTCAACGCCTATCTGAAGGGCAAGGACGGCAAGGAACTCTCCGTCGAGTACGCCGCCCTCTCCTTCACCAACGACTACAAGCCCGAGCCCTGGACGCCGGTCGATTCGGTGGCCTGGCTCAAGGCGATGGCGTGGGACCTGCGCGGCAACATGCAGGAGGAGATCGACCGCTCGCTGCTGACGAGCCGGCTCGACGCGAAGCAGATCAAGGATCTGTATCCGGACTATCCGTCCGACCGGAACAAGCCGATCGTGGACAAGGGCGGCATCGACCCGGTCACGGGCAAGTTCGACCCCGCGGCCGAGCCCTCCGGCGAGTCGGACGGGTCCTCGGGCGGCGACGGCGGGAACGGCGACGGCAACGGGAACGGTTCGGGCGACAACGGCACCGGGCAGGGCACCGGCAGCGGCCTGAACAACGGCGGCGGCAGCGCGGCCGACGCCGCGCAGGGCCTGAACTCCCAGCTCTCGGCGCTCTCCAAGACTCTCGAGACCATCCCGGAACTGCTCGGCCCGAACGGCAACGGCATCGGCTCCAACTCCTGGGTCGTCGCCTCCAAGTACACGACGACCGGCAAGCCGATGCTGGCCAACGATCCGCACCTGGCGCCCCAGCTGCCCTCGCTCTGGTACCAGATGGGCCTGCACTGCCGGAAGATCTCGGCGTCCTGCCAGTACGACACCGCGGGATACACCTTCTCCGGTCTGCCGGGCGTGATCATCGGTCACAACCAGAACATCGCCTGGGGCTTCACCAACCTCGGCGCGGACGTCACCGACCTCTACCTGGAGAAGATCAGCGGCGACAGCTACCAGGTCGGCAACCAGCAGAGGAAGCTGACCACCCGCAAGGAGGTCATCAAGGTCGCCGGGGGCAAGAGCAAGACGATCACCGTCCGCTCCACCGGTCACGGCCCACTGGTCTCCGACCGCAGCACCGAACTGGAGAAGGTCGGCCAGCAGGCGCCGGTCACCAACGCTCCCGACCGCGCCACCGGATACGGCGTGGCACTCCAGTGGACCGCGCTCCAGCCGGGCAAGTCGATGGACGCGGTGTTCGACCTGAACCGCGCCAAGGACTTCAAGACCTTCCGTGCGGCGGCCAAGAACTTCGAGGTCCCCTCGCAGAACCTCGTCTACGCGGACTCCGCCGGCAACATCGGCTACCAGGCGCCCGGCAAGATCCCGGTCCGCGCCAAGGGCGACGGCTCGGTGCCCGCTCCCGGCTGGGACCCGGCGTACAAGTGGAAGGGCTACATCCCCTACGACGAGCTGCCGTTCGAGGAGAACCCGGAGCGCGGCTACATCGTCACCGCGAACCAGGCGGTGATCGACGCCGAGAAGTACCCCTACCTGCTGACCGAGGACTACGGCTACGGCGCCCGCAGCCAGCGGATCAACGATCTCATCGAGACGAAGATCCAGGGCGGCGGCAAGATCTCCACCGAAGACATGCGCACCATGCAGATGGACAACAGCAGCGAGATCGCCGAGCTGCTGACGCCGTACCTTCTGAAGATCGACATCTCGGACCCGTACGTCCGTGAGGCGCAGAAGCTTCTGGAGGGCTGGCGCTACACCCAGGAGCCCGACTCCGGTGCCGCCGCCTACTTCAACGCGGTCTGGCGCAACGTCCTCAAGCTCGCCTTCGGCAACAAGCTGCCCAAGGAGCTGCGCGTCGAGGGCCAGTGCCTGAACGTCCTGCCCGCCGACAGCACGGCGCCCGAGGACGAGCTCACCGAGCGGGTGCGCGAGTGCGGCCAGCGCGACACGGACACCGCGCAGCCGGACGGCGGCGACCGCTGGTTCGAGGTGGTGCGCCGGATACTCAAGGACGAGAAGAACCCGTGGTGGCACTCGCCGGGCAACCGTACGGAGAAGCCGACCGACACCCGTGACGAGCTGCTCGCCCGTGCGATGGACGACGCCCGCTGGGAGCTGACGGCCGAGCTGGGCAAGGACGCCTCCCGCTGGAGCTGGGGCCGTCTGCACCAGCTGACGCTGAAGAACCAGACGCTCGGCACCGAGGGCCCGGGCTTCCTCCAGTTCGTGCTCAACCGCGGTCCGTGGAACCTGGGCGGCGGCGAGGCCGCGGTCAACGCCACCGGCTGGAACGCGGCGGGCGGTTACGACGTGGTCTGGGTACCGTCGATGCGGATGGTCGTCACCGTCGGGGACTGGGACAAGTCGAGGTGGATCAACCTGACCGGCGCCTCGGGGCACGCCTACAGCGCGCACTACACCGATCAGACCGACAAGTGGGCCGACGGTGAACTGCTCGACTGGTCCTTCAGTGAGCGGGCGGTGTCCGCGAACACGGTGGACACCCTGAAGCTCATGCCGAAAAACGCCTGACGGCATCGGGTGTGACGACGGCATGGACGGGGTGGTCGTGCGGTTCCCGCGGAACGTGCGCGACCACCTCGTCCGCGTACAGCAGCACCACCAGCGCGGGATCGGCACCGGCCGCCGCGAGCCGGGCGAGCACCCGGTCGTAGGAGCCGCCCCCGCGGCCGAGCCGCATCCCCTGTCCGTCCACGGCGAGCCCGGGAAGGAGCACGGCATCGGCCTCCAGCACGGCGTCCGGCCCGAGGCGTGTTCCGTCCGGCTCCAGCAGCCCGCGCCCGGCGCGCACCAGTTGCCCGGCGCCCTCGTACACGGCCCAGTCCAGGTCGTTGTCCGGCAGCAGGACGGGCAGCAGCACGCGTACGCCGCGGTCGCGGAGCGCGTCGAGCAGCGCGCGGGTGCCCGGTTCGCGGCCGACCGAGACATACGCGGCGACCGTGGCCGCCTCGGCCAGTTCGGGCAGGGCGAGCGCCTGTCGCGCGAGGACCGCGCCGGCGGCGCGGACGTCCTCGGGGGACAGCAGGCCGCGTGCGTCCAGGAGTTCACGGCGAACCGCACTCTTTCCGGACAAGTCACTGCACATGGTGACTTCACAAACCTCTCGTATACGTCTTTATGAGAAGGAAGTTAACCGGAGGCTCATCTTCAGCCCATACTCACCGGTTATTGTGCAGCGCATGACTCCTCCGAAGCCCAGGATCAGCAAGGCTGTCATCCCGGCCGCCGGTCTCGGCACGCGGTTCCTGCCCGCCACGAAGGCCACTCCCAAGGAGATGCTGCCTGTCGTCGACAAGCCCGCGATCCAGTACGTCGTCGAGGAGGCGGTCTCCGCCGGTCTCTCCGACGTGCTGATGATCACGGGCCGCAACAAGCGGCCGCTGGAGGACCACTTCGACCGGAACTACGAGCTGGAGCAGGCGCTCACCCGCAAGGGCGACGAGAGCCGGCTGAAGAAGGTCCAGGAGTCCAGCGACCTGGCCACCATGCACTATGTGCGCCAGGGAGATCCGCGCGGCCTCGGTCACGCCGTCCTGTGCGCGGCGCCGCACGTCGGCGACCAGCCCTTCGCCGTCCTCCTCGGCGACGACCTCATCGACCCGCGCGACCCGCTGCTCGCGCGCATGGTCGAGATCCAGGAGCGGGAGGGCGGCAGTGTCATCGCCCTCATGGAGGTCGACCCCGCCCAGATCCACATGTACGGCTGTGCGGCCGTCGAGGCCACCGGCGAGAACGACGTGGTCAAGGTGACCAAGCTGATCGAGAAGCCCGACCGGTCCGAGGCCCCGTCGAACCTCGCCATCATCGGCCGGTACGTCCTGGACCCGGCCGTCTTCGACATACTGCGCGAGACCGCGCCCGGCCGCGCCAACGAGATCCAGCTGACCGACGCCCTGGAGAAGCTCGCCGAGGACGAGACGATCGGCGGGCCGGTGCACGGCGTCGTTTTCCAGGGCCGCCGTTACGACACCGGCGATCGCGGCGACTATCTGCGGGCCATTGTCAGACTGGCGTGCGAACGTGATGACCTGGGACCCGAGTTCCGGACCTGGCTCCGCAGTTTTGTGACCGAGGAGATGTAACACGGTGAGCAGTACGACCTGGTCGGTGGACGACCACCTCGAGGACATCCTCGCAGCGATCCGCCCGCTCGACCCGATCGAGCTGCAACTGCCGGACGCCCAGGGCTGTGTCCTCGTCGAGGACGTCACGGTCCCGGTCGCGCTGCCGCCGTTCGACAACAGTTCCATGGACGGGTACGCCGTCCGTACGGCCGATGTGCGGGGCGCCACCGAGGAGTTCCCCGCCGTCCTCACGGTGATCGGCGATGTGGCGGCCGGCAGCGGCGGGCTGCCGACGGTCGGCCCCGGCCAGGCCGCACGGATCATGACCGGTGCCCCGCTGCCTCCGGGCGCCGAGGCCGTCGTCCCGGTCGAGTGGACCGACGGCGGCACCGGCGGGGGAGCGGCCACCACGATGCGCCCCGCCGGCGAGGCCCCCGAGGGCGCGAGCGGTGAGGTCCGCGTCCACCGGTCCGCCGAGGCCGGCGCCCATGTCCGCTCCCGCGGCAGCGACGTCCAGGCCGGTGACCTCGCCCTCGCGGCGGGCACGGTGCTCGGCCCGCCGCAGATCGGCCTGCTCGCCGCGATCGGCCGCGGCACCGTGCGGGTCCGGCCGCGTGCGCGCGTGGTCGTGCTCTCCACCGGCAGCGAACTGGTCCAGCCCGGCGAGGCGTTGGGCGAGGGCCAGATCTACGACTCCAACAGCTTCGCGCTCGCCGCGGCCGCGCGGGACGCGGGCGCGATCTCCTACCGGGTCGGCGCGGTCACGGACGACGCCGAGACCCTGCGCGCCACCATCGAGGACCAGCTGATCCGCGCGGACCTGCTGGTCACGACGGGCGGCGTCAGCGTCGGCGCGTACGACGTGGTCAAGGAAGCCCTGTCCTCGGTGGGCGACGAGGACGTCCCGGGCAGCGGCATCGACTTCCGCAAGCTCGCCATGCAGCCCGGGAAGCCGCAGGGTTTCGGCACGATCGGCCCCGAGCACACCCCGCTGCTGGCGCTCCCGGGCAATCCGGTCTCCTCGTACGTCTCCTTCGAGCTGTTCGTCCGCCCGGCGATCCGCCGTCTGATGGGCCTGGCGGACGTCCGGCGGCCGACGACGCGCGCGACCCTGAAGGCCGACAAGGCGCTCACCTCGCCCTCCGGCAAGCGCCAGTTCCTGCGAGGTGCGTACGACTCCGGCTCGGGCGCCGTCACTCCCGTGGGCGGTTCCGGTTCCCATCTGATCGCCGCCCTCGCGCACGCCGACTGCCTGATCGTGGTCCCGGAGCAGGACACCTCGGTCCAGCCCGGCGCGGACGTCGAGGTGGTCCTCCTCGGCTGACCTGCTTACCGTGGCGGTACCGTGTCTGCCCACACAGGCCCCGAGGGCCCGGACGGGAGCAGCGCACCGACATGAGTACCCAAGGCAGGCTGACGCACATCGACGAGGCGGGGGCGGCCCGTATGGTCGACGTCTCCGAGAAGGACGTCACCGCACGCACCGCCCGGGCCAGCGGCCGGGTCCTGGTCTCCCCACGCGTCGTGGAACTGCTCCGGGGTGAGGGCGTCCCCAAGGGGGACGCCCTGGCGACGGCCCGTATCGCCGGGATCATGGGCGCCAAGCGCACCCCGGATCTGATTCCGCTCTGTCACCCGCTCGCCCTCTCCGGCGTCACCCTCGATCTGGCCGTCGCCGATGACGCCGTCGAGATCCTCGCGACGGTCAGGACCACCGACCGCACGGGCGTCGAGATGGAGGCGCTGACCGCCGTCTCGGTCGCCGCGCTCACGGTCGTCGACATGGTCAAGGCCGTGGACAAGGCGGCCGTGATCACGGACGTCCGGGTGGAGGAGAAGACCGGCGGCAAGTCCGGCGACTGGAGCCGGCAGTGATCCGGGCGGCACGCGCCGGAGAGGTGCACAGCCACAGTCACGGCCCCGGCCCCGACGCGGTCCGCCGCGCCCTGGTGATCACCGCGTCCAACCGCGCCTCCGCCGGGGTCTACGAGGACAGGGGCGGCCCGGTGCTCGTCGAGGGGCTGACCGCGCTCGGCTTCCGGGTCGACGGTCCGCGCGTGGTCCCGGACGGCGAGCCGGTCGAGCGGGCCCTGCGCGAGGGTGTGGCTGCCGGCTACGACGTCATCCTCACCACCGGCGGCACCGGCATCTCGCCGACCGACCGCACCCCCGACGTCACCCGGTCCGTCATCGATCACGAGGTCCCCGGCATCCCGGAGGCGATCCGCGCGTACGGGCGCGAGAAGGTGCCGACGGCCGCCCTCTCCCGCGGCCTCGCCGGTGTCGCCGGCCGCACCCTGATCGTCAATCTGCCCGGTTCGACCGGTGGGGTGCGTGACGGGATGGCGGTGCTGGAACCGCTGCTGCCGCACGCCGTCGACCAGCTCCGCGGCGGGGACCATCCGAATCCGGGGAGCCCGACCTGAACGCGCCCTGGCCGGTCATCCTGGCGGACGGCGACATCGTCCTCCGCCCGATAAAGCTGCGCGACCAGCGGAGCTGGCGCGAGGTCAACCGGCGCAACCGTGACTGGCTGCGGCCCTGGGAGGCGACGATCCCGCCGCCCGGGCCCGGCGCACCCCTCACGCAGCGCCCCACGTACCGGCAGATGGTCCGGCACCTGCGGGCGGAGGCCAACGCGGGCCGGATGCTGCCGTTCGTCATCGAGTACCAGGGCAGGCTGGTCGGCCAGTTGACGGTCGCCGGCATCACCTGGGGTTCGATGTGCTCGGGCCATGTCGGCTACTGGGTCGACCGCGAGGTGGCCGGCCGCGGGGTGATGCCGACCGCGGTGGCGCTCGCCGTGGACCACTGCTTCCGCTCGGTCGGGCTGCACCGGATGGAAGTCTGCATTCGGCCGGAGAACGTGCCGAGCCGCCGCGTCGTGGAGAAACTCGGTTTCCGGGAAGAGGGTCTGCGCCCCCGATATCTGCACATCGACGGTGCGTGGCGGGACCATCTGGTCTTCGCGCTCACGGCCGAGGAGGTCCCCGACGGTCTGCTCCGCCGCTGGCACCGGGCACGACCGGGAACACCACGAGAAATAAAATAAACGTTCGAAATTGATCGGCACCGACCATGCGGTGATCTGAACAATCGCAAAAAAAGTCAGTGATATCGGCCGGATCGTGCGACACACCGGGCCAATTGGCGGATGCCCTTGCGCGAATCCCTCTACGGTGTGATGCGTGAGCAGCAGCGGCCTCATCTACGCAGTCATCGTCGGGGCCTGGGCCGCCTACTTGGTGCCGATGTGGCTCCGCAGGCAGGACGAGCTGAACGAAGCCCGTCCGACGGAACGCTTCTCCACCGCCATCCGGCTGCTGTCCGGACGCGGGGCGATGGAGCGCCGGTACGCCAGGGAGCTGCGGGAACGCACCGCCGAATCGGCGGAGCCGTCACACGGCGACGCCGACGAGGCAAGGCGGCCGGGCGAAGGGCGCAACGAACCCGACGCGGACCCGGATGTCGCCACGGACCCGATGAGTTCCGTGGACGTCCGGGCCTTCGCCGCGCCCCGCACCGAAGCCCGGATCCCGGTCCCCGCACCCCGTTCCCGCCGTCCGCGCCAGAGCGGCCCGGCCGCCGAGCGCGCACGGCGGAGCAAGGTGCTCGCCCGTCGCAGACGCACCACCGTGATGCTGTTCCTGGCCTTCACGGTGGGCGCGGTGGTGGCGGCGGTCGGCGGACTCGGCTTCCTGTGGGCACCCGGTGTTCCCGCCGTCCTTCTCAGCGCGTACATCATGCATCTGCGCGCGCAGGAGCGACGGCGCTTCGTGGTGGTCATGGACCGGCGCCGTGCGGAGATCGCCGCGCAGCGGCTGCGGGAGAACCGGCCCCGCCGGCATCAGGCCGCGGCAGCGTCCGCCGCCGAGCCGGACGAGGAGCCCGAAGCCCGCCCGGAGCCCGACGCCGCCAGGCTCTCGCCGCAGGAGGCGGGCCGCCGGGCGCTGGTCGAGCAGACCGACCACGCGGAGTGGGTGGACCAGCAGCGCGACCGCGGTCCGGCGACGGGCGACAGCTGGGACCCGGTCCCGGTGCCTCTGCCGACGTATGTCACCGCACCCGTCGCCCCGCGGGCGACGAGTGGCGTGGACATGAGTGACCCGGAGACCTGGAGCTCCGCCCGCTCCTCGACGGCGGAGCCCGCGGCCGACCAGGCCGAGGAGGCGGAGCCGGCCCCGAGCCGCCGCGCACCGCAGCCCCGCCGCTCCTCGCGCGACCGTGGCCGCACCCCGCTGTTCGACCAGTACGCGGACCAGGACCGACCCCGCGCCGCCAACGAGTGACCCTCGTGACCAGCGAAGGAACGGATTTCCAAGCACCCCGATGGGGATGCTAGAGTTTCATTCGTTGCAAGGGCCTGTGGCGCAGTCTGGTAGCGCACCTCGTTCGCATCGAGGGGGTCTGGGGTTCAAATCCCCACAGGTCCACCGCAGCTGAGAGCCCCTGTCGGAGTCATCCGACAGGGGCTCTCTCTTGTTGTCCGGCGCCGGCGGCGCCCACCGGCCCCAACTGGTGTCCGCACGGCGGCCGGTGGTCCTGGCCGGTCCACGGGTCGTTCGGATCAGGTCGTCAGCAGCCGGTCGAAGAAGGACCGGTACTGGCGCAGCGCGATCCGCAGGTCCTCGGTGGCGACCTCGTTGCCCTGGTGCCACTGCTTCTCCAGGCCGTCCTTGTGCTCGGCGAACGTCGTGGCGAGCAGTTGCATCACCTCGGCGACCAGAGCGTCCGCGGATCGTACGGCCGCTTGCGGGTCGTCGACGAAGCCCTGCTGGATGTCGCTCCAGCGGGAGCGCATGTCCCCTTCCGTGCCGGAGTCCAGAAGCGGAACGGCCTCTTCGTCGTGGCCCGGGGTGTCCGTCTTCCGCGGGCTCTTCGGGGTCGTCTCGGTGGCCGACGGCCTCATGTCCTCCGTGGCCGGGGCGGTGCGCTCGCCGGGCTCCGCGGGCGCCGCGTCCGTCATCTCCTTGCGGGACGGCATCGCCGGCTTCGCCGGGGGACTCGCCGGTGCGGACGGCGCCGCAAGCCGGGGCGCCTGCGCCGCTTCCGTGTCCGTCCTGGCGATGTCCTCGGTGGACAGCTTCTCCTCGCCCGGTGCGAAACGACCGGGGTTCTCTCGCCCGAGTCCGCCTTCTCGCTGCATGTCACTCTCCCTTGCTCACGGCTGTCGTCGGCCGGTGTCGGGTGAGCTGTCGGTCTCGTCCCTCAACAGCTCGTCGAACAACGCGCGGTAGTGGACCATGGCGCTCCGTAGCTCTTCGGTGGAGGTGTTCCCGACGCCGACCCGGCTGTTGATCTCATGGGCCGTCCGGTAGTGCTCCAGCGTGCGGGCGTGATCGACCGACAGGTCGCGCGTCTGCTGCTCGTAGCCCTCGGTCGGGTAACCGCGTTCGCCCATCAACAGGATCACCAGCCGGTCCGCCTCGCCCACCGCCTGGCCGGGACTGTCCACGAACCGTTCCTGCACCGCGTTCCAGTCCCGCGCGTAGCGGTCCCGGGTCGCCGGCGGCAGCGCTCTGATCTGCAGGTCCTCATGGCGCTGTTCCCGTGCGGCGAGGTCGCGCTCGGCCTCTCGTCGGCTCTCGCCCTTCTGCACCGCGCGGTCGTACTCGGGGCCGAAACGCTCCTGGAGGCGTCGGCGCCGCGTGGTCTGCTGCGCGGTCATGGCGAGCAGCGCGACGACGATCACAGCAACCACGATGATGACGATCAACCACACCGTATCCATGGCACTCTCCGCTCATGAGCAGCCAGGGGACCGCTTCACTCATCGGGTTCCACGTTCGTCGCACAAAATGCGCAATTCTGTCCATCACTCCTGAATCACCCCGCCTCGGCGGTGACCGGACGGGCCGCGCCCCGGTCGTCACGATCCGGCAGGGCCTCGCCGTTGCGCCCACACTCTCGGCGGAATCAGCTATTTAATGCCTGATGTCCCTTTGGTCTCGCTCGGTCGGGAGAAGCCATGCTGCGTCGGCTCGGTGAATGGTGTGCTCGGCGCTGTATCTGGGTGATCGTGATCTGGCTGGTCGGCCTGGCCGGGCTTCAGGTGCTCAATCACGCCTACGGCGGGGACTACTCCGACAACTTCGCGCTTCCGGGTGTCCAGTCGACGGAGGGGTTGGACGTACTGAAGGCGCACGACCCCGCGGCCGGCGGGTACGGCAGCCAGATCGTGCTGCACGACAGCGAGAAGCCGCTCACCGCCTACAGCTCGCAGATGTCCACGGTGATCGGCAATCTGCAGAAGCTGCCGGACGTGCTCTCCGCCCAGAACCCGTTGCCGCCCGCGGGCAGCACACCCCCGCCCCCGCCGCCCGGGCCGAACGTCGGACCGCTGTCCACGGACGGCGAGACCGGCTACATCACCGTCCGCTTCGCCGTGCAGCCCTCGACGCTGCAGGAGTCGTACCTCGACGGTGTCGACGAGGCCGTGGAGCCGCTGCGGGCCGCCGGGGTGGAAGTGGAGTACGGCGGGCAGCTCGGCGAGCTGGCGCGGCCCGAGGCCAACGACCGGATCAGTGAGCTGATCGGCTTCGGGGTCGCGATCGTGGTGCTGCTGATCGGGTTCGGCAGCGTGCTCGCCGCCGTACTGCCCCTGGTCACGGCCCTGGTCAGTGTGATCTTCGGGCTCGCGGGGCTGGGGCTGCTCGCCGCCGCGTTCACCTTCGCCACGGTCTCGCCGACGCTCGCCACCATGATCGGTATCGGTGTCGGGATCGACTACGCGCTCTTCCTGATCACGCGGCACCGGCAGAACCTCATGGACGGCGTCGATCCGGTCGCCTCGGCCGGCAGGGCGGTCGCGACCAGCGGACGGGCGGTGCTCGTCTCCGGCTGCACGGTCATCATCGCCCTGACGGGTCTGTCGGTCTCCGGGATCAGCTTCATCTCGCTGCTCGGGGTGGCCGCCGCCGTCACCGTCGTCTCGGCCGTCCTGGGCGCGCTCACCCTGGTGCCCGCGCTGCTGGGGCTCATCGGGCGGGCGATCGACAAGTACCACGTGCGCAAGCCGATCGCGGAGACGGACACGGAGCCGGGCCAGGAGGCGCACGGCACCTGGCACCGGTACGCGATGCGTGTGGAGCGGCGGCCCTGGTGGTTCCTCGCCGGGGGAGTGATCGCCATCGTCGTCCTCGCCATCCCGGTCTTCTCCATCCAGCTCGGGCACATCGGGGACGGCGCGGATCCGAAGTCGTTCACGGACCGGCGCGCGTTCGACCTGATGTCGGACGCCTTCGGGCCGGGCTCCAACGGCCCGCTGACCATCGTGATCGACCAGACCTCGGTGGCCGCGGCCGACCGGCCGGCGCTCGCGAGCCAGGCGCAGAAGGCACTCACCGACGTCCCGAACGCCGCGTTGATCACTCCGCTGAAGCCGACGCAGGACGGAGACGTACTGGTCGGCACGGCCTACTCGACGCAGGCGCCGCAGGACGAGCGAACCACCGAGCTGACCAATCACCTGGTGGACGACGTCCTGCCCGAGGCGGTCGCGGGCACCTCTGCCAAGGGCTATGCCGCCGGCACGACGGCCGCGCAGGTCGACTTCCTCGACATCGTCTCCAGCCGGCTGCCGGTGATCATCGCTGTGGTGGTCGCCCTCGCGTTCCTCATCATCCTGATCGTCTTCCGCGGTGTGCTGGTCGCGGTCAAGGCGGCCGTGCTGAACGTCCTGTCCATCGCCGCCTCGTACGGCGTGGTCGTGGCGGTCTTCCAGTGGGGCTGGGGCGGCCCGGCGCTCGGGGTGTCGGGCACGGTGCCCATCGAGAGCTATGTGCCGATGATGATGTTCGCGATCGTCTTCGGTCTGAGCATGGACTACGAGATCTTCCTGCTCTCGCGCGTCCACGAGGCGTGGGTGCGCACGGGCGACCCGAAGGCCAGCGTGGCGCACGCACTGGAGATCACGGCCCGGGTGATCACCTGTGCGGCACTGATCATGGTGAGCGTCTTCGCCGCCTTCATCGTCAGCGACAACATCGTGATCAAGATGATGGGTCTCGGGCTGGCGGTGAGCGTGCTCATCGACGCGACCGTGGTGCGGCTGCTGCTGGTGCCCGCGGTGATGACGCTTCTGGGCAGTGCGGCCTGGTGGACGCCGCGCTGGCTGGACCGGATCCTGCCGCATGTGGACACCGAGGGGGAGCACGAGAAGGGGAGCCCGGCCTCCCGCTGACGCAGCGTCATATGGGCGTGGGAGTGCCCGTGGTGACGGTGTGACACAGGTCATTCACGGGGTCGGCGGGAACGTCCTCGGCGGCTGCGGCGCGTGTGGGATCGTACGGCCGGTTGTTACTCGTCGGTATTCGCGAGTCCCTTCCTGTTGCGCGTACCCCCCACCACACGCTCCGAGGATTCCTACGTGCCCAAGCTGTCAGTCAGACACGCCCTGTTGGCGACTCTGGCCTCCATATCCCTGCTGACCACCGGCTGTTCGGCAGCCGCCACGGCGACGGCGCCGACCGCCGCCGATGTACCGAGCAGCACTGCTCCCACCCCCGACCCCGGCCCGTCGAGGCGGCTCGCCGTCGCCGGGGCGCCGGAGGGCCGGCCCACCGCCGTCGCTCGCTCGGGCAAGGACGGGCAGGCCCGCAAGTCCCCGCTGAAGGTGGCCTCGTACGACCGCGCGAAGCGCCGGGCCGTCATCTCCGCGGAGGGCATCGGGACATCGCCGCAGAAGCCGGCGGAGAAGGCCCCCGCGGTAGGGGACATCATCGCCAGCGGGCCCGCCCCGGGAGCTCCCGACGGGCTGCTGGCCAAGGTCACCGACGTGGCCGGGAAGACCTCCCGGGGGACCGAGGTCGCCACGGAGCCGGCCACGCTGGGCGCGCTGCTCGGTGACGACACCGCGCGGGGCACGGTCCCGGTCGACCCCGCCACGGTCGATGTCGAGCCGCTCGTCGAGGGTGTCAAGGTCTCGTGGGCGAAGAAGGGCAATGTCCATGTCGGCCCGCAGGGCGCGAAGGTGCCGCTCGGCAGCCTGCGTATCGACGTCGGGGCCTCGGTCCCGCTCCCGGTCACCGAAGGCGTGCCCGTCGCCGGTGCGGCCTCGGTCGCCGGCCATGTGCAGCTCGCGCCCGAGGTCGAGTTCTCCTACGACGGGTCCTCGGTGCTCTCGCCGGACTCCGCGTTCCTCGGGCTGAGCGGGCAGTGGACGTCCGGCTGGGAGCTGAAGGGCAAGCTGACGGCCGGGAACAAGCCCGTCCGGATCCCCTTCGCCAAGCTGCACGCCGACCCCGTGATCCAGGTCGGTCCGGTGCCGGTCGTGGTCAACCTCGACCTCACCGTCTACGTCCAGGTCGCCGCCGACGGCAGCGTCAGCGTGGAGGTCGCGCAGGACCTCCGGGGCGGCTTCCGTGTCGGCGGCGGCTACACCAAGGCGGAGGGGTGGAAGCCGGTCAGCGCCTCCGACATGACCGGTACCCCGGTGCGGGCGAAGGTCACCGCGGCCGGCAAGGTCAAGGCCGCGCTCGGCGCCGAGGCCTCGATCGGTCTGTACGGCGCGGTCGGCGTGACCGCCGATCTCGCTCCCTATCTGCGCGGTGAGGCCGCCGCGTCCGCGACACCCGGGTCCGTCGTCGGATCGTGGAAGCTGTACGGCGGCGTCGATCTGAGCGGCTGGCTGCAACTCCAGCTGTCCGTCTTCGGCACCCCGGTCTTCCAGCACCGCATCCCGCTCGGCACCCTCAACCGCGAGTGGCCGCTGGCGTCGGGCGAGGCCGCCCTCGCCTGACGCGGCGCACCACGTGAGAGCCCCTGCCGGGAGTCCGGCAGGGGCTCGTGCGCGTCAGGCCACCTGCGCCTTGTCGTAGACGGCCTTGGCGTCGTTGCCGAAGTAGGGGCCGAACATCCGGTTCGGCAGGAAGACATAGCCGAAGCTGTTCACCGACGCCTGGAGTCCGGTGCCGGTGGCCTCGTCGAAGGACGTGAACCAGGGGCCGCCGCTGGAGCCGCCGGTCATGTTGCAGCCGAGGCTGTGGTCCTGCGAGAAGAGGAAGTCGCGGGAGGAGTTGCCGCTGCAGTGGATCAGCTTGCTGCCGTCGTAGGGGGCCGCCGCCGGGAAGCCGAAGGCGTACATCGCCTTGTTGTAGCCGCCGTTGAAGTTCAGGCCCTGTGCGCCGACCGCCGCCGCGAGAGTCGTGCCGTTGAGCGGGGCGACGACCGCCGCGCCCACGTCGTAGTTGATGTCCTCGCGCGCCACCCACTGCGGTGTCGAGAACGTCTGGGTGGCGGACCACTGGCCGTACGGCGCCTGGCCGTTGTCGTAGCCGGGGACGAAGACCCAGTTGGTGTGCCAGGCGCCCTGGTACTTCACGCAGTGGCCCGCGGTGATCACCGTGCTGCCGTTCTGGCTGGTGACCGAGTTGCCGGAGCACGATGCCGTCCGGCCCTGGAAGGTGAAGAAGACCCGGCCGGACGTCTTGACGACGGCGCCGCCGCTCGTCCAGGGGCCGCCGGGCTGCGGGAAGGACAGGACCGATGCGCCGGATGCGGTGCCGGACGGGAGGGTCGGCGGGATCACGGTCGGTGTGCCCGCCGGCGCCGGGGCCGTGAGCGTGCTCCGCCGCTCACGCGGCAGCAGGTCGAGCGGTGTGGCGCCGCGCATCCGATCCGCGGTCCAGAAGCCCTTCGTGTGCTGCTGGGTGAAGGCGGTGGGTGTGGGGGCGGGGGCGGCGTGCGCGGTGGCGGCCGAGAGGGCGCCTGCGAGCAGGGTGCCGACGGTCAACAGGATCCCGGCGGCGGTGCGATGGCGTCTCACGCATGTCTCCTTCTGCCGCGCCCGCGCGTGAGGCCGCGCGGGCAGGGTGGGGGATGAGCCGGTGCGGATCGGCGTGCGTGAGGCAGAGTGCCACGGGAAGCGTGGGTTGTCAGGAGCGCGACAAGACCTTGGCGAAGCAGCGGCTGCTGTCGTACTCGCGGTAGTGGCCGAATTTCTGCGGCGCGGGGGTGTACCCGCTGGAGAGGTAGAGCGCGATCGCCTCGGGCTGAGCGGTGCCCGTCTCCAGCACCATCCTGGTCCGGCCGGCGGCCAGGGCGTCCGCCTCCAGGGCCGCGAGGATCCGGCGGGCGAGACCCAGGCCGCGCGCCTCGCGGATCACGAACATCCGCTTGAGCTCGGCGTCGCCGTCCTCGTACCCCTCGCCGCCGGCGGCGTCCTGGGACCGCCAGCCGCCGGTGGCGACCGGGCTGTCCCGGTCGTCGTACGCCATCAGATACAGGCCGCGCGGCGGGGTGAACATGGATGCGTCGAGGGGTGTCACATCACCCTCGTCCCCGTACCGCTCGGCGTACTCGAGCTGGACCTGGTCGTTGAGTTTGGCGGCATCGGGGTGGTCGAAGGCAACCGGGCGCACATGCATGGCATCGAGCGTACGTGCAGCGCTTTCGCGGTCGTGGGTAAGGTGCCCGGATGCTCACCGTGACCTCCGTGAATGTGAATGGGCTCCGCGCCGCCGCCAGGAAGGGCTTCGTGGAGTGGCTGGCCGGCACCGCCGCCGACGTGATCTGTCTCCAGGAGGTGCGGGCCGAGCCGCAGCAGCTCCCGGAAGAGGTGCGGCAGCCGGACGGCTGGTACACGGTGCACGCCCCGGCCGCCGCGAAGGGCCGCGCGGGCGTCTCCCTCTACACGCGCCGGGAGCCGGACCGGGTGCGGATCGGATTCGGGTCGCAGGAGTTCGACGGCAGCGGACGCTACGTCGAGGCGGATCTGCCCGGTGTCACGGTCGCCAGCCTCTATCTGCCGTCCGGCGAGGTGGGGACGGCGAAGCAGGACGAGAAGACCCGCTTCATGGACGAATTCCTGCCGTATCTGGCCGGACTGAAGGAACGGGCCGCGGCCGACGGGCGCGAGGTCGTCGTGTGCGGCGACTGGAACATCGCGCACCGCGAGGCCGACCTCAAGAACTGGCGCGGCAACCGCAAGAACTCCGGCTTCCTGCCCGAGGAGCGGGCCTGGATGTCCCGCGTCTTCGACGAGGTGGAGTACGTGGACGTGATGCGGGCGTTGCACCCCGACCAGGAGGGGCCGTACACCTGGTGGTCCTACCGCGGGCGGGCGTTCGACAACGACTCGGGCTGGCGCATCGACTACCAGGTGGCGACGCCGGGGCTGGCGGGGCGTGCGGTGAAGGCGTGGGTGGAGAGGGCGTCGTCGCACGGGGAGCGGTGGAGCGACCACGCGCCGGTGAGTGTGGCGTACGAGTCGGCGCTCGGGTAGCGAGGGGTTCGGCCGGCCGGGCGGGCGGATCGGGGCCGAGCGTTCAGGCGGATCGGGGCCGAGCATTCAGGCGGCCCGGCCCGGCTCGGCTCGGTGGGCCCGGCCCGGCCCGGCCCGGTCGGTCGGGCTCGGCTCTTGTGCCCGGCCCGGCCTGAGTGGTTCGGCGTGGCCGGTCGTCGTCGCCCCGCCTCAGTCCCCCGCCGGAGCCGGACCCGTGTTCTCCCGCAGCCGCCGGTCCAGGGCCATCGACAGTTCCGCCTCCACCACGCTCTTGGCCAGCGGCCGCAGTTTCTCCACGTCCGACGCGGCCGTGTGCGCGCTGAGGACCTCGACGAACAGGTCCGCCAGCGCCTCGGCGTGCGTCCGCACCCGGCGGCCCGCGTCCAGCACCGCCGCCAGCGGTACGCCTTCCCGTACCAGGGCCGCCGACACGTCGAGCAGGCGGCGGCTGATGTGGACGATCTCGTCGCCGTCCGTGGCGAGATAGCCGAGGTCCAGGGCCGCCGCGAGGTTCTCCGGGGTGACCTCGCCCTCGAAGTAGTCGGCGAGTTCCTCGGGGCTCAGCCGCACCGGTGTCTCCTCGGTGGGTTCGCCGAGGCCGAGCACCTCCCCGACGTCCCGTCCGCTCTCGAAGGCGGTGGCGAGGTCGGCTATCCCGTTCAGGGTGTGCCCGCGCTCCAGGAGCGCGGCGATCGTGCGCAGTCTTGCCAGGTGGTGTTCGTCGTACCAGGCGATACGGCCCTCCCGGCGAGGCGGCTGGATCAGCCCGCGCTCGCGGTAGAAGCGCAGGGTGCGCACCGTGATGCCGGCCTTCGAGGCCAGCTCCTCCATGCGGTACTCGCGTACTTCAGCCACGGGGGAAGCCTATGTTGTACCGCCGGTAACTTGTCGCGCCGTACCCCTACCGCTCGGTATGGCGCTGCTCTAGTCTCCCAACTGTGCCAGTGATTGCTGGCATGGTTTTCGGGTCGGGTTGTGACGTTCAGCGAGAGGCGGCGGCATGGGCCAGGGGAAGCAGGCAGCGCACGAACATGTGCGGGTGGCGGTGATCGGATCCGGGTTCGGCGGCCTGGGGGCCGCTGTCCGGCTGCGCCGCGAGGGGATCACCGACTTCGTCGTCCTGGAGCGGGCGGACTCCGTCGGCGGGACCTGGCGGGACAACAGCTATCCGGGCTGCGCCTGTGACGTGCCCTCGCATCTGTACTCCTTCTCCTTCGCCCCCAACCCCGACTGGCCCCGCACCTTCTCCGGCCAGGAGCACATCCGCGCCTACCTCGAACACGTCGCGGACACCTTCCATCTGCGTCCCCACCTCCGCCTCGGCCACGAAGTGCGGATGATGACCTGGGACAACGAGAAGCTGCACTGGACGATCGAGACGTCCCGGGGCACGTTCACGGCGGACGTCGTCGTCTCGGCGACCGGGCCGCTGTCCGACCCGAAGGTCCCCGACATCCCGGGGCTCGCCGGCTTCCCCGGCCAGGTCTTCCACTCCGCCCGCTGGGACCACGACTACGACCTGCGCGGCAAGCGCGTGGCGATGATCGGGACCGGGGCGTCCGCGATCCAGATCGTCCCCGCCATCCAGCCGGAGGCCGGAAAGCTGACGCTCTTCCAGCGGACCCCGCCGTGGGTGATGCCGCGCGTGGACCGGAAGATCACCGGGGCCGAGCGCTGGCTGCACCGGCAGCTGCCGTTCACCGGGGCAGCGCGGCGCGGACTGCTGTGGGGCATCCGGGAGTTGCAGGTCCAGGCGTTCACCAAGCGGCCGAACGAGCTCGGGCTCGTCGAGTCCCTGGCCAAGGCGAACATCGCCAAGTCCATCAAGGACCCGGAGCTGCGGGCCCGGCTCACCCCCTCGTACCGCATCGGCTGCAAGCGGATCCTGCTGTCGAGCACGTACTACCCGGCCCTGGCCCGCCTCAATGTGGACGTCGTGGCGTCCGGGCTCGCGGAGGTGCGCGGCTCCACGCTGGTGGCGGCCGACGGTACCGAGACCGAGGCCGACGTGATCATCTTCGGTACCGGATTCCATGTCACCGACCTGCCGATCGCCGAGCGGGTCGTCGGGGCGGACGGCATCACCCTCGCGGAGGCGTGGAAGGACGGCATGCAGTCGCTGCGCGGCGCCACCGCCGCCGGCTTCCCCAACTGGATGACGATCATCGGCCCCAACACGGGTCTCGGGAACTCCTCGATGATTCTGATGATCGAGTCCCAGCTCTCCTACATGGCCGACTATCTGCGGCAGTTGCACATCCTCGGCGGGCGCAAGGCGCTCACCCCGAGGGTGTCCGCGGTCGGCGCCTGGAACCGCCGGGTGCAGGACCGGATGAAGCGCACCGTGTGGAACACCGGCGGCTGCACCAGCTGGTACCTCGACGCGAGCGGGCGCAACACCACCATCTGGCCCGGGACGACGGGTGAGTTCCGCCGGGCGACGCGGGAGGTGGACCTCGCGGAGTACGAGATCCTGCGGGCGCCCGTGCCGGCCGGTGCGCCGGCACCCGCCGTTGAGGCCGCGGCGACCGGCGCGTCCGGGTCCGCCGGGTCCGCCGATGACATCGCGACCGAGCAGCCGGAGGCCGTGCGATGAGCCGTACACCGACCGAGAGCCGCATACTGACCGCCGTCTCGGCCGACGGATCGCGCATCCACGCCGAGGTGTACGGCCCCGACGGCGCGCCCGCCGTCGTCCTCGCCCACGGTTGGACCTGTTCGACCGAGTTCTGGTCCGCGCAGATCCAGGACCTGGCCGGTGACTTCCGGGTCGTCGTCTACGACCAGCGCGGCCACGGCCGCACCGCTGCCGCCGCCGTGAGCACGGACGTGCTCGCCGACGATCTGGAGGCGGTGCTCGCGGCCGCGCTGGCTCCCGGTGAGAAGGCCGTCCTCGTCGGACACTCGATGGGCGGGATGACGCTGATGGCGGCGGCGGGACGGGCCGCCTTCGCGGAGCACGCCGCCGCGGTCCTGCTGTGCAGCACGGGCAGTTCCCGGCTGGTCGAGGAGTCGCTGGTGCTGCCGATGCGCCGCGGTCCGCTGCGGACCCGGCTCACCGGCATGGTGCTCGGGGCACGCGCCCCGCTCGGGCCGGTGACGCCCCTGTCCCGGCGGCTCCTCAAGTACGGGACCATGGGGCCCGATGCCACGCCCGGGCAGGTGAAGGAGTGCGCCAGGATCGTCCATGCCTGTGCCCGGGCCGCCCGGGTGGCCTGGTCGCAGGTGCTCGCCGGCCTCGATCTCGACGACGGAGTACGGCAGTTGAACGTCCCCGCCGTGGTGCTGGCGGGCACCGCCGACCGGCTCACGCCGATGGTGCACGCCCGGCGGATCGCCGCCAATCTGCCCGACTGCCGTGAGCTGGTGGAGCTCGACGGCACGGGCCACATGACACCGGTGGAGGCCCCGGCGACCGTCACCGCGAAGATCCGCGAGCTGGCCGGTGCCCATGGGGTCACCGACTCCTCCGGGGACGCCGAGAGCGGGGCCCACGGGGACATCAAGAGTGTGAAGGAGGAGGCCGCATGAGCAGGACGAGCCTGGAGGGACAGGTCGCCGTCGTCACCGGCGCCGCCCGCGGCGTGGGCGAGCTGCTGGCCCGCAAGCTGTCGGCGCGCGGTGCGAAGGTCGCCCTGGTGGGCCTGGAGCCCGACGAGTTGAAACAGGTCTCGGCGCGGCTCCACAGCGAGAGCGACCACTGGTACGCGGACGTCACCGACCACGAGGCGATGGCGCGGGTCGCCCAGGAGGTCAAGGAGCGCTTCGGCAAGGTCGACATCGTCGTCGCCAATGCCGGAGTCGCCGCGGGCGGGCCGTTCATGGACTCCGACCCCGTCGCCTGGCGCCGGGTCATCGAGGTCAATCTGATCGGAAGTGCCGTCACCGCACGGGCATTTCTGCCGGTCCTGGTGGAGAGCCGGGGCTATCTCCTCCAGATCGCGTCGCTGGCCGCCATCACACCCGCGCCGATGATGACGGCGTACTGCGCGTCGAAGTCCGGGGTGGAAGCCTTCGCGCACAGCCTGCGGGCCGAGGTCGGCTACCGCGGGGTGCGGGTCGGCGTCGCCTATCTGTCCTGGACGGACACCGACCTCGTACGCGGTGCGGACCAGGACGACGTGATGCGCGAACTGCGGCAGCGGCTGCCGTGGCCCTCCAACCGCACCTATCCGCTGGGCCCCGCGGTCGACCGCATCGTGGCCGGTATCGAACGGCGCTCGGCGCATGTCTACGGACAGTGGTGGCTGCGCGGAATGCAGTCGCTGCGTGGGTATCTCCCGCCCGTGATCGGGCTCGTGGGACAGCGCGAGATGAAGCGCTTCGAACCGCGTCTGGCCAGTGTTGCCAAGGGCCTTGTGGGTGCCGGAGGGGCGGCCGACGAGGCGGCGCGTACGCAGCGTAGTTGATCGAAATGCGCAGCGTGTCCGTGCGTGCCACGCTGGTCGAGGCCCAGGGGGCACACCAGTCCCCGCTCTCCCTCACACCCCTCTAGGAGTGAACAAGCATGGGCATTCAGGACCAGTTCAAGGACAAGGCGCAGGAGCTCAAGAACCAGGCCAAGCAGGCCCCGGCCGGCGCGAAGGACGAGATGTCCCAGCGCGGTCAGCAGGGTCAGGAGCGCCGGCGCCCGCAGGGTCAGCAGCAGCCGCAGGAGCGTCGTCGGCCGCAGGGTCACGAGGAGCCGCGCGAGCGGACCTCCCGTGAGGAGCCCACGCGCGAGCGGACGCCCCGCGAGGAGCCCATGCGTGAGCAGTTCGGCCAGGACCGCAACGCCTGACGCTGCGCCTGACTGAAGAGGCGCATCCGCGCGAGCGGATGCGCCTCTTGCGTGCGGTGTCTGCCCTGACCTGCGACGTCGGCCCAACTGCCTCAGCGCGGCGGGAGCTTGGGGCGACGGAGATCCGGCGCGGTGTCGTAGCCGGGAGGCTCCGCCGCCGGCTGCCGGGTCAGCATGTCCAGGGCGAGCTGTACCGCGTCGTCCAGCTGGACATGGCGGCCTTCCGCCCAGTCGAGCGGTGAGCGCAGCGCGTCCAGGTCCGGTTCCACGCCGTGGTTCTCGACGGACCAGCCGTAGGCGTCGAACCAGGCCGCGTTCATCGGCACCGTGATCACCGTGCCGTCTCCCAGCCGATGGCGGCCGGTCATGCCGACCACCCCGCCCCAGGTGCGACTGCCCACCACCGGGCCGAGGTTGAGCAGTTTGAACGCCGCCGTGATCATGTCGCCGTCCGAGGAGGTCGCCTCGTCGGCCAGCGCGACCACCGGGCCGCGCGGTGCGTTGGAGGCGTACGAGACCGGCTGCGCGTCCCGCGTCAGGTCCCAGCCGATGATCTTCCGGGTCAGCGTCTCCACCACCAGTTCGCTGATGTGTCCACCCGCGTTGCCGCGGACGTCCACGATCAGCGCCGGCAGGGAAACCTCCAGCCGCAGATCGCGGTTGAACTGCGCCCAGCCGGAGCCGCCCATGTCGGGGATGTGGAGGTAGCCGCACTTGTCGCCGCTCAACTCCCGTACGACTTCGCGGCGTTTGGCCACCCAGTACTGGTATCGCAGCGGGCGTTCGTCGATCAGCGGCACGATCGCCACCCGGCGCGAGCGCTCCTCGTTCTCGGCCGGGCAGAACGTCAGCTCCACCGTCGTCCCGCCCGCGGCCGCCAGCATGGGGAAAGGCCCGGTGACCGGGTCCACCGGCCGGCCGTCCACATGCGTGAGGATCTCGCCCGGGTGGACGCCCGTACCGGCCAGCGGGGAACGGGCCTTGGAGTCGGACGAGTCGCCGGGCAGGATCCGCTTGACCATCCACTGCCCGTCCCGGCAGACCAGGTCCGTGCCCAGCAGGCCCATCGCGCGCTGGTAGTGCGGCGGCCCTTCGTTGCGGCGCGCCGGGGTGACGTATGCGTGCGAAGTGCCCAGCTCGCCGAGCACTTCCCGCAGCAGATCCGCGAACTCGTCGGGGGACGCGACCCGTTCGACCAGCGGGCGGTACTGGTCGAGCACCGCGTCCCAGTCGATCCCGCACATCTCCGGTTCCCAGAAGTAGGCGCGGATGAGCCGGCCGGCCTCGGCGTACGCCTGGCGCCATTCGGACGCCGGGTCCACGTCGTGCAGGATCCGTCGCAGATCGAGGTAGACCGTCGAGTCGCTGTCACCCGACTCGGTGGCGGGCACCGCCCGCAGATCGCCGTCGTCGACGACCACCAGTCTGCTTCCGTCACCGCTGACCGCGAACCAGTCGAGATGGCCGACCAGTTCGGTCTTGCGGGCCTTGGCGATGTCGAAGTGCTCCAGTGTGGGGCGCCCGGAGGTGTCGGCGGGATTGACGAAGGTCTCGCCCAGGGCTCCGGAGATCGGCCAGCGCAGCCAGACGAGTCCGCCGCCGCTGACCGGGTACAGCGCCGAGTACTTGGAGGCCGAGACCGGGAACGGCGTCACCCGGCTCTCCAGACCCTCGATCTCCACCATGACCGTGCTGGAACCGGCTCCCTCCTCGGGCGGCAGAAGGGTCTCGTCGATGGGGTCGAGACCGCCGGCCGCGGGCCGTCCGTCCGGGGACAGCGCGAAGGGTGAGGGCGTGGCCGAGGACAGCGGTACGAGGTAGGGCCGGCAGCCCAGCGGGAAGGACAGGTCCCCGGTGTGCACGTCGTACACCGGGTCGAAGCCGCGCCAGGACAGGAACGCGAGATAGCGGCCGTCGCTGGTGAAGACCGGATTCTCGTCCTCGAAACGGCCGTTGGTGACATCGACGATCGTGCGATCCGCGATCCGGGCCATCTTGATCTGGCGCAGGGACCGGCCGATGCCCGGGTGCGACCAGGTCAGCCAGGTCCCGTCGGGGGAGAAGGCCAGATCGCGCACCGGCCCGTTGAGGGACCGGATCAGCTCGGTGGTCTCGCCCGCGGAGTCCTCCGCGGCGTCGAGCAGCAGCAGCCGCCCGTCGTGCGAGGCGACGGCGAGCCGCTCCCCGTCCGGGTCCGACACCATCTCCAGCACCCGGCCGAGCCGGCCGGACGCCGGCCGCCGCGGCTCGCGCTCGCCGCTCGCCCGCGGGAGATAGGCGATCTCGACGGCGTCGTCGCCCTCCGCGTCGGTGACGTAGGCGACCTGGCCGCCGGTGCCGAGCATCTCGGGCAGCCGCACGCGTACGCCCGGGGTGTCGGCGATCGTCCGGGCCGGCCCGTCCCGGTGGGTGAGCCAGTACAGACTGCCGCGGACGGTGACGGCGCTGGCCCGGCCCGTCAGGTCGACCGAGATCGAGTCGACGTGACTGGCGGCCGGTACCTGGTAGGGGCGGCGGCCGGCGCGCGGTCCGCCGAGCCGCACCTCCAGCTTGCGGGGCATCCCCTCCGGGCTGAGGTCGTCGACGATCCACAGGTCCCCGGCGCACTGGTACACGACCCGGTGGCCGTCGCTGGAGGCGTGCCGGGCGTAGAACGCGTCGTGGTCCGTGTGGCGCCGCAGGTCGCTCCCATCGGGAAGGCACGAGTAGAGATTGCCGATGCCCTCGTGGTCGGAGAGGAACGCGATCCGGCCGCTGACGAACATCGGGCAGTCCAGATGTCCGTCCAGGTCGGCGAGGAGTCGCCGGCCGTGCAGCCACAGCCGGCCGGTGGCGCCGCCGCGGTAGCGCTTCCACGCGGCCGGCTCGTGCGGCGGCTTGCCGGTGAGCAGCAGGGTGCGCCGCTCTCCCTCCACGTCGGTGACCGCGATGTGCGCGACGGGCCCCCACGGCAGCTTCGCGCCGGGAGCGCCGTCGGTCGGGACGTTGTAGGCCCAGGAGAAGTACGAGAAGGGCTGGGCGTGCGAGGAGACGGCGAGGATCTGGCCGTCCGGGGTCCAGCCGCACACCCGGGTGTCGGTGGAGCCCCAGTAGCTGAGTCTGCGGGCCGGGCCGCCCTCGACGGGCGCGAGATGGATCTCGGGATCGAGGCTGCGCCAGGTCGTGTAGGCGATGTGCCGGCCGTCGGGGGAGAAGCGGGGATGGCCGACCCGGGTCCGGTCGACGGTGAGCCGCCAGGCCCGTCCCGGCCGCTGTCCCTGCGGCACCAGAGGGGCGATCCACAGATCGTCCTCGGCGGCGAAGCACAGCAAGTCGTCGTGCAGATGCGGGAAACGGAGGTATGCCACGTCGTCGCTCACCTTCCAATGCTTTCCGTGTGCAGGGGGTGCGGCAACTCGTGGGACCGGGTGAATCGGCCGGATCCGATGTGGCCGGAACCGGTCCGTGATCCATGACACAAGCGAAACGTTGTCGTTTCGCAGAAGGGTGGGGTACCTTCGAGGTGTACGAAACCGTTTCGTTCGGATGGATGGGAGGCCGATCATGACCACACGCAGTCGGCTCACCCCCGAGCGCGAGGCAGAGCTGTACGAGGCCGTACTGGACCTGCTGCGCGAAGTCGGATACGACGCCCTGACCATGGACGCCGTGGCCACCCGGACCCGATCGAGCAAAGCGACCCTCTACCGGCAGTGGCGCGGCAAGCCCGAACTGGTGGCCACCGCCCTGCGGCACAGCAAGCCGGTGAATGTCGGCGACATCGACACCGGCACCCTGCGTGGTGACTTCCACGCGATGCTGGACGAGACCGACGACTGCCAGATGGAGAGGGACTCCGCGCTGATGCGGGGTCTGGCCCAGGCCATCCACGGCAACCCCGACCTCCATGAGGCGCTGCGGGAGCTGCTGATCGAGCCCGAGATCACCGGGCTGGACACGCTGCTGCGGCGGGCGGTGGAGCGCGGGGAGGTCAGTGCGGACAACCCCGCGCTGGACTTCGTGCCGCACATGCTGGTCGGCGCGTTCGTCGCCCGGCAGATGATCGAGGACCGGCTCCCCGACCGGGCCTTTCTCACCCAATACATCGATGCCGTGGTCCTGCCGGCCCTCGGAGTCTGATGCCCCGTCGCCGCCCCACGGCGACTGACGTTCCCCACGTCACCCCTCCCCGCAGCACGACCCGCACCACCTGACGCGCGCCGCTCTCGTCGTCGGGCCGGCTCCCCATGCCCTGTTCACCTCACACACGGGAGTACGCCCTCGTGGCCACGTTCCTCTACAAACTCGGGCGGTCCGCCTTCCGGCGCCGCAAACTCGTCCTGCTGCTGTGGGTCGCTCTGCTCGCGCTCGCCGGGGTCGGTGCGGCCTCCGCGTCCACCGCCACCTCGTCGTCCTTCTCGATACCCGGCACCGAGGCGCAGAAGGCCTTCGACCTGCTGGAAGAGCGGTTCCCCGGGGCCAGCCCCGACGGTGCGACCGCACGTGTCGTCTTCAAGGCCCCGAGCGGCGAGAAGATGACGCAGGCGGACAACAAGGCCGAGGTGAACAAGGCGGTCGCCGACCTCAAGGCCGGCTCCGACCAGATCGCCTCCGTCACCGACCCGTACACCGCGAACGCGGTCTCCAAGGACGGTTCGACGGCCTACGTCTCGGTCACCTACAAGGTCAACGGCATGGAGCTGACCGACGAGACCCGGGAGGCCCTGGAGAAGACGGGCCACCAGGCGCAGGGCACCGGACTGACCGTCGAGATCGGCGGCGACGCGCTGCAGACCGTCCCGGAGACCGGAGCCGGCGAGATCATCGGCGTCGCGATCGCCGCGGTCGTCCTGGTCATCACCTTCGGCTCGCTCGTCGCCGCCGGACTGCCGCTGCTCACCGCGATCATCGGTGTCGGCATCGGCATCTCCACGATCACGGCGCTGGCCAACGTCCTCGACCTCGGCTCCACCACCTCCACGCTGGCGATGATGATCGGCCTCGCGGTCGGCATCGACTACGCCCTCTTCATCGTCTCCCGCTACCGGGCCGAACTCGCCGAGGGGCGTGAGCAGGAGGACGCGGCCGGCCGGGCCGTCGGCACCGCCGGCTCCGCCGTCGTCTTCGCGGGCCTGACCGTGGTCATCGCCCTCGTCGGCCTCGCCGTCGTCAACATCCCGATGCTCAGCAAGATGGGCTTCGCCGCCGCCGGCACGGTCGTGATCGCCGTTCTCATCGCGCTCACCCTCATCCCCGCCCTGCTCGGCTTCGCCGGCAAGCGGGTGCTCGGCCGCAAGGTCCGCAAGGGCAAGCCGGTCACCGACAAGCCGAACATGGGCACCCGCTGGTCCCGCTTCGTGCTGCGCCGGCCGGTCATGGTGCTGCTCGCGGGTGTGGTGGGTCTCGGCGCCATCGCCATCCCGGCGGCGTCGCTGGAGATGGGACTGCCCGACGACGGTTCCCAGCCGGTCAGCACCACGCAGCGCAAGGCCTACGACATGCTGTCCGACGGCTTCGGCCCCGGCTTCAACGGACCGCTGCTGGTGGTCGTCGACGGCGACAAGAGCGCCGCCGACCGCACGGTCGAGACGATCAAGGGCCTGGAGGGCGCCGCGGCGGTCACCCCCGCGACGCTCAACAAGGCCGGCGACACCGCGATGATCACGGTCATCCCGAAGGACCGTCCGTCCTCGGTCGCCACCGAGGACCTGGTCCACTCCATCCGCGACTCCAGCGGCGACGACGTGCTCGTCAGCGGTGCCACCGCGATGAACATCGACTTCTCGCAGCGGATGAACGACGCCCTGCTGCCCTACCTCGCCCTCGTCGTGGGACTCGCGTTCCTGCTGCTGATGGTGGTCTTCAGGTCGCTGCTCGTGCCGCTGAAGGCGGCCCTCGGCTTCCTGCTCTCCGTCGTCGCGGCGCTGGGCGCGGTCGTCGCCGTCTTCCAGTGGGGCTGGCTGGGATCGCTGTTCGGGGTCGAGCAGACCGGCCCGATCATGTCGATGATGCCGATCTTCATGGTGGGTGTCGTCTTCGGCCTGGCGATGGACTACGAGGTCTTCCTGGTCACCCGCATGCGGGAGGCCTACGTGCACGGGGAGCGGCCCGGTGCGGCGATCGTCACCGGGTTCCAGCACGGTGCCCGCGTCGTCAGCGCCGCAGCGGTGATCATGATCGCCGTCTTCTCCGGGTTCATCGGCTCCAGCGAGCAGATGATCAAGATGATCGGCTTCGGTCTCGCGATCGCGGTGTTCTTCGACGCCTTCGTGGTCCGGATGGCCGTCGTGCCCGCGGTCCTCGCCCTGCTCGGTCACAAGGCCTGGTGGCTGCCGCGCTGGCTGGACCGGCTGCTGCCGAACGTCGACGTCGAGGGCGAGAAGCTGCACAAGCAGCTGACCTCGAAGGACGACGGAGTCAGCCCCGAAGACCCGGACGAGGAGCGCAACCTGGTGCGCGTCTGACTCCGGCACGAGCCCGGGGGCGCCGCTGCGAGCGGCTGTGAGCGCCCCCGGTGACGCGACGGACCCGTGGGGACGGGGGCCGTCGCGGGGACACGGTGGTCGTGCTCGTCACCCCTGGGGGGCGGGTGCGGCCACCGCGTACGTGTGGCGCAGGAAGCGCATCAGGGCCTTGGAGTCGAACTGCACCACCGCTACGCCGTCCGAGGTGTGGAACTCCACGACGGTCTGGACCCGGCCGCACGGCCAGACCTCGACATCTCCGCGGCGCACGGGGACGCGCAGCCCCTTCTCCAGCAGCTCACGGGGGAAGGTCCACTCGCGTCCGTCGGGGAACGTGAAGCGGACGGACTTCGGCGCATCCGTAGGTTCGTACCAGAGGGCGACCCGGACGGGCCTGTGCTGAGGAGCGTCCGTGACGATGCGGGCCCATGCGTGCTCTTCGACGACCGTGGACATCTGCCGCTCCTCACACTTTGTACGCTATGCCCTCCAATGTCCCATATTTCTCGGGCGAGGGACTTGGCCACCAGTTGTGACCCGCCCGCTCTTGCAAGTCGTTCGCAACAGGGCACTATCATTGAACAGTTATTCACCTGTCCGGAGCGGAGCCCGCTATGCATGTCCCCGACGGATTCATCAACGCCCCGGTATCGGTGGCCGCCGGTGTCGTCGCCGCCGGCGCGGTCGCCGTCAGCCTCCGCGGCGCCCGCCGTGAGCTGGGCGGATCCTCCCTCGCGCTGAGCGGCGCCGAGCGCACGGCGCCGCTGGCGGGCCTCGTCGCCGCCTTCATTTTTGCCGTACAGATGCTCAACTTTCCCGTCGCGGCCGGCACCAGCGGACATCTGCTGGGCGGTGCGCTCGCCGCGATACTCGTCGGTCCTTACACCGGCGTGCTCTGCATAGCCGTCGTTCTGCTGATGCAGGGCGTGCTCTTCGCGGACGGCGGCCTCACCGCGCTCGGCGTGAACATCACCGTCATGGGCGTGGTCACGGTCCTCGTCGCGTACGGGCTGTTCCGCGGGCTGCTGGCGGTGCTGCCCCGCAAGCGCCGCTCGGTCACCGTCGCCTCCTTCGTCGCCGCGCTGGTCTCCGTACCGGCCGCCGCCGCTGCCTTCACCCTGATCTACGCGATCGGCGGGACCACCGACGTACCGATCGGCAAGGTCCTCACCGCGATGGTCGGCGTCCATGTCCTCATCGGCATCGGCGAGGCCGTCATCACCATGCTCACCGTCGGCGCCGTCATCGCCGTCCGGCCCGACCTGGTCCACGGCGCCCGCGGTCTGAGCACCCCGCTCAAGCTCCGCGTCGGCGGCGAACTGGTCGACGCCGAGCCCGTCGCCCCCGCACCGGTCGCCGCGCGCTCGCCGCGCACGGTCTGGCTGGCCGGCCTCGCCACCGCCGTCGTCCTCGCCGGCTTCGTGTCCTTCTACGCCTCCGCCAGCCCCGACGGGCTGGAGAAGGTCGCCGCCGACAAGGGCATCGACAAGAAGGTCGAGGAGCACGCGGCCGCCGACTCCCCGCTCGCCGACTACGGAGTCGCGGACGTCTCGAACTCCCGCATCTCCGGCGGCCTCGCGGGCGTCATCGGCGTCGGCTCGACCGTCGTGGTGGGCAGCGGGATCTTCTACGTCGTCGTGCGCCGCCGCCGGGCGTCCGAGTCCGAGGCCACCCGCGTCCCCGACTCCGTCTGACATGGGCGCCGGTCACAGCCACAAGCTCTACCGGCACGGGCACTCGCCCGTGCACGAGCTCCCCGCGCACTGCAAGCTCGTCGCCGTCTTCTGCTTCGTGCTGGTCGTGGTCTCCACGCCGCGCGAGGCGGTGTGGGCCTTCGGGCTGTACGCGGTGCTGCTGGCCACGGTCGCGGCCGTCGCCCGGGTGCCCGCCGGGTATCTGCTGCGCCGACTGCTCATCGAGATCCCCTTCGTCGCCTTCGCGCTGCTGATGCCCTTCGTGGTGCCGGGCGAGCAGGTCTCCGTCCTCGGCCTCTCGGTGAGCGTCCCGGGCCTGTGGGGCGCGTGGAACATCCTCGCCAAGGGCACGCTCGGCGTCGCCGCGTCCGTGATCCTCGCCTCGACGACCGAGCTGCGCTCGCTGCTGCTCGGACTCCAGCGGCTCAGGCTGCCGCCCCTGCTGGTCCAGATCGCCTCGTTCATGATCCGCTACGGCGATGTCATCGCGGACGAGATGCGCCGGATGTCCATCGCCCGCCGTTCGCGCGGCTTCGAGGCGAAGGGGGTACGGCACTGGGGTGTGCTCGCCAAATCCGCGGGCGCGCTGTTCATCCGCTCCTACGAGCGCGGAGAGCGTGTGCACCTGGCGATGGTGAGCCGGGGATACACCGGGACGATGCCCGTGATCGACGTGGTCACCGCGTCCCGGGCCCAGTGGTCGTACGCGGCCGCCCTCCCGGTGACCGCGCTCGCGGTCTGTCTGCTGGGATGGACGCTGTGACAAACGACCCGAACGACCGGCACGACCTGCGCGACCCGGTGACGAACGCCCCGGCCGGCCCGACGCCCCCGTCCCTCGAGGTGAAGGGGCTCGCCTACGCCTATCCCGATGGGCATCAGGCGCTCTTCGGCGTCGACCTGACGGTCCGGCGCGGTGAGCGGGTCGCCCTCCTCGGCCCCAACGGCGCGGGCAAGACCACCCTCGTCCTGCATCTCAACGGCATCCTGGCCGGCGGCGCGGGGACCGTGGCCGTCGCCGGGCTTCCGGTCGCCAAGCGGCATCTCGCGGAGATCCGCCGCCGCGTCGGCATCGTCTTCCAGGACCCGGACGACCAGCTGTTCATGCCCACGGTCCGCGAGGACGTCGCCTTCGGGCCCGCGGCCTCGGGCTTGCGCGGCCCGGAGCTCGAAGCGCGCGTCGTGGCGGCGCTGACGCAGGTGGGCATGGCGGAGTTCGCCGACCGGCCCCCGCACCATCTCTCCTTCGGCCAGCGCCGCCGGGTCGCGGTCGCCACCGTGCTCGCGATGGAGCCGGAGATCCTCGTACTGGACGAACCCTCGTCCAACCTCGACCCGGCGTCGCGGCGAGAACTCGCCGACATCCTGCGGTCGTTGGACGTCACCGTCCTGATGGTCACGCACGATCTGCCCTACGCCCTGGAACTCTGCCCGCGCGCGGTGATCCTCAGCGAGGGCGTCATCGCCGCCGACGGTCGTACGCAGGATCTCCTGGGGGACGACGCCCTGATGCGAAAGCACCGCCTCGAACTGCCCTTCGGCTTCGACCCGAAGTCCGTGACAATGGGCGCGTGAACGAGGATCCCAGCAGTACGGCACCGGCGGCTTCGCTGCTTCTCGACGACCAGCTGTGTTTCGCGCTGTACGCGGCCCAGCGCGCGGTGACGGCCCTGTACCGGCCGCTCCTCGACGAACTGGGCCTGACCTACCCGCAGTACCTCACGCTGCTGGTCCTGTGGGAGCGCGGCGAGGTGCCCGTCAAGGAGCTGGGGTCGGCACTGCGGCTCGACTACGGCACCCTTTCGCCGCTTCTGAAGCGGCTGGAAGTTGCCGGTCTGGTGCGGCGCGAGCGGGCCGTGGACGACGAGCGCTCGGTGCGGATCCAGCTCACGGGTGAGGGGGAAGCACTGCGGGCCCGCGCCGTGCGGGTGCCGGCCCAACTCCTGGTCGGCACCGGCCTGGAGGTCGAGGAGATCGCCCGGCTGCGGGGTGATCTGCACCGGCTGACCGAGACGGCGGCCTCGGCCGCGTCGAGCTGAGGCGGCCGGAAACGCAGCGCTACCCCCAGGTAACAAGCGGCCGGTTCCTTCGATACATTGTGCGCAATGTATTTATGCCGTGCCATCACCTCGGGGGCGCACCGTGAGCAGCCAAGCAGACAGCCGGCCGACCAAGATCATGTATGTCGCGGAGGCCACCGCGCACGGCGGCCGTGACGGCTACGTCACCAGCCAGGACGGCAGGATCGACCTGAAGGTCGCGATGCCACCGGCCATGGGCGGCGACGGTCGGGGAACGAATCCCGAGCAGCTCTTCGCCGCCGGGTACAGCTCCTGCTTCCACAACGCCCTCGTGCTCGTCGGCCGCCGGGCGGGTTACGACCTCACCGGCTCCACCGTCGCCGCGAAGGTCGGCATCGGACCCAACAAGGCCCGCGGCTACGGCCTCGCGGTCGCCCTCAGCGTCTCGCTGCCCCTGGTCGACCAGGAGCTCGCCGCCGAACTGGTCTCCGCCGCTCACCAGGTGTGCCCGTACTCCAACGCCACCCGCGACAACATCGACGTCTCGATCGTTCTGAGCTGACCCGCGAGTCACGAGCGGTGGCGTCCGATGCACCATGGAGGGATGAGCGGGAGCGGGAGATCAGCAGCAGTGGATGTCCGGGGCACGGTGGCGGCAGGCTTCGAGCCGGTCCAGGACGCCTTCCTACGCAACTTCGAACAGCGCGGTGACCGGGGCGCGGCCGTCGCCGTCTACCGGGACGGGAAGAAGGTCGTCGACCTCTGGGCCGGCACACGTGACGTGGACGGCCCCGAACCGTGGGCCGTGGACACCGCACAGATCGTCCGCTCCGCCACCAAGGGCGTCGCGGCGGCCGTCGTGCTCCTGCTCCACCAGCGCGGCCAGATCGACCTGGACGCCCCCGTCGGCACGTACTGGCCCGAGTTCAAGGCGGCCGGCAAGGACCGCGTCGTCGTACGGCAGTTGCTCTCCCACCGCGCCGGAGTGCCCGTGCTCGACCGCCCGCTGACCACGGCGGAGGCCTGCGACGGTGTCAGCGGGCCCGCCGCTCTGGCCGCGCAGCACCCCGCCTGGGACCCCGGAACCGCTCACGGCTACCACGCACAGACCTACAGCTGGCTGATCGGCGAACTCGTCCGACGGGTCACCGGCCGGACCATCGGCCGCTGGGTCGCCGAGGAGATCGCCCGCCCGCTCGGCCTCGACTTCTGGATCGGACTGCCGCGGGACGAGGCCCACCGTGTGGGCCGCATCGGACCGGTGCCCGAGCCGGAGACTGCCGACGGCGGCGGACTCAAACTGCGGCCCAAGCCGGCCGTCGTGGAGGCCTACCACAACCCCGACTCCCTCACCCGGCGCGCGTTCGGGGCCATCGACCCGCTGCCCGACGAGAACGACCCCGCCTACCGCGCCGCCGAACTCCCCGCCTCCGGCGGCATCTCCACCGCCCGCGCCCTCGCCCGTTTCTACGCCTCCACCATCGGCACGGTCGACGGCGGCCCGCGGCTGTTCGCCCCGGCCACCCTCACCCTCGCCCGCACCGAGGAGTCGGCCGGCCCCGACCGCGTCCTGATCGTCAACACCCGCTACGGCCTCGGCTTCATGCTCCACGGCCCGGCCGCCCCGATGCTCGGCCCGGGCTCGTTCGGCCACCCCGGCCGCGGCGGCTCCCTCGGTTTCGCCGACCCCGAGTCGGGCATCGCGCTCGGCTATGTGACCAACGGGATGCGCAAGGGCGTCACCGCGGATCCCCGTGCCCAGGCGCTGATCCGGGCGGTACGTTCGGCGCTATGAGCAGCGGAAGCGGGATCGGCGGACCCGGGCGGTTCGAGGGACAGGGCGCACTGATCACCGGCGCGGCGCGCGGGATCGGCGCGGCGATCGCACGACGGCTCGCCTCCGAAGGCGCCCGTGTCCTGGTCACCGACCTGGACGCGGAAGCCGCGGCACGGACCGCGGAGGGCATCCCCGGAGCCGACTCCCTCGGCTGCGACGTCGCCGACCGCGCCCAGGTCGAGGCGGCCGTGGCGTACACCGTCGAACGGTTCGGCGCCCTGCACGTCCTGGTCAACAACGCGTACTCCTGCGCCCCGGACACCCCGAGGCTGGAGGACCAGCCCGACGACACCTGGGCGCGCGACCTCGACATCTCGCTCACCGGGGCCTTCCGCTGCGCCCGCGCGGCCCTGCCGCATCTGGAGGTCTCCGGCGCCGGCGCGATCGTCAACATCGGCTCCGTCAACGCCGAACAGGATTTCGGCAACCACGCCTACAGCGCGGCCAAGGCGGGCCTCGCCTCGCTCACCCGCACGCTGGCGGGCGACGCGGCACCCCGCGGCGTGCGGGTGAACCAGGTCAACCCGGGGACCGTCCGTACGCCGTCGTGGGCGGGCCGCGAGGAGAGCCTCGCGGCACTCGGCCGGGTCTACCCCCTCGGCCGCGTCGGCGAGCCGGAGGACATCGCGGCGGCCGTCGCCTTCCTGGCCTCGCGGGACGCGGCCTGGATCACGGGCATCACCCTGCGGGTGGACGGCGGCCTGCTCGCGGTGAACACAGGGTTCGACGAGGTGATCGCGCCGCACCGGGTGACCTGGGCGCAGCAGGACTGACGCCGGGCAGGGCTGACGGCGGGCAGGACTGACGGGCGGTCCCGCCTGCACTGCCGGCGCACGTCGGGGCGGTCCTGCACTGCCCGCGGCGCGTCGGGCCGGTCCCGTGTGGCCCGAGCGCGTCGGGCCCGTCCGGCGAGCCCCGGGCCCGTCAGGCCCGATCTGCCGGACCGGCGGCGACGCAGAACTCGTTGCCCTCCGGGTCGGCCATGGTGATGTGATGGCCGTCGAACTCGTGCTGGACGCCGGCACCCGCCGCGACCAGCCGGTCCGCCTCAGCCCGGATCCTGCTCCACCGCTCCTCGTCGCTGCCGTGCCCCGGCACCCGGATGTCGATGTGCAGCCGGTTCTTCGCGGTCTTCGGCTCGGGCACCTTGAGGATCGAGAGCCGCGGCCCCGCACCCTGCGGATCGCAGAGCCATGCCGCGTCTCCCTCGTCGTCCTCCGGCAGGTCGAACTGCGCGAGCCACTCCTCGCGGGTGGCGAACGGCGGCGGCGGAGGCTCGTCGATGTACCCGAGCGCCAGCTTCCAGAACTCCGCCAGCCGTTGCGCGTCCGTGCAGTCGAGGGTGAGATCGATTCTGGCTGTCATGAGGCCGACCGTAACGCGCGCCTGTGACAACGCCCACCGACGACAACGGCTGACCCACGACAACGCCCTGCTACGACGACGGACGCTCAGCCCGCCCGCAGCATCAGACCGATGCCGACGACCATCAGCCCCGCCGCCGCGATGCGCGGGGCGCCGAACCGCTCCTTGAAGAAGACCGCGCCTATCGCCGCGCCCACGATGATCGACGACTCCCGCAGCGCCGCGACCGGCGCCAGCGGCGCCTGCGTCTGCGCCCACAGCACCAGCCCGTACGCCGCCATCGACAGCGCCGCCCCGAGCAGGCCGCGTACCGCGTACGGCTTCATCCGGGCCACCAGCTCGCCCCGGTACACGTGCACGGCGTACGCCGGGATCAGCAGGCCCTCCAGGATCATCAGCCAGGCGATGTAGCCGACCGCCGACCCCGAGGCGCGCACGCCGACGCCGTCCACGACCGTGTACGCGGCGATCGACAGGCCGGTCGCAAGCGCGGCCAGCAGGGCGGGCCAGTGCGGCCGGGCGCCCTTCCCGCGGAAGCCCCACAGCGCCACCCCGACCAGACCCGCGGAGGCCAGCACCACACCGGCCAGCTGCCAGCCGTTGAGCCGCTCGCCGACGAACACCGTGGCCAGGACGGTCACCACCAAGGGGGCGGTGCCCCGGGCGAACGGATACATCTGGCCGAAGTCACCGAGCGAGAACGACCGCATCAGCAGGGCCTGGTAGCCGATGTGCAGCAGCGCGGAGACGACCAGATACGGCCACGCCCCGGCGGCAGGCACCGGGGTGAAACAGGCCAGGACGGCGCCGATGACCGCGGCCCCGCCGCCGATGAGCGTGAAGCCGACGAGCTGATCGCGGACGGTGTGCGCGATCGCGTTCCAACTGGCGTGCGTGACTGCCGCGATGAGAACCGCTACGGCGACCGGTACCGTCACGCCGTGCGCTCGCGGACGTCCACCACGGTGCCGCCCGCGTGCGCGATCAGCGACTTCGGGTCGAGCGGAAAGACGGTGTGCGGGGTCCCGGCCGCCGCCCACACCACCTCGTGGGCGAGCAGCCCGCGGTCGGCCAGCACCCTGGTCCTGGTGACGTGCCCGAAGGGCGGTACGCCCCCGATCGCGTAGCCGGTGGTCTCGCGGACCAGGTCGGCGTTCGCCCGCCCGACCTTCGCCGCGCCGAGCTCCTCGCGCACCCGCTCGACGTCGACCCGCGAGGAGCCGTCCATCAGCACCAGCACCGGCTCGCCGTCCGCCTCGAAGATCAGTGACTTGACGATCTCGCTGACGTCGCAGCCGATGGCGGCCGCGGCCTCCGCGGCCGTCCGCGTGGCGTCGGGGAACCGGCGGACCGGCACATCGAGCCCCAGCTCCCGCAGGGCGGCCGCGAACCGGGGATGGGCTTCCGTTTCGTGAGTGCTCATGACCGCACGCTAACGGTCGTTGTACGGGCCACGCGAACAGATTCCGGATGATGGAAGCGACGGCGGGCGGGCGTCCGAACGAGCCTTCCGGCGCCCGCCCTCACGGCCCGTACCGCTAGCGGGCGTTGAGCACCTGCGCGACCACCGGGCCCGCCGCGTCGCCGCCGTGACCGCCGGACTGGACGACGGCCGCGGCGGCCAGATCCCCGGCGTATCCGGTGAACCAGCTGTTGGACGTGCCCTGACCGTCGACCTCCGCCGAGCCCGTTTTGGCGCCCTTGTCGCCCTGCACCACGGACATCGCGGCCTGGCCGGTGCCGTAGCGCGCGGTCGCGCCCATCATCTGGCGTAGCGCCCCCGCGATGGAGCCGGGCAGCCGCTGCGCGGTGGCCAGCGCGCGGTCGTCGAGGGCCTTCGGCACGATGATCGGCTGAAGGAAGCCGCCGTTCTTCACGGTCGCCGCGACGGACGCCATGTTGAGGGCGTTCATCGTGATCCTGCCCTGGCCGATGTACGAGGCGGCGGTCTCCGCGCCCGCCGACTCGGGCACACTGCCGTCGACGCTGACGGCGCCGGTCTGCCAGTCGAGGCCGATGCCGAAGTACTTGCTCGCGGTGGCGCCGAGCGCCGTCCCGGACACATCACGGTCGTCGAGCGGCTTGACGGCCTTGATGAAGGCGGTGTTGCAGGAGCGGCGGAAGCTCTCCTCGAACGTGCCGCTCGGGATGGAGAAGCCGTCCAGGTTGGTGAACGTCCTGCCCATCCACTGCACGTTCGCCGGGCACTCCACCTTCGCGGACGGGCCCTTGACGACGTCCTGGTCCATCATCATCGCCGCGGTCACGATCTTCATCGTGGAACCGGGGGCCTGGGCGCCCATCATCGCCGTGTTGTACCCGTCGGCAGGGCTGTTGGCGACGGCCCGGATCTCACCGGTGCTGGGCTTGACGGCGACGGCCGACGCCTGGCCGTACTTCTTCACCGCCCGCTCGGCGGCGGCCTGGACGTCCGCGTCCAGCGTCGTCGTCAGCTTGCCCTCCGTGCCCTCGCTCAGCGTCAGCAGCGTCCGGTCGGCGACGGCCTCGTCGGTGGAGGTGACGACGAGTTCGATGCCCGCGGTACCGCCCGCGGCCTCCCCGTACTTCTTGCGCAGGGCGTCCAGGACGGCGCCCAACGAGGGGTACTTCTCCTTCGTCAGCTCCCGGCCCTTGTGGTCCACGGCCTTGATGGGCGGGGCGGACGCCTGGTCGGTCCTGAGCGAGGTGTTCTTCGTCAGCTTCGGGTGCACGACGGCCGGCGCCCAGTCGACGAGCGCCTTGCCGGTGCTCAGTCCGCGCACCACGGTGAGCGCGGAGCTGTACGTCCAGGGCTTGCTCTGCCCCTCGTACGACACCGTCGCGTTCACGGTGAACGGCACCTTCGCGCCGACCGCCTTGCCGGGGGTGATCACGGCCTTGGAGACATGGGCCTGCTGCCGGTAGCCCGCGAGAAGCGGCTCGGCCTCGACGGCGTTGTTGGTCAGCTGCGCGGCCTTCGTCGCGTCACCACCGGCCCACGCCGCGAGGAAGTCCTTCGCGGTCCCGTCGATCTCCTCGGCACTCGGCGGCCCGGACTTCCGCTCCCCGGACGCGGACCTGGTGCTGACATCGTTGCCGTCGGTCAGCCCGCTGTACAGGTTGTACCCGCCATAGCCGACGCCACCGGCGACCACCAGGAACACTCCGCCGATCACGGCGACCTTCGCCCCACTGCGCATGACTTGCAGTCCCCTCCCCAGGAGCACACTTCCTTGAACGTGTTCAAGGGCATGTATCGCGTGCACTCTACGGGACGGGGGTGATCGTCTTCGATGCTGTTACGAGACCGCGACGATCGGCCCGGAACCGCGGGGCTCACGGCGGATTCGCCCCGCTGCTACGGGGTTTCGAGGTGTGGCAGGCGCGGCAGTCGCCCGGTTCCGCCGCGCGATGAGCCCGGTCGCAGGAGTCGCAGTTCCGGAGCGGGAGCGGTGCTCCGGAGGTGGGTGAGCGGAACGGCGGTGGCGGCGGGAGCTGCGCCGAGAGCCGGTGCGCGAGGAAGCCGGCGGGACGGCGCACCCCGCCGGGCGGCAGGTCGGACGTCAGGGCATGCCGTACGGCGGCGGGGCCGACGTCCCGCTCCAGCCAGGCGGCAACTCCCGGTGCCAGGGCTTCCGTGTCCCGAGCGGAGAGCAACAGGCGTGGGTCCTGGTGGTGCAGGCCCGCGAGGAGGTCGGTGGCGGACCGCAGGAGGGTCTCGGACGGGAAGGATGGCTGCGGCACGCGCGGGGCCGTGGGTGCGCGGTACGACGCCTGGCGCGGCTCGCTCGCGACCGGCCGGGTCGGGCGGGTCGCCGGCGTCCTCGTGACGGGGCCGGCGGACGAAGCCGGCGGCAGACAGGGGCGGTCGGGCACGGACCGCTCGGGCACGGACCGCTCGGTCGCGCACCGCTCGGTGGCCCTGCCGTGAGGACGGTTCCGCTCGGCTCCCGGCTGGTTGCAGGAAACGGTGCGGGTGACGATCCGGCCGCCGGGGACGCGCTCGCGTTCGCGCCGCAGATAGCCGTGGGCCTCCAGCTCGCGCAGGGCACCCCGAGATGCGGTCCGCGCCCTCGGGAAACCGGGCGGCGAGCGTCTTGATGTCCACGCGGGCACCGGTCGGCAGGGACTGGATGTGCACGGACAGGCCGATCGCCAGCAGCGACAGCTCGGCGTGCTGCGCGAGGTGGTTGCCGATGACCGTGAAGCGGCTGGTGTGGCGGGTGTTGGCGTGGGTGACGCCGTACGGCTGCCGCTCGCGCGGCTCGACAGGGAGCCGGGTGCGGATGACGCCGGGTGGTGCGTCGGCAACTCCGGGCGGGGCGTGCGAGGGCACGCTAAGGTGCTGTGTATCCATCAGGAAGGGGCCTATCTTCCTCGGTGGTCAGGCCCTCGATCGGGATTGCGAGTCCCGGCCGGGGGCCGTCGCATTTCTGCGGTCTTCGGTTGTGTCGCGGTGAGCCTAGAACACGTAACCCGGCTCCCCACCAGTCCGGTTGGCGATGTTCACTCCTGGGGGTGAGTGCGGCCGACGGGCGGGAGGGGTGGGGCTGGGTGGGGTTCTTTTCTCTGTTCGGTTCCTTGGGAAAGACCGCGCGTACGACCTGAGCACGGGCGGCCGGAACGGGGACGGCCGTGCTCCGGTGCCCGGTGCGCTCTATCTGCCACAACTCGGCGTTGATCGCATCGCCGGCGGCGATCACATCGGGTGTCGCGACCAGTCGGACCATGTTCATCGCGTGGCCCCATTCCGCCCATTCGATGTCGGGCCGTTCCCCTCGACGGGCCCAACGGCCGAGCTGGCCATGGAGGATGACGTACGCGCGGAGAACGTCGGCGCACGCCTCACGCCGGGCGTTCCTCATCCAGTGGCGTTCTTGTGAACGGCTACCGATGCCACCTCCGGCGACAACACCTGCCAGTGTCGCCAGAGCGCCTATCGACGGTCCGAGGAGCTCATGCAAGGTCATCGAATCACGGTAGGTGAGGGGATGGTCACCCAGGTAGCGGGCGTTCCGGAGAGCGCGGGGTGTCAGAGAGCGCGGGGTGTCAGGCAGGGCGGGTGCCGGTCCGCGGCCGCGCCCGGCAAGATCCGAACGGCAGCCCCTAGACCCAGGTGTCCAGCCACATCCTGTTGCGCCAGTCCTCCACCGGGATCGGCGTCCCCGTGTACAGCGGGTGGAAGTAGATGAAGTTCCAGATGATCAGCAGCACCAGCACCCCCGCGCCGATCGCGCCGATCGCTCGGCGGCGTTCGTCCGAGCCCGGTGGGCCCAGGATCGCGCCGAGCATCATGGCGACCGCCAGACACAGGAACGGCACGAACACCACCGCGTAGAACAGGAAGATCGTGCGCTCCTGGTAGAAGAACCACGGCACCCACCCGGCCGCGATGCCGCACGCGATCGCGCCCGCGCGCCAGTCGCGGCGGAACAGCCAGCGCCACAGGATGTAGGCGATCGCGAAGCAGGCCGCCCACCACAGCAGCGGGGTGCCGAGGGCCAGGACCTCGGACGCGCACTTGTCGGCCGCGTCCGAGGGGCAGCCGCCGACGCCCGCGGACGGGGACTCGTAGTAGTACGAGACCGGGCGGCCCAGCACGATCCAGCTCCAGGGGTTGGACTGGTACGTGTGCCCCGAGGTCAGGTTGACGTGGAACTGGTAGACCTCGGTCTCGTAGTGCCACAGGCTGCGCAGCCAGTCCGGGAGCCAGGTGAAGCTGCCGCCCTTGCCCGCCGTCCCCGCCCAGTCGCGGAAGTAGCCCCTGTCGGTGACGATCCAGCCGGTCCACGACGCGATGTACGTGGCGATCGCCACCGGCACCGTCGAGACGAACGCGGGCACCAGGTCCTTCTTCAGCACCGCTCTGTACGGCTGCACCGCGCCGGCCGTGCGGCGGGCGCCCACGTCCCACAGCACCGTCAGCAGACCGAACGCGGCCATCACATAGAGGCCGTTCCACTTGGTGCCGGCGGCCAGGCCGAGCATCAGGCCCGCCGTCAGCCGCCACGGCCGCCAGCCGAGCCGCAGGGTCTCCGCGACCGTCGCGTCCGGCCGCAGCACGCCGTCCTCGTCCACGGGCAGCGCGGCCGCGAGTCTGCGGCGCGCCCAGTCCCGGTCGACGACCAGCGCTCCGAAGGCCGCGAGCACGAAGAACATCAGCACCAGGTCGAGCAGAGCCGTACGGCTCATCACGAAGTGCAGACCGTCCACGGCGAGCAGCGCTCCCGCGAGACAGCCGAGGAACGTGGAGCGGAACAGCCGGCGTCCGATGCGGCAGAGCATCAGCACCGACAGCGTGCCGAGCACCGCCACCATGAAGCGCCAGCCGAAGGGCGTGAAGCCGAACAACTGCTCACCGATGCCGATGACCCACTTGCCGACCGGCGGATGGACCACATAACCGGGGTCGGTGGGGATCGGGACGGACGAGGGGTCCCGCAGGATCGACTTGTCGATGTCCTTCGGCCAGCTGCCCTCGTACCCCTGGTTGATCAGGGCCCAGGCGTCCTTCGCGTAGTACGTCTCGTCGAATATCACCGCCTTCGGCGAGCCCAGGTTCCAGAACCGGAGCACACCCGCGACCAGCGCGACCAACAGCGGTCCGCCCCAGGCCGCCGTACGCAGCAGCGGGTTCACCACCGCCGGAGGGATGCCGAACACCGGCCACAGCCGTTCGGAGGGGCGGGTATAGGGCGGCACCAGGCGTTCGCGCAGCCCGATCACGGCCCGGGGCGCGTAGCCGAATCTGCGCAGCCGTTGCTGCCGGCTGGCGGGCTGCTGATCGGCGTCCTTGCCCTGAAGGGTCTTCGGCGCGGTACTGGTCACCGCGCCATCGTAGGGAACGCCACTGTGCGAGTCGTGCGCACGGCCCTGGGAGGATGGCCCGTGTGACAGGAACGCTGGTACTCGCAGGGACGCCCATCGGCGATGTGGCGGACGCGCCGCCCCGGCTCGCCGCCGAGCTGGAGGGCGCCGACATCGTCGCCGCCGAGGACACCCGGCGGCTCCGCCGCCTCACCCAGGCCCTCGGTGTGCACACCACGGGGCGGGTCGTGTCCTACTTCGAGGGCAACGAGACCGCCCGTACGCCGGAACTCGTCGAGGCACTCGCCGGCGGCGCCCGGGTGCTGCTGGTCACCGACGCCGGCATGCCCTCGGTCTCCGACCCCGGCTACCGGCTGGTCGCCGCGGCCGTCGAGAAGGACATCAAGGTCACCGCGGTCCCCGGCCCGTCCGCCGTCCTCACCGCGCTCGCCCTGTCGGGACTGCCGGTCGACCGTTTCTGCTTCGAGGGTTTTCTGCCGCGCAAGGCGGGCGAACGGCTCGGCCGGCTCCGCGAGGTCGAGTCCGAGCGCCGCACGCTCGTCTACTTCGAGGCGCCCCACCGTCTGGACGACACCCTCGCGGCGATGGCCGAGGTCTTCGGCCCCGAGCGCCGGGCCGCGGTCTGCCGCGAGCTGACCAAGACCTACGAAGAGGTCAAGCGCGGCGGCCTGGGAGAACTGGCGGTCTGGGCGGCCGAGGGCGTGCGCGGCGAGATCACGGTCGTGGTGGAGGGTGCGCCGGCCGCCGGACCCGGAGATCTCGACGCCGAGGAGCTGGTGCGCAGGGTGCGGGTGCGCGAGGAGGCGGGGGAGCGGCGCAAGGAGGCCATTGCGGCGGTCGCCGTCGAAGCAGGCCTGCCCAAACGCGAGGTGTTCGATGCCGTCGTGGCGGCAAAGAATGCGAATCGTCCGGCCCCCGGGGACGGCAAAGGACTATCGTAAAAGGCAAAGCGCAGACCGTGTTCTGCCTCTTTGTGCATGGGAAGACCCAAGACCAATCCATTAATCGACAGGCGCTGATGCGCTCCCGCCGTCAAAGGCGTCCACTGGACCGGTGGAGAGGAGCTGGCATGAGTGAGGTCACAGGCACCGCCAAGGTCCATGAGGCATACGCGTTCTGCTGCATGCGCTGTGGGCACGGCTGGGAGCAGTCCTACGAAATAGAGCACCATGTGGACGGCGCCGGCCAGGAATTCATCGTCTACACGGCGGACGGGGTGCGGGTGCCGTCGCCCCTCTCGAGCCCGACGTGCACCAACTGCGGGGGGCATGTCGTCAGGATCATGCGGTCCGGACAGGTCTCCTCGGTGCTCGACCTGATGGCGCGTCCGGTCGCGCGCCGCCCCGCGAAGCCCGCACGTGCCGCCCGGAAGGCATCGTCGGAGGGGGACGAGGGGCAGCAGCCGGACAGTACGGTCGTGCGGCAGGCGGGGAGCCCGGAGAAGCCGGCGCACCACTGGCATCTCTCCGATCTGCTCCATCCCTTCCACCGCAAGTGAGCTCGCGGGCGCGGGCCTCGTAGGATCGCGCCCATGAGTGCGAAGTCCGACCCGCCGCCGCTGCCCGACCCCCTGCGGGTCCCCGTCGCCGATTCCCACACCCACCTGGACATGCAGGAGGGCACGGTCGAGGAGGCGCTGGCGAGGGCGGCCGCGGTGGGAGTGACGACGGTCGTGCAGGTCGGCTGCGACATCAAGGGCTCGCGCTGGGCCGCGCAGACGGCCGCCGACCACGACGCGGTGCACGCCGCCGTCGCGCTCCATCCCAACGAGGCGCCGCGGATCGTGCTGGGGGACCCGGATGGCTGGTCGCGGCAGGGTGCGCGCGAGGGCGGCGGTGACAGCGCGCTCGACGACGCGCTCGCCGAGATCGACGCGCTCGCCGCGCTGCCGCAGGTGCGCGCGGTCGGCGAGACCGGACTCGACTACTACCGAACGGGCCCCGACGGAATCGCGGCCCAGGAGCGCTCCTTCCGCGCGCATATCGAGATCGCGAAAAGGCACGACAAGGCCCTCGTGATCCACGACCGCGAGGCGCACGCCGATGTTCTGCGCGTTCTCGCCGAGGAAGGCGCACCCGCGCGAACCGTGTTCCACTGCTATTCCGGCGACGCGGAAATGGCGGAGATCTGTGCCGCCGCGGGCTACTACATGTCCTTCGCCGGCAATGTGACCTTCAAAAACGCGCAGCCGCTGCGGGACGCGCTCGCCGTCGCGCCCCGAGAACTCGTACTCGTCGAAACGGATGCGCCGTATCTCACGCCGGTGCCGTACCGCGGACGGCCTAACGCGCCGTATCTCATTCCGGTCACGCTGCGGGCCATGGCCGCGGTGAAGGGGCTCGACGAGGACACCCTGGCGGCCGCTGTCTCCGCCAACACCGCCGAGGCGTTCGGTTACTGACGGACAACGGGCCGGGGCCGCCGAGGGGGTCTCGCACCGAGTGCCGACGCGACACTGTGTAGCCGAGTCGCTTTGGAGAGTGACCGCGCCTCCGATAGTGTCCCGGGCCGCAACGCCATCGGGCGGACCGGAACCGGACCTTACGGAGCGTCGTGAGCAATTCGCAGGGCAGTCACCGTGCCGCACGAGGCGTTCGCCGCGCCGCGACCAGAGCCGCCGAACCGTACGAACCACCCGGCCCCACGGAGCCGTCGTTCCCGCAGGACCGCACGGTGGCAGGCTGGACGCCCACGTACGCCGGTCCGGCGCCGCGGGCCGGAAGCCCGGTCCCGTACGACGCGGCGGTGACCCGAGTCGCGGGTTCGGTCCCGTATGACGCGGCGGTGACCCGAGTCGCGGGTCCGGTCCCCTACGACGCGGCGGTGACCGGCCCCCGTGCGACCGACCCGTACGAGATCCCCCCGCCCGGGGAACCCGGCGCCGGATCTGCCGGTGCGTACGCAGCCGCCTACGCGCCGACCGTGGCCGCTCTCGCCCTGCCACGCCAGAATTCCGCCGTCCGCCCCGCGGGCGTCCCCGAACCTCCCGCGCCGCCCGGGGAGACGCCGCCCTCCGGCCGGGCCGAGGCCCGCAGGGCGGCGCGGCGGCGGAAGACCTCCGAACGGCCCGACACCTTCCGCAAGCTGGTGCCCCAGGCCCTCGTCGTCGCCTTCCTGGCGGGCGGGACCTCGGCGTTCGTCGCGAGCGACAAGGACGTACGCCTCACCGTCGACGGGGTGCCCCGCACCCTGCACACCTTCGCCGACGACGTGCAGGAGCTGCTCGACGACGAGGGGCTTGCCGTCGGCCGGCACGACATCGTCGCGCCCGGCCCCGGCGCCGATCTCGCCAGCGGGGACGACATCGTCGTCCGCTACGGCCGGCCCGTCACGCTCACCGTCGACGGGCAGCGCCGCCAGGTGTGGACCACCGCCCGCACCGTCGACGAGGCGCTGCGCCAGCTCGGCGTGCGGGCCGAGGGCGCCTACATGTCCGTCTCGCGCTCATCGGTCATCTCCCGCAGCGGCCTCGCCCTGGACGTGCGGACCGAGCGGACCGTGACCTTCATGGCCGACGGCCGCGAGCGGACCGTCCGGACGAACGCCGCCACCGTCCAGGAGGCGCTGCACGACGCGGGTATCGCGCTCAGCGGGCAGGACACCACATCCGTACCGCTCGGCAGCTTCCCCCGGGACGGGCAGACCGTCACCGTCATGCGCATCACCGGCACCCAGCAGGTGCGCGAGGAGCCCGTCGGCTTCGACGTCGTGCGGACCCGGGACTCCGCCCTCTTCGCCGGGACGGAGGTCGTCGACCAGCAGGGCAGACCCGGTGTGCGCCGTGTCACCTACGCCCTGCGGACCGTCAACGGTGTGAAGCAGAAGCCCCGCAGGATCGCCGAGGAGATGGTGCGGCAGCCGGTCACCCAGCGGGTCAGGGTCGGCACCCGGCAGCTGCCGGACTCCGTGCAGGGGGCGGACGGGCTGGACTGGGGCGCCCTCGCGCACTGCGAGTCCGGCGGACGGTCGGGCGCGGTGGACGCGTCGGGGACGTACGGCGGGCTGTACCAGTTCGACACCGGGACCTGGCAGGCGCTCGGCGGCAGCGGACGGCCGCAGGACGCCTCCTCGTCGGAACAGACCTTCCGGGCCAAGAAGCTCTACGTGCAAAGGGGGGCGAGTCCGTGGCCGCACTGCGGCCGTAGGCTGTATCGGTGAGCACCACTGAGCCCGACGCCCTCCTCGGCCCCGCCGACATCCGTGAACTGGCCGCCGCGCTGGGCGTACGCCCCACCAAGCAGCGCGGCCAGAACTTCGTCATCGACGCGAACACCGTCCGCCGGATCGTCCGCACGGCAGGCGTCCGCGAGGACGACGTGGTCGTCGAGGTCGGGCCCGGGCTCGGGTCGCTGACCCTGGCCCTGCTGGAGGCGGCCGACCGCGTCGTGGCGGTGGAGATCGACGACGTGCTGGCGGCGGCGCTGCCCTCCACGATCCTGGCCCGGCTGCCCGAGCGGGTCGCGAACTTCTCGTTGGTGCACTCCGACGCCATGCTCGTCGACGAACTGCCCGGCGTGGAGCCGACCGCGCTGGTCGCGAACCTTCCGTACAACGTCGCCGTGCCGGTCCTCCTGCACATGCTGGACCGCTTCCCGACCATCGAGCGGACGCTGGTGATGGTCCAGGCGGAGGTGGCCGACCGGCTCGCGGCCGCACCCGGCAACAAGGTCTACGGCGTCCCCTCCGTGAAGGCCAACTGGTACGCCGAGGTGAAGCGGGCCGGATCCATCGGGCGCAACGTCTTCTGGCCGGCGCCCAATGTGGACTCCGGTCTGGTGTCCCTCGTCCGCAGGGACCCCCCGAAGACGACCGCGACGAAGCGTGAGGTCTTCGCCGTCGTCGACGCGGCCTTCGCCCAGCGCCGCAAGACCCTGCGGGCCGCGCTCGCCGGATGGGCGGGATCGCCCGCCGCCGCCGAGACCGCCCTGGTCGCCGCGGGCATCTCGCCGCAGGCGCGCGGTGAGGCCCTGACGGTGGAGGAGTTCGCACGGATCGCGGAGGCCAAGGCGTGAGCGTCACGAACCCCGGGCCGGTGACGGTACGCGTCCCCGCGAAGGTCAACGTCCAGCTGGCGGTGGGCGGCGCGCGGGCCGACGGGTTCCACGACCTGGCCAACGTCTTCCTCGCGGTCTCGCTGTACGACGAGGTCACGGTGAGCCCCGCGGCCGAGCTGACGGTCACCTGCCAGGGCCCGGACGCCGGCCAGGTCCCGCTGGACCGGACGAATCTGGCGGCGCGGGCCGCGGAACTGCTCGCGGCGCGCCACGGACTGTCGCCCGACGTCCACATCCACATCGCCAAGGACATCCCGGTCGCGGGTGGCATGGCGGGCGGCAGCGCGGACGGCGCCGGTGCGCTGCTCGCCTGCGACGCGCTGTGGGGGCTGGGCTCGTCCCGCGCCGAACTGCTCTCCATCTGCGCGGAGTTGGGCAGTGATGTGCCGTTCAGCCTGGTCGGCGGTGCGGCGCTCGGCACCGGCCGCGGCGAACAGCTCACGGAGCTGACGGTCGGCGGCGCCTTCCACTGGGTGTTCGCGGTCGCGGACGGCGGGCTGTCGACCCCCGCGGTGTACGGGGAGTTCGACCGCCTCCACGAGGGATCGCAGGTCCCCGCGCCCGAGGCGTCCGCGGCGCTGCTCGATGCCCTGCGTACGGGAGACGCGTCCGCGCTGGCGGCCGCGCTCTCCAACGACCTCCAGCCGGCGGCCCTTTCGCTGCGTCCGTCGCTGCGCACGACGCTCGACACGGGGCTCGCGGCCGGTGCGCTGGCCGCGCTGGTCTCGGGCTCGGGGCCGACGACGGCGTTCCTGGTGAAGGACGAGGACACGGCGGAGTCCGTGGCGCAGGCGCTGCGGGCGTCGGCGACGTGCCGCGCGGCGCGGGTGGCGGTGTCGCCGGCGGGCGGTGCGGTGGTCCTGTAGGGCCGCGGCGCCTCCGGGCGCGCGCCCCGGGCCCCGCTTCGGCGCCCGCGTCCGGTGGGAACGGCCGGCCGGGGTCACGTACTCAGGACCGAGTTGAGTATCCGCGCCCTGACCCGGCGGGCCGGCTCCACGGGACCGTGGGGCCATGGGATCAAGCGTTCGTGAGCTCGCCGCCGCCACACCCGGGGACCGGGACCGGTACATAGACCTGCTGCGGGTCGCCTCTCTCGGGACGGTCGTGCTGGGGCACTGGCTGATGGCCGTCGTCACCGACGACGGCGTGGGCAATCTCCTCGCCGTCGTGCCCGAGCTCCAACTGCTCACCTGGGCCTTGCAGATCATGCCCGTCTTCTTCTTCGTCGGCGGGTTCTCGCACGCGCTCTCCTACCGCTCCCTGCGCCGCCGGCACCCCGAGGGCTCGGTCTACTCCGCCTTCCTGCGGGCGCGGCTCCAGCGACTGCTGCGTCCCACGATGGTGTTCATCCTGGTCTGGGGCGCCGCCGCACTCGTGGTGCAGCTCCTCGGCGGTGACGGCGGGCTGACCGGTGTCGCCCTGCGCCTGGTCGCGCAGCCGCTCTGGTTCATCGGCATCTATCTCGCGATGGTGGCGTTCACTCCGCTCCTGCTGAAGCTGCACGAGCGCTACGGCTGGGCCGCCTTCGCGGCGCTCGTGACGGGAGCCGTGGCCGTCGACGTGGCACGGTTCGCGTTCGGTGTGCCCTTCGTCGAGTTCCTCAACTTCGCCTTCGTCTGGCTCGCCGTCCACCAGCTCGGCTTCCTGCGCGCCGACGGCCGCATCCGCGTCCCCGCCGCCCTCGCGGCCGGCGGGCTCGCCGCCGCCGTCGCCCTGGTCGTGTACGGGCCGTACCCGCTGTCCATGGTCGGGATGCCCGGCGAGAAGGTCTCCAACATGGCCCCGCCCACCCTGGCGCTCCTGTGCCACGGGCTCTGGCTCGTGGGCGCCGTCGAGCTGCTGCGCGGCCCGGGCACCCGCTTCGCCGAGCGTGCCCGTGTGTGGCGGGGAGTCGTCGCCGCGAACGGGATCGCCATGACGGCGTTCCTGTGGCACCTCACCGCCATGCTCGGCGTCTACGGGGCGTTCCTCGCGCTCGACGTGGCTCTGCCGGAACCGGCGTCCGGCGCCTGGTGGGCGCAGGTCCCGGTCCGCCTCGTCCTGGCCGCGGCGCTGACCGCGGTGCTCGTGGCCGCCTTCCGCACCTTCGAGCGCCCCGCCGTGAGCGCCCCCGCGTCCGCGCCCGCCGCGGCCACGGGCGGCAGGTCCGGCGGCCCGGTCGCCGCCCTCGGGATCACGCTGTGCCTCTTCGGGGTCCTCGGGCTGTCCATGGTCGGCTTCGGCGGCATGCTGGAGGGCAGGTCGGCGGTGCTGATCGCCGTACGGGTCACGGCGCCGGCAGCCGTCGCGACGGCGCTCGCCGGCTGGTTCCTGGTCGAGCGGGCGGGACGCCGGAACCGGAGTCGCTGACGGCGACTACGCTGGGACGTCGATCCGTCCCCCCGTACAGGAGAAAAATGGCCGTCAATCTGGTCAATGTCGAGGCAGTCAGCAAGGTGTACGGAACCCGTGCCCTGCTCGACGGAGTCTCCCTCGGCGTCTCCGAGGGCGATCGCATCGGCGTCGTCGGCCGCAACGGCGACGGCAAGACGACGCTGATCCGCATGCTCGCCAAGCTGGAGGAGCCCGACACCGGGCGGGTCACCCAGAACAGCGGTCTGCGTCTCGGCGTGCTCACGCAGCACGACTCGCTCGACCCCGAGGCCACCGTGCGGCACGAGGTGATCGGGGACCTCGCCGACCACGAGTGGGCGGGCAACGCCAAGATCCGTGACGTGCTCACCGGACTGTTCGGCGGGCTGGACATGCCCGGCTTCCCGCAGGGGCTGGACACCGTCATCGCCCCGCTGTCCGGCGGTGAGCGACGCCGGGTCGCGCTGGCCAAGCTGCTCATCGCCGAGCAGGACCTGATCGTCCTCGACGAGCCGACCAACCATCTCGACGTGGAGGGCATCGCCTGGCTGGCCAAGCACCTCCGGGCCCGGCGCTCGGCCCTCGTCTGCGTCACCCACGACCGCTGGTTCCTCGACCAGGTCTGCACCCGGATGTGGGACGTCCAGCGCGGATCGGTCTTCGAGTACGAGGGCGGCTACAGCGACTACGTCTTCGCCCGCGCCGAGCGCGAGCGCATCGCCGCCACCGAGGAGTCCAAGCGGCAGAACCTGATGCGCAAGGAGCTGGCCTGGCTGCGCCGCGGCGCCCCCGCCCGTACGTCCAAGCCGCGGTACCGCATCGAGGCGGCGAACGAACTGATCGCCGACGTGCCGCCGCCGCGGGACACCAGCGAGCTGATGAAGTTCGCCAGCGCCCGGCTCGGCAAGACGGTCTTCGACCTGGAGGACGTGACGGTCCAGGCCGGTGCGAAGGTGCTCCTCAAGCACCTGACCTGGCAGCTCGGCCCCGGCGACCGGATCGGTCTGGTCGGGGTCAACGGCGCGGGCAAGACCTCGCTGCTGCGCGCGCTGGCCGACGCCGCCGTGAGCGACGGCGAGCAGCAGCCCGCGGCCGGGCGGGTCGTCGTCGGCAAGACGGTCCGGCTGGCGTATCTGTCGCAGGACGTCACCGAGCTCCCGCCGGCGCTGCGCGTGCTGGAGGCCGTCCAGCAGATCCGCGACCGGGTCGACCTCGGCAAGGGCCGGGAGATGACCGCGGGCCAGCTGTGCGAGCAGTTCGGCTTCGGCAAGGAGAAGCAGTGGACCCCGGTGGGGGACCTGTCCGGCGGTGAGCGCCGCCGGCTCCAGCTGCTGCGGCTGCTGATGGCCGAGCCCAACGTCCTCTTCCTCGACGAGCCCACCAACGACCTCGACATCGAGACCCTCACCCAGCTCGAGGACCTGCTCGACGGCTGGCCGGGCACGATGGTCGTGATCTCCCACGACCGGTTCTTCATCGAGCGGACGACCGACCGGACGTTCGCGCTGCTCGGCGACTCCACGCTGCGGATGCTGCCGCGCGGTATCGAGGAGTACCTGGAGCGCCGCCGCCGGATGATCGAGACCGCGGCCCCGGCGCCCGCGCCCGCCCCGGCGGCGAGGGAGAAGACGTCGGGGGACGCCCGCGTCGCGAAGAAGGAGCTCCAGAAGATCGAGCGTCAGCTCGACAAGCTCTCCGACAAGGAGACGCGACTGCACTCCCAAATCGCCGATAACGCCACGGACTTCGAGAAGGTTGCCAAACTGGACGCGGAGCTCAGGGAACTGGTCGGTGAGCGCGAGGAGTTGGAGATGCGCTGGCTGGAGCTGGCCGACGACGCGTAGTCCGACCCCTTCAGCGGCCCGCGTAGAGAGCGCGTGCAGGTCTCGTAACAACGGCATCACGGGCCGGTCCTCCCTTGGGAACAGGGGCGGACCGGCCCCTTGTTCGACACGCCCCGAGTGATAGAAAGAAGCACCGCTCGACTGGTACAGGACAGCGGATTTCATGTCCGAAACGCTTCCTCGCGGAGGTGGGCGCCCGCCGGATCACCGAGGCGAGCGGCTCGGGCAGCAGGACCGCACAAGGGGGAAGTGCAGATGACTCAGCCGCCCGGGCAGCAACCGCCGCACGGGGGCTCCGGCGTTTTTCGGGGCACGCAGCAAGCGGTTCCTCCTCAGCCGGCCCGGCCGCCCGCTCCGTACGGCGGGCCTCCCGCGCCGCCGCCGCAGCACGCCGGTGCACTCGCTCGGCCCGGCAGGCGCCGGCTTCCGCACCACCTCGACGACGCGGAAGAGAGGGAGACGAAAACGATGATGGCCTTTGGCAAGTGACCGCGTTCTGAGTCATTCGGACCCTTCGGACATCCCTACTCCTTCTCCCATCTCCCCACTTCCAGAGGTAAGCAGATGACACAGCCGCCGCCGCCCAACCAGCCGCCGAACCAGCCTCCGTACGGCGCCCCGCAGCCTCCGGCGCAGCCGCCGCAGAGCCCGCCCGCCGGTGCGCCCGGCTACGGCTACCCGCAGCAGCCGCCCGCCCAGCCCGGTTACGGCTACCCGCAGCAGCCTCCGGGGCAGCCGGGTCCGTACAACCAGCAGCCCGGCCCGTACAACCAGCAGCCGGGGCCCTACAACCAGCAGCCCGGCCCCTACGGCGGTTACCCGACCCAGCCGCAGTACCCGGGTATGCCCACCCCGCCCGGCAACGGCGGCGGCGGCTTCTTCAAGGGCAAGCCCGGTGTCATCATCGGCGCGGCGGTCGCCGGGCTCCTGGTGATCGGCGGCGGTACCTGGTTCGCCCTCAGCGGCGACGACAAGGACGACAAGCAGAAGAACGTCAGCAAGAGCGACGACCCGAAGCCGTCCACGTCCGAGTCCGTCGACCAGGGCGACGGCAACGGCACCGGCGAGGAAGGCAACGACGACCTCAACGCCGGGCGCAAGCCGGGCGAGGCGAAGGTCCTGTTCCTCACCAAGAACGACGTCGACCTGCCGCGCAACGGCTCGGAGACCTTCGGCCCGTGGGTGGCCGGCGACACCGTCGTCAAGGCCATGTACAAGGAGGTCGTCGGCTACTCGGTGACCGACGGCAAGAAGAAGTGGACCCTGACGCTGCCGACCGAGGTGTGCTCGGCCCCCGCGCAGACCACCACCGACGGCCGGATCGTCATCGGCATCAAGGACGGTCTCACCGAGAAGGCCAAGTGCCTCAACCTGCAGATGATCGACCTCAAGACCGGCAAGGCGGGCTGGAAGAAGCCGATCCCGAAGGTCAGCGGTTTCGGTGGCCTGTCCGACTTCACCCTGTCGATCAGCGGCAACACCCTCGCCGCGGGCGGCAGCGGCAACTCCTACGGCTTCTCGATGGCCGACGGGAAGCAGATCTTCCAGGGCCCGAGCAGCGGCTGCAAGCCGTTCGCCTTCGCCGGCGGACCCAAGCTGATCGCCGCCGCCAGCTGCCCCACCTCGGACTACAACAAGCCCAAGCACCAGCTGTCGGAGGTCGACCCGGCCACCGGCAAGCCGAAGTGGACGTACAACGCGCCCGTCGGCTGGGAGATCGACAAGGTCTACTCGACCAGCCCGCTCGTCATCTCCCTCACCCAGCGCGAGCCGAAGAAGTGGTCCATCGTCGCGCTCAAGGACAACGGCACGCCGCGCTCGCAGATCGACGGCGGCAAGGACAAGTTCCAGCCCCGCTGCGGCGGTTCGTTCGTGATCTTCGGTCAGAACCTCGAGGGCTGCACCGGTGTCGCCGCCGACGCGAACACCTTCTACATGGCCACCGAGCCCGCACAGGCCGGCAAGGCCAATGAGGTCGTCGCGTTCAACCTGGCCACCGGCAAGGCCAAGTGGCGCTCGCCCTCGGGCGGCGACAGCCAGATGACGCCGCTGAAGATGGAGGGCGGCAACGTCATCGTCTACCGGGAGGCGTCCTACGACGCCGGCGGCGCCATCGCCTCGATCGCTCCGACCGGCGGTGCCCCGAAGGTGCTCCTCCAGCACCCCGAGTCGACCGCGGAGATCGAGAACACCTTCTACTCCCCGCACATGGTCTACGCCGACGGCAGGTTCTTCCTCGCCGCGGGCCGGGTCAGCGCGAGCAACGACGCCGAGGAGAAGGAGACGAAGACGATGATGGCCTTCGGCAAGTGACCGCGTCCGAGCACCCGACCGCCGCCCCGCATCCCCTTTCATCCGAGGTACCCACGCCATGACGCAGCCGCCACCGCCGCCGCCGAACCAGCCCCCGCAGGGGGGAGGGTTCGGCGCGCCCCAGGAGCCTCCGGCCGGAGGCTTCGGGGCTCCGACCCCGCCGCCGCAGGACCCCTCGTACGGCTATCCGCAGACCCCGCCCGCCGGCGGCCCGCCGCAGGCGCCGCCGCCCACCCAGCCCGGCTACGGCTATCCGCAGGCGCCCGACCAGGCGCCGGGCTACGGCTATCCGCAGACCCCGCCGGGACAGCAGCCGCCCACCCAGCCCGGCTACGGCTATCCGACGCAGCCCGTACAGCCGCAGTACATGCCGCCGCAGCCGGGCGGCGGTGGCGGCAAGAAGCTGAACACACAGATGCAGATCATCATCGCGGCGGCCGTCGCGGTGCTGCTGATCGTCGGCGGCGGCGTCTGGTTCGCCTCCACCAAGGACGACGGCGAGAGCAAGAAGGACGAGGCGAAGAACAGCTCCGGCGGCTCGTCGGAGGGCACCACCGGGGCCACCGGCGGCAAGGCGGCCGACGGACCCGGCAAGGAGAAGGCGCCTGCCAACGTCAACTCCAAGGTCGCCTTCCAGCTTCCGGAGCCGGCCCGCACCGACCTCACCAACGTCAAGGGCGCCTGGGTCACCGACAAGGCGTTCGTCAAGCCCGGTGTGAACTCGATCGTCGGCTACGACGCGGCCAAGGGCACCCCGCTGTGGACCCTGCCGCTGCCCGGCCAGGTCTGTGCCACCTCCCGCCACCAGTCCACGGACAACAAGGTCGGCATCGTCTTCGAGGCCGCCAAGCGCAAGCCGCCGCGGAACTACGAGCCGTGCACCGAGGTCGGCGTCGTCGACCTCAACACCGGCACGCTGAAGTGGCACAAGTCCGTCACCGGCACCCAGAGCGGTGACGGCAAGGCCAAGTTCACCGAGGTCACCCAGAGCGGGACCACGGTCGCCGTGGGCGGCACCGACGGCGGCGCCGCCTTCGACATCAACACCGGCGCCATCCGCTGGAAGCCCGACATCGGCGCCGACGGCTGCTACGACATGGGCTACGGCGGCGGCGCGGCGATCGTCGCGGTCCGCAAGTGCGGCTCGTACGACAACCGGCAGGTCGTCATCCAGGGCGTGAACCCGGACAACGGCACCCCGCTCTACTCGTTCAAGATGCCCGCCGGCGTGGAGTGGGCGAGCATCGTCAACTCCAAGCCGCTGGTGGTCGCCGCCGATGTCGGCGACACCGGTTCGTTCGGCATCTCGGACTTCTTCTCGGTCGACGACAAGGGCGTCCTCAAGACCAAGATCTCCGCGACCGGCGACAAGTTCCAGGCGCGCTGCCGCTCCACGGAGGTCGAGTCCTGCACGAAGGTCACGGTGGGCAACGGGCGGATCTACCTGCCGACCGCCGACCACGAGGGCACGGGGGAGTACGGCGACACCAACGAGATCGTCTCCTTCGACCTCGCCACCGGAAAGCCGACCAGCGACCGTGCGGACGCGGGCGACCGGTACACGATGTTCCCGCTGCGCATGGACGGCGGAAACCTGATCGCGTACAAGTGGCCTCCGTACGACAAGGGCGGCCAGGTCGTCAGCATCGACGGCGCCACCTTCAAGCAGACGGTGCTGATGGAGAACCCCTCCGACAAGTCGGTGCGCGAGGCGGAGACCAGCTTCGTCGCCGACAGCGCCGACTACCGGTACGCGAACGGGCGGTTCTACATCGGCGCCACCCTGATGAGCAAGCCGACCTCGACCTCGTCGTCGTTCGGCAAGAAGTATCTGGCGGTCGCCTTCACCACGGCGGACTGATCGCCCCACCCCGTCGCCGGCCGCCGGCGACCGCACATGATCAAGGGCCCGGCACATCGGAGAACCGATGTGCCGGGCCCTGGTCACAAGTAGCCCCGTTTGGCGAAGAATTCGGCACCTTGGGGGGCTTCTGCCGAGTTAGGGGCGCGCAAAGTCGAACAAGCGTGTAGCTTGCCGGGTCAGAAGGCCGGGGGGTCATCCGCGGCGGGGGATGGGGGTTGCTCGATGGGCGTGCGGCTCATGGTGCTGGACGATCACCGACTGCTCGCGGAGGCACTCGCCTCGGCCCTGAAACTGCGGGGACACCGGGTGCTCGCGGCCGCGGCACCCGCGGCGGGCGCCGCCGATCTCGTCGTCAGCAGGGCGCCCGAGGTCTGTCTGCTGGGCACCGCGACACCGGCCGAGCCGGGCGCGTTCGACCCGATCGTGAAGATCAAACGGGAGCGGCCCCAGGTGGCGGTGGTGGTGCTGGGCCCGGTGCCGAGCCCGCGCGGAATCGCCGCGGCCTTCGCGGCCGGCGCCTCGGGTTACGTGCGCCACGACGAGCGCATCGAGGGCGTGGAGCGCGCCATGGTCAAGGCGCGGGCGGGTGAGGCGGTGGTGGCCCCGCAGCTGCTCCAGGGCGCGTTCGCCGAACTGCTCAACCCCGCGGTCCAGCCGGACGACGAGGGGCAGCGGCTGCTGCAACTGCTCACCCCGCGCGAGGTCGAGGTACTGGTCAGGGTGGCGGAGGGCGAGGACACCCGGCTGATCGCGGCCGGTATGGGCATCGCGCCGAGCACGGCCCGTACCCATGTGCAGCGGGTGCTGATGAAACTGGGGGTGGGCTCCCGGCTGGAGGCGGCCGCGCTCGCGGCCCGTACCGGACTGCTGGACCGGGCGGCGATCGCCTCACCGCCCGGCCCGCTGCCCGGTTTCCCGGGGGCGACCGGTCTGTCCGACCCGCCTCCTCCACCGGAGCAGTAGCTCAGGCATCCTCGGCCGGGGTCGGCGCCCTCGGCTCAGGCGTCCTCGGCCGGGGTCGGCGGCGCGATGGGGCGCAGCTTCAGCCAGAGGAGGAAGAACAGCCCCAGGGCGAGCATGCCGAGGCCGGTCCAGAGATTGATGTTGACGCCCTCGGCCTTCTTGAGATCCGCGTCGGACGCCATGATCCCGGCGATCGTGACGATGATCCCGTAGAGGGTGAACAGGCCGCCGATGATGAGCCGGATGTCGAAGAGACGGGCCGCGGTGGCGGACTTGCGCTCCAGCTCGGAGACTTCACGCTGCAGTTCGGACATGGGGGGTGCCTCCGATCGGGTCAGAAGGAGAAGGGGATGTAGCAGGCCGCGGCGAGGACGATCGCGCCCCAGCCCAGCAGGGCGGGCCTGCGGTACCAGGCGCTGTCGCCCTCCTCCGGCGCCTCCTCCATGCCCGGTGAGGTGGTTCCGTAGACCAGACCGGCCAGTTCGGCCTCGGGCTTCGGCGCGGTGAACAGGGTGACGACCACCATCACGAGGGCGCCGGCGACGAAGGCGACGATCGCGGAGACGAAGTTGGCGCCCTGGTCGGTCGGGATGTCGATGACGCCCTGCTTGTAGATCCAGAAGTAGTTGACCATCGCGGCCGATGTGCCCGCGAAGAGGCCCCAGGCGCCGGACTTCATCGAGGCCCGCTTCCAGAACATGCCGATGATGAAGACCACGAACATCGGGACGTTGAAGAACGAGAACAGCGTCTGGAGGTAGCCCATGATGTTGCTGAAGCTGGAGGCGAGGAAGGCGGTGCCGATGGAGCACAGCACGCCGATCGCCGTGATCAGCCGGCCGAAGCGCAGGTAGTAGCGGTCCTCGCGGCCCTGCTTCACGTACTTCGCCCAGATGTCGTACGTGAACACGGTGTTGAACGACGAGACGTTCGCCGCCATGCCGGCCATGAACGCGGCGAGCAGTCCGGTCACCGCGATGCCGAGCACACCGTTGGGCAGCAACTCCTGCATCAGCAGCGGAATGGCGTCGTTGTAGGTGAGGTCGGAGCCCGCCGTGCCGATCTTCGGCACGAGGACGGCGGCGACCAGGCCCGGGATCATCACCAGGAAGACGATGAAGATCTTCGGGAAGGCGGCGATCAGCGGGGTGCGCTTGGCGGCGGACAGGTTCTTCGCGGACAGGGCGCGCTGGACCTCGGCGAAGTTGGTGGTCCAGTAGCCGAAGGAGAGCACGAAGCCGAGGCCGAGGACGATGGTGAGCCAGTTGGCGCCGAGCGGATTGGGGTCGCCGATGCCGGTGCCGCCCCAGGCCGTGAGGAAGTCGTCGCCGTGACTCGCGGTGAGCGAGTCGCTCAGACCGTCCCAGCCGCCGACGCGCTTCAGACCGAGGAAGGTCAGGGGTATGAGCGCGGCGAGGATGACGAAGAACTGGAGGACCTCGTTGTAGATCGCCGAGGAGAGCCCGCCGACGGTGATGTACGCGAGGACGAAGAATCCGGCGACGACGATCGAGATCCACTGCGGCCAGCCCAGCAGCGCCTCGACCACGATCGACAGGGCGTAGAGGTTGACGCCGGCGATGAGGATCGCGGCGAAGGCGAAGAGGACCGAGCTCAGCAGGTGTGCGGATGTGTCGAACCGCTGGAGCAGGAACTCGGGGACCGACCGGACCTTGGAGCCGTAGTAGAACGGCATCATCACCAGGCCCAGGAAGACCATCGCCGGGATGGCGCCGATCCAGTACCAGTGCACGACGGCGACGCCGTACTGCGCGCCGGTGGCGGCCATGCCGAGGATCTCGGTGGCGCCCAGGTTGGCGGCGACGAAGGCCAGGCCGGTGACCCAGGCGGGCAGCGAGCGCCCGGACAGGAAGAAGTCGAGACTGGTCTTGACGCTCGCCCGCGCGGCGAAGCCGATGCCCAGGACGACGGCGAAGTAGATCGCCAGGATTGCGTAGTCGAGTCCGTTGGTGGGGAGCCGAAGCCCTTCGGCCAGGTATTGCATGAAGTACTCGCTTCGTCGCGCGAACTGATCCCTGCGGAACCTACGCGTCCGTGTTCAATAACTGAACAGTTCTGTTGGTGTTCTTTGTTTGATCGTGATCGAGCTGGTGGAAATGTCCGAGGTAGGTGCATGCTGCACGCCCATTGACGGCGCCTGTTGGCTTGTGATTTGTTATGTGCGGTTCTGTTTGGGAGGGTGAGGGAGTGCCATAGTGAAGAAGACGTCGACCCGGCTTGCCGACGGTCGTGAACTGCTCTACTTCGACTCCCGGGACGACACCGTCCGCGACGCCGTGGACCGGCGCCCGCTCGACCCCGTCGCCACCAGTGCCGAGATCCGCCGGGACCCCTTGCTCGGTGACTCGGTGGCCATCGCCTCGCACCGTCAGGGCCGCACCTACCACCCGCCCGCCGACGAGTGCCCGCTGTGCCCGTCTCGCGACGGCCGTCTCAGTGAGATCCCGGCGTCCGACTACGACGTCGTCGTCTTCGAGAACCGCTTCCCCTCGCTCGCCGGCGGTTCGGGCCGCTGCGAGGTCGTGTGCTTCACCTCCGACCACGACGCGTCCTTCGCCGACCTCGACGAGGACCGGGTCGCGCTCGTCCTGGAGGCGTGGACCGACCGCACCGCCGAACTCGCCGAACTCCCGCAGGTGGAACAGGTCTTCTGCTTCGAGAACCGGGGCGCCGAGATCGGCGTCACCCTCGGCCACCCGCACGGCCAGATCTACGGATACCCCTTCGTCACGCCGCGCACGGAGCTCATGCTGCGCTCGGCCGCCGAGTACCGGGAGTCGACGGGCCGCAACCTCTTCGACGACGTCGTGGAGCGTGAACTGGCCGACGGCGCGCGGGTGGTCCTCACCGGTGAGCACTGGGTGGCCCTCGTGCCGTACGCCGCGCACTGGCCGTACGAGGTGCACCTCTACCCGCGGCGGCGGGTGCCGGACCTGCGGGCTCTGGACGACGCGGCGCGCACAGAGTTCCCACAGCTGTATCTGGAACTGTTGAGGCGCTTCGACCGGATCTTCGGGGAGGGTGAGCCGCCGACGCCGTACATCGCGGCCTGGCACCAGGCGCCGTTCAGCGAGCCCGGACGGGAGGACTTCGGGCTCCATCTCGAGCTTTTCACCATCCGACGCACTTCCGGCAAGCTGAAATTCCTCGCCGGTTCCGAGTCCGGTATGAGCGTGTTCATCAACGATGTGCCGCCGGAAACCGCGGCCGAGCGACTGCGAGAGGTAGCGAGCGAGTGAGCAAGTACCTGGTGACGGGCGGAGCCGGATACGTCGGCAGCGTGGTGGCGCAGCACCTGCTGGAGGCGGGGCACGAGGTGACCGTCCTCGACAACCTGTCGACCGGCTTCCGGGAGGGCGTCCCGGCGGGCGCCGCCTTCGTCGAGGGCGACATCCGCGACGCCGCCAAGTGGCTGGACGACTCCTTCGACGCGGTGCTGCACTTCGCGGCGTTCTCGCAGGTCGGCGAGTCGGTGCTGAAGCCCGAGAAGTACTGGGACAACAACGTCGGCGGCACGATGGCGCTGCTCGCGGCGATGCGGTCGGCCGGAGTGCGCACGCTCGTGTTCTCCTCCACGGCGGCCACCTACGGCGAGCCCGTCTCCACGCCGATCACCGAGACCGACCCGACCGCGCCGACCAGCCCGTACGGCGCATCCAAGCTCGCCGTCGACCACATGATCACCGGCGAGGCGGCGGCCCACGGACTCGCCGCGGTCTCGCTGCGCTACTTCAACGTGGCCGGGGCGTACGGCTCCTGCGGCGAGCGCCACGAGCCCGAGTCACACCTCATCCCGCTGGTCCTCCAGGTGGCGCTCGGCCAGCGGGAGTCGATCTCCGTGTTCGGCGACGACTACCCGACCCCCGACGGCACCTGCGTCCGGGACTACATCCATGTCGCGGACCTCGCCGAGGCCCATCTGCTGGCGCTGGACGCCGCGGCACCCGGCGACCACCTGATCTGCAACCTCGGCAACGGCAACGGGTTCTCGGTGCGCGAGGTCGTCGACACCGTGCGCCGCGTCACCGGGCACCCCGTGCCGGAGGTCGTGGCCCCGCGGCGCGGCGGCGACCCGGCGGTGCTGGTCGCATCGGCGCGCACCGCGCGCGAGCGCCTTGGCTGGCAGCCGTCCCGCGCGGACCTCGCGGGCATCGTGTCGGACGCGTGGGCCTTTGCCCGGGAGAGGGAGAACGTTTCATGAGCGACGGTGTGTGGGCGGCGCCCGGGCGGGTCAACCTGATCGGTGAACACACCGACTACAACGACGGTTTCGTGATGCCCTTCGCGCTGCCGCACACCACGGTCGCGACGGTGTCACGGCGCGACGACGGCGTCCTGCGGCTGCACTCGGCGGATGCCCCGGGCGATGCCACCGAACTGCGCGTCACCGAACTCGCGCCCGGGCACGGGCCGCGGGGCTGGACCGACTACCCCGCCGGCGTCGTGTGGGCCCTGCGCGAGGCGGGTCACGCGGTGGGCGGCGCGGACATCCACTACGAGTCGACCGTGCCGACGGGCGCGGGCCTGTCGTCCTCCGCGGCACTGGAGGTCGTCACCGCGCTGGCCCTGAACGACCTGTACGAACTGGGCCTTAAGCGCGGCCGGATGGCGCGCCTGTGTCAGCGAGCCGAGAACATCTACGTCGGGGCGCCGACCGGGATCATGGACCAGACGGCATCGGCGTGCTGCACCGAGGGCCACGCGCTGCACCTGGACACCCGCGACCTGTCCCAGCGCCAGATACCGCTCGACCTGGCCGGACAGGGCCTCGAACTCCTCGTGGTCGACACACGCGTCCAGCACGCGCACAGCGACGGCGAGTACGGCAAACGCCGGGCGGGCTGCGAGTCGGCGGCCGCGGCCCTGGGCGTACCCGCGCTCCGCGACATCGCCCACGACGCGCTCCCCGAGGCCCTCGACCGGCTGCCCGACCCTCAGATCCGGGCACTGGCCCGGCACATCGTCACGGAGAACCACCGGGTGGAACGCGTGATCGCCCACCTGGAGGCGGGCGACATCCGCGCCACGGGCCCCGTCCTCACCGAGGGTCATGCCTCACTGCGCGACGACTTCCGCATCTCCTGCCCCGAACTGGACCTGGTGGTCGACACGGCACTGGCCGCGGGCGCCCTCGGCGCGCGGATGACCGGCGGCGGCTTCGGCGGCTCCGCGATCGTCCTCACCGACATCACACAGACACCCACACTGACGAAGTCCATCCAGGAAGCCTTCACTTCGGCGTCATGGAAGCAACCACGGATCTTCCCGACAACACCGTCGCGCGGCGCACGGCGACTGTCCTGACACCTGGCCCGAGCCATCGGGCGGACCGGACCGAGCCGGACCGGACCGAGCCGCGCCGGCGGGCGGGCCCCGCGGGTGCCGGCGGACGGGGTCGTGCAGGTGCCGTCGGGCGGGGCCCGGTGGGTGCCGACCGACCGCGCCGCGCATGTGCCATCCGACCATGCGTCCGCCCTTTGCGTCCGGAAGGACGGACGTCACCACCCGCGCCCCGGCGCGCGTCCACGCGCACACTCCGCCCCTGTTCCGGAGAGTGCCTCCTCACGCCCCCCGCGTCCTGCGCCAGCAGGATCTCCGCGGCCCGGGGCCGTGAACCGGGCAGTCCGCGCCGAACTGCGTCGACTTCTGTCTCACGACGAAACATCCGGCTCACCCTGCACAGGGTGAGCCATCAGTTCTGCAAATAACCTTCCCCTCCGGCCCCCCGCCCGTACGCTGATGCTCAGCACCGGTGGGGGCCGGTGTTGATCAGGGGGCGAGACAGTCGGGTACGACGCCCGGGGTGGGGTAGCAGTCACAGCACGGCGGCGGCCGAGCAACCGCTGTACCACCCCTCCTTTCCGGGCGCCGTACCCGCGCCGGTCCGTCCTCCGAACCTGGGGGTGTCTGTGGTTCGTATCCGGGTCCTGGTGGTGGACGACCACCGCATCTTCGCCGAGTCGCTCGCTGCCGCCCTCGCGGCCGAGCCCGACGTCGACGTCTCCGCGGCCGGCAGCGGCCCCGCGGCGCTGCGATGTCTGGAGCGCGCCGCGTCCGAGGGCCGCCGGTTCGACGTCATGCTCGTCGACGCCGACCTCGGCACGTCCGCGGTCCCGAACCGCCCCGGCACCCACGCCGTCGTGGCGCCGCGTGCCGTGTCGGACGACGGCGAGGACGGCCTCGTCGACGGCATCTCCCTGGTCGCGGGCGTCCGTTCGGGCCAGTCGTCCGTCCGCAGCGTCGTGCTCGCCGAGAAGGACGACCCGCGCCGCGCCGCACTCGCGCTGCAGGCCGGCGCCTCGGGCTGGGTGGCCAAGGACTGCTCGCTCCAGCGGCTGCTCGCGGTGATCCGGGGCGTCCTGCGGGACGAGACGCATCTGCCGCCCGCACTGCTCACCGGCGTACTGCGCGAGCTGACCGCGGCCCGCAAGCACCGCACCGAGAGCGAGCGGCTCGTCGAGTCCCTCACGCCGCGCGAGCGGGAAGTGCTGCGGTGCATGGTCGCGGGCCTGGGGCGCAAAGCCGTCGCCGAGCGCCTCTTTCTGTCACCGCACACCGTCCGGACGCATATGCAGAACGTCCTCGGGAAGCTCGGCGTGCACTCGACGCTCGCCGCGGTCGCCCTCGCCCGCCGGGCCGGCGTCGGCCCGGCCGAGCTAGCCGGGGATGTTGTCGAACGGGGCGGTCAACTGGCGTAGCAGACCGGCCAGTTCCCCGCGCTGGGCGCGGGAGAGTTCGGCGAGGATCGCCCGCTCCTGGGCGAGCAGCCCGGCGAGCGCCTGGTCCGCCCGGTCCCGCCCCTCGGGGGTCAGCCGCACCAGCACCCCACGCCGGTCGCTGGGGTCCGGAAGCCGCTCCACCAGGTCTTTCTTGGCCAGCCTGTCGATGCGATTGGTCATCGTGCCCGAGGTGACCAGAGTCTGGGTGAGCAGCTGACCGGGCGAGAGCTGGTACGGGGCGCCCGCGCGCCGCAGCGAGGTGAGAACGTCGAACTCCCACGGCTCCAGCTGGTGCTCGGAGAAGGCGAGCCTGCGGGCGCGGTCGAGATGGCGGGCGAGTCTGGAGACGCGACTGAGGACCTCGAGCGGTTCCACGTCGAGGTCCGGGCGCTCACGGCGCCATGCTGCGACCAGTCGATCGACCTCGTCCTCCATGTCGATCAGTGTAGAGGGTCTGTCGATGTGAAGTCTCTTGACGTCAAGATATAATCTGCTGGACGATTGGGCATGGTCGGGCCGGACCTCAGTTCCGGTTCGGCACACCGTTCCAGCAAGGGGGCTCGACCATGCATTCCGCACCAACGTGGGATCCGCACCAGTACCTTCGCCACTCCGGGCACCGTACCCGCCCGTTCCTGGATCTCCTCGCCCGTATACCCGACCTGCCTCGGGGCGGCGGCAGGCCCGCCCGCATCGCGGACGTCGGATGCGGGCCCGGCAATGTCACCACGCTGCTCGCCGACCGCTGGCCCGAAGCCCACATCACGGGCTTCGACCTGTCGCCCGAGATGCTCGCCCTGGCGGAGAAGGACCACGCCGGCACCACCTCCGGCGGCGGCTGGCTGGACTTCCGGCCCGCGGACGCCGCGCACTGGGTCCCCGAGGAGCCCTACGACCTGATCGTCTCCAATGCCGCACTGCAATGGGTGCCCAACCATCCCGAATCGTTTCCGCGCTGGATCGAGGGCCTGAACCCCGGCGGCACCCTCGCCTTCCAGGTCCCCGGCAACTTCACCTCGCCCAGCCACGCCCTCCTCGGCGAACTGTGCGACACCCCGCAGTGGCGCGGCCGGCTCGGCGACCACGGGCGGCGCTTCGTCCACATCCTGGAGCCGGCCGACTATCTCTCGCGACTGGCCGACCTCGGCTGTGAGACCGACACCTGGGAGACGACCTACTTCCAGCTCCTCGCCGGAGAGGACCCGGTCCTGGACTGGGTCAAGGGCACCGCCCTGCGGCCGGTCCTCACCGAGCTCGCCGATGACGCGAACGCCACTCATGAATTCCTTGCCCAGTACCGCGACCTGCTCCGCAAGGCCTACCCGCCGGGACCGCACGGCACGGTGTTCCCCTTCCGCCGCATCTTCGCCGTCGCACGGAAGGCGCTCTGATGCTCACCGCCGTCGACCATGTCCAACTGGCCGCGCCACCCGGCTCCGAGGACGCGCTGCGCGTCTATTACGGGGACGTCCTCGGTATGACGGAGATCCCCAAACCGCCGGTGCTCGCTGCCCGCGGCGGCTGCTGGTTCGCACGGGGGGCCGTCCAGCTCCACCTGGGCATCGAGGCGGACTTCCGCCCTGCCCGCAAGGCCCACCCCGGCCTGCGGGTGTCGGACATCGAGGCGTACGCCGCGCGCCTGGCGGAGCACGGCGCGTCCGTGGTCTGGGACGACGCGCTCCCGGGCCACCGGCGCTTCTACTCGGAAGACCCCGTCGGCAACCGGCTGGAATTCCTCGAGCCGGTCCTTTGAGGAACCGCGGCGCCCCGTCAGCCCGATCCGGTGACGGGGCTGACGGGGCTGACGGGGCGTGCGGGGCGACTCTTCGGGATGGCCGAAGGCGGTGCGGATTCAGGCGGTGCGGATTCGGGTGAGGCGGATTCGGGCGCGCCGGATTCGCGCGGTGCCGATCAGCTCTTCCGGTGCCCGATCAACCGCGGCTTCGGCTCCAGACCGTCAAGTCCATGCCAAGCAAGATTCACCAGATGCGCGGCGACCTCGGCCTTCTTGGGACGGCGCGCGTCCAGCCACCACTGACCCGTCAGCGCCACCATGCCCACCAGGGCCTGGGCGTAGAGCGGGGCCAGCTTCGGGTCGAACCCCCGGTTCTTGAACTCCATCCCCAGGATGTCCTCGACCTGGGTGGCGATGTCGCTGATGAGCGAGGCGAACGTGCCCGTCGACTGGGCCACGGGGGAGTCCCGCACCAGGATGCGGAACCCGTCCGTATACGTCTCGATGTAGTCGAGAAGGGCGAACGCCGCCTGTTCCAGCAGCTCACGGGGGTGACCGGCGGTCAGCGCGCCGGTCACCATGTCGAGCAGCTGACGCATCTCGCGGTCGACGACCACCGCGTACAGCCCCTCCTTGCCGCCGAAGTGCTCGTAGACCACCGGCTTGGAGACCCCGGCCTTCGCGGCGATCTCCTCGACCGATGTGCCCTCGAAGCCCTTGTCGGCGAACAGGGTGCGACCGATGTCGAGCAGCTGCTCGCGGCGCTGCGCGCCGGTCATCCGCACCCTGCGCGCCCGCCTGGATGACCGGTTCTTCTCCGTACCGCTGCTGCCGCCGTCGATCGCCACGTCGTCAATCATGCCGCGTCTACGGGCTCGCCCTTGCGCCGGGCGTCGATACGGGACGCACTGGGCCACCGGACGTCATAGGCCCAGCCGAGCTTCTCGAACCAGCGGATCAACCGCGCGCTGGAGTCGAGCTGGCCGCGCAGCACGCCGTGACGTGCACAGGTCGGGTCCGCGTGGTGCAGGTTGTGCCAGGACTCGCCGCACGACAGGACCGCGAGCCACCACACGTTGCCCGAGCGGTCACGCGACTTGAAGGGGCGCTTGCCGACCGCGTGGCAGATCGAGTTGATCGACCAGGTCACGTGGTGCAGCAGGGCCACGCGGACCAGGGAGCCCCAGAAGAAGGCGGTGAACGCGCCCCACCACGACATCGTCACCAGACCGCCCACGATCGGCGGGATGGCGAGCGAGAGCATGGTCCAGAAGATGAAGTCGCGGGAGATCCGCACCAGGGCCTTGTCCTTGATCAGGTCCGGGGCGTACTTGGTCTGCGACGTGCGCTCCTCGTCGAACATCCACGCGATGTGGGCCCACCACAGGCCCTTCATCAGCGCCGGCAGCGTCTCGCCGAACCGCCACGGCGAGTGCGGGTCGCCCTCGGCGTCCGAGAACTTGTGGTGCTTGCGGTGGTCGGCAACCCAGCGCACCAGCGGCCCCTCCACCGCCAGCGATCCCATGATCGCCAGGGCGATCCGCAGCGGACGCTTGGCCTTGAAGGCGCCGTGCGTGAAGTAGCGGTGGAAGCCGATCGTGATGCCGTGGCAGCCGATGTAGTACATCGCCACCAGCAGGCCCAGATCCAGCCAGCTCACGCCCCAGCCCCAGGCCAGCGGCACCGCGGCCAGCAGGGCGATGAAGGGAACCGTGATGAAGAGCAGCAGGGTGATCTGTTCGATGGACCTCTTGCTGTCGCCACCGAGGGTCGCGGAGGGAGCGTCGGTGGCGGTCGGCTTCGGGGTGTCGTCGAGCAGGTCGGGGCTTGTCGTCATTGTGGGGTCCCCTGGGGGGTGAGAGATGCACGGTGAGGGCCGGGCTACGGATGCGTAACCTACGGCATCGTAAGTATGGCAGTGAGGAGCCTCGCGGCAAGAGACCTGTGGACAACGCCAGGGAAATGGACACCTATCCTGGGTCTCGTCGGACAGCGCGGTCCGCAGCCTCCAGTACCCCTCCAGACGTGCTCAAACACTGCAAGGAGCCGCACCTGTGAGCAGTGCCGACCAGAACCCCACGGCCAACGCCGAACTGCGAGCCGACATCCGCCGACTGGGCGATCTCCTGGGCGAGACCATCGTCCGCCAGGAAGGCCCTGACCTGCTCGAGCTCGTGGAGAACGTCCGCGCGCTCACGCGCAGCGACGGCGAGGCCGCAGCAGAGCTGCTGGGCGACACCGACCTGGAGACCGCGGCCAAGCTCGTCCGCGCGTTCTCCACCTACTTCCATCTGGCCAACGTCACCGAGCAGGTGCACCGCGGCCACGAGATGCGTGAGCGGCGCGCCGCCGAGGGCGGCCTGCTGGCCCGCACCGCGGACCGGCTCAAGGACGCCGACCCCCAGCACCTGCGCGAGACGGTCAAGAACCTCAACGTCCGCCCCGTGTTCACCGCGCACCCCACCGAGGCCGCCCGGCGCTCCGTCCTGAACAAGCTGCGGCGCATCGCCGAACTGCTCGAAAACCCCGTGGTCGCCTCCGACCGGCGCCGGCACGACCTGCGGCTCGCCGAGAACATCGACCTCATCTGGCAGACCGACGAGCTGCGGGTCGTACGGCCCGAACCCGCCGACGAGGCACGCAACGCCATCTACTACCTCGACGAACTGCACGCCGGCGCCGTCGGCGACGTCCTGGAGGACCTCGCCGCCGAGCTCGAACGCGTCGGCGTCGAGCTGCCCGCGGGCACCCGCCCGCTGACCTTCGGCACCTGGATCGGCGGCGACCGCGACGGCAACCCCAACGTCACCCCATCCGTGACCTGGGACGTCCTGATCCTCCAGCACGAGCACGGCATCACCGACGCCATCGAGGTCATCGACCAGCTGCGCGGACTGCTCTCCAACTCCATCCGCTACGCCGGCGCCACCGAGGAACTCCTCACCTCCCTCCAGAACGACCTCGACCTGCTGCCGGAGATCAGCCCCCGCTACAAGCGCCTCAACGCCGAGGAGCCCTACAGGCTCAAGGCCACCTGCATCCGGCAGAAGCTCGTCAACACCCGCGAGCGCCTCGCCAAGGGAACCCGGCACGAGAGCGGCCGCGACTACCTCGGCACCACCGAGCTCATCGCCGACCTCACCCTGATCCAGACGTCCCTGCGCGAACACCGCGGCGGCCTCTTCGCCGACGGACGCCTGGACCGCACCATCCGCACCCTCGCGGCCTTCGGCCTCCAGCTCGCCACCATGGACGTACGCGAGCACGCCGACGCCCACCACCACGCCCTCGGCCAGCTCTTCGACCGGCTCGGCGAGGAGTCCTGGCGCTACGCCGACATGCCCCGCGACTACCGGCAGAAGCTGCTCGCCAAGGAGCTGCGCTCCCGCAGGCCGCTCGCGCCCACACCCGCCCCGCTGGACGCGGCGGGACAGAAGACCCTCGGCGTCTTCGACACCGTCAAGGAAGCCTTCGAGCGCTTCGGCCCCGAGGTCATCGAGTCGTACATCATCTCGATGTGCCAGGGCGCCGACGACGTCTTCGCCGCGGCCGTCCTGGCCCGCGAGGCCGGCCTCCTCGACCTCCACGCCGGCTGGGCGAAGATCGGCATCGTGCCGCTGCTGGAGACGACCGACGAGCTCAAGGCCGCCGACGTCATCCTCGACGGCATGCTCGCCGACCCCTCCTACCGGCGTCTCGTCTCCCTGCGCGGCGACGTCCAGGAGGTCATGCTCGGCTACTCCGACTCCTCCAAGTTCGGCGGCATCACCACCTCCCAGTGGGAGATCCACCGCGCCCAGCGCCGGCTGCGCGACGTCGCCCACCGCTACGGCGTCCGGCTGCGGCTCTTCCACGGCCGCGGCGGCACCGTAGGCCGCGGCGGCGGCCCCTCGCACGACGCCATCCTGGCCCAGCCCTGGGGCACGCTCGAGGGCGAGATCAAGGTGACCGAACAGGGCGAGGTCATCTCCGACAAGTATCTGATCCCCTCCCTGGCCAGGGAGAACCTGGAACTCACCGTCGCCGCCACCCTCCAGGCGTCCGCCCTGCACACCGCCCCGCGACAGTCCGACGAGGCGCTGTCGCGCTGGGACGCGGCGATGGACACCGTCTCCGACGCCGCGCACGACGCCTACCGGCGGCTCGTCGAGGACCCGGACCTGCCCGCGTACTTCTTCGCGGCCACCCCGGTCGACCAGCTCGCCGACCTCCACCTCGGCTCCCGGCCCTCCCGCCGGCCCGACAGCGGCGCCGGCCTCGACGGACTGCGCGCCATCCCGTGGGTCTTCGGCTGGACCCAGTCCCGGCAGATCGTGCCCGGCTGGTTCGGCGTCGGCTCCGGCCTCAAGGCCCTGCGCGAAGCGGGGCTCGACACGGTCCTCGACGAGATGCACGAACAGTGGCACTTCTTCCGCAACTTCATCGCGAACGTCGAGATGACCCTCGCGAAGACCGACCTGCGGATCGCCCGCCACTACGTCGACACCCTCGTGCCCGATGACCTCAAGCACGTCTTCGCCACCATCGAGGCCGAACACGCCCTGACGGTCAGCGAAGTCCTCAAGGTCACCGGCGGGACCGAACTGCTCGGCTCCAACCCGGTGCTGCGGCAGACGTTCGGCATCCGCGACGCCTACCTCGACCCGATCTCCTACCTCCAGGTCTCGCTGCTGGCGCGCCAGCGCAAGGCCGCAGAGAAGGGCGAGGAGCCCGACCCGCTGCTGGCCAGGGCTTTGCTGCTCACGGTCAACGGTGTGGCGGCAGGTCTGCGCAACACCGGCTGATGACATGGGACCGGGCCCTGCGCGAGGACGCGCAGGGCCCGGCACCGACCACGGTGTGAATCTCGGCCACAGTGTGAATCTCGGCTACAGCGTGAAGAAGGCCCCCACCAGCAGCGCGCCGCCCAGCGCCGCCGCCGACCAGGCCAGACGCGTCATCCGCAGCCCGCCCCCGATGACGAGCGCCGCCAGCACCAGCGCCCCGCCGAACGGCAGCCACGCGTGCAGCGCGCCGCCCACGCCGGTACGGACCAGTTCGCTGGAACCCGGCTTCACCACCACGGGCAGCAGGGCGCCCTTCTTCACGGCGACCGACTTCTCGATCGTCATGCCGCCCCGGGCAGGCAGCGAACCCTCGGGCTCGTAGCGCCCGGTGCAGGTCTCCTCGCCACAGCGGTCGACCCTGAACGTGCCGTGCTCGCGGCCCTTGGCCAGCAGAACATGCTGCGCCGTGCCCCACGACGACCAGAAACCGGCCACCAGCAGCAGGACGGCGACGCATCCCATCGCGGCACGGCGGGCGTAGAGGAGCAGGTCAGTCCGCTTCATAGGGCGCGATCCTTGGCCATACGACCGCGCTCGGTCAACCTGAGGCCTGAACTTGTCAGGAGTTGTACGTACTTTGGGCCCGCTCCAGGCCCTCCGTCACCAGACACTCCACCGAGTCCGCCGCCCGGTCCACGAACCAGCCCAGCTCCTTGCGCTCCACCGAGGAGAAATCCTTCAGCACGAAATCCGCCACCTGCATACGACCCGGCGGACGGCCGATCCCGAAACGCACCCGGTGATAGTCCGCGCCCATCGCCTTCGTCATCGACTTCAGACCGTTGTGACCGTTGTCCCCGCCACCCAGCTTCAGCCGCAGCATCCCGTAGTCGATGTCCAGCTCGTCATGAATCGCCACGATGTTCGCCGTCGGCACCTTGTAGAAATCCCGCAGCGCCGTCACCGGACCGCCCGACAGATTCATGTACGACAGCGGCTTCGCCAGCACCACCCGCCGGCCCATCGGACCCGGCGGGCCCACCCGGCCCTCCAGGACCTGCGCCTGCGCCTTCTGCGCCCGCTTGAAACTCCCGCCGATACGCTCCGCGAGCAGATCGGCCACCATGAAACCGACATTGTGACGATTGGCGGCATACCCGGGACCCGGGTTGCCGAGGCCCACGACCAGCCACGGGGCGTTCGCATCCGACATCTGCGCTGCGTCTCCTCGCACGACCAACAGCTCGCACCACGTACAGCGGCGGCACACGCTGCCGCCGGCACAACCTACGGACAGAGAAACGGGGTGGCGGGCCAGGCCCGCCACCCCGTCACACAGAGCCTACGGCTCAGACCTCGGCCGACTCGTCGCCCTCGGCGGCCTCTTCCTCGCCCGACGGCTCCTCGGCCTGCGCGGCCAGGATCTGCAGCACGACGGTGTCGTCCTCGACAGCCAGCGTCGTGCCCTTCGGCAGCGCGATGTCCTTCGCGAGGATGGAGGCGCCGGCCTCCAGGCCCTCGATGGACACCGTGACCGACTCGGGGATGTGCGTGGCCTCGGCCTCGACGGGCAGCGCGTTCAGCACGTGCTCGAGGAGGAAGTTGCCCGGGGCCAGCTCGCCCTCGGTGTGCACGGGGATCTCGACGGTGACCTTCTCGCCGCGCTTCACGAGCAGCAGGTCGACGTGCTCGATGAAGCCCTTCAGCGGGTCACGCTGCACGGCCTTCGGGATCGCGAGCTCGTTCTTGCCCTCGATGTCCAGGGCGATCAGGACGTTCGGCGTACGCAGGGCGAGCAGCAGCTCGTGGCCCGGAAGCGTGATGTGGACCGGGTCGGTGCCGTGACCGTAAAGGACACCGGGAACCCGGTTGTCACGACGGACGCGGCGGGCGGCGCCCTTGCCGAACTCCGTACGGGTCGCGGCGGCGAGCTTCACCTCGGACATGTGCACTCCTCGTCAAGGCAGACATTGTGGTGGTCACCCGGCCACGACAGGCCTGCTACGAAGAGCGCGTCGATAACGGACAGCCGCACCGAAAGTGCGGCCTCCCTCGCCGAGCAACTTCGACAGTCTACGCAACACCGCCCCTCCCACCCAATCGATCATCGGGGACCGTTACGCGGGCATGCGAGAGGGCCGCACCCGCCACGGGGTGCGGCCCTCTCGGCGACTACCGGGAGACCGTCAGGCCTGCTCCTCGAAGAGGCTCGTCACCGAACCGTCCTCGAACACCTCACGTACCGCCCGTGCGATCGTCGGCGCGATCGACAGCACCTTGATCTTGTCGAGCTCCAGCTCACCCGGCGTCGGCAGCGTGTTCGTCAGAACGAACTCACTGACCTTCGAGTTCTTCAGACGGTCGGCCGCGGGACCGGACAGGATGCCGTGCGTCGCCGTGACGATCACGTCCTCCGCACCGTGCGCGAACAGCGCGTCCGCCGCTGCGCAGATCGTGCCGCCCGTGTCGATCATGTCGTCCACCAGCACACAGACCCGGCCCTCGACCTCACCGACGACCTCGTGCACGGTCACCTGGTTCGCCACGTCCTTGTCACGGCGCTTGTGCACGATCGCCAGCGGCGCGTCGAGACGGTCGCACCAGCGGTCGGCGACCCGCACGCGGCCCGCGTCCGGGGAGACGACCGTCAGCTTGTTGCGGTCGACCTTCGCACCCACGTAGTCCGCCAGCACCGGCAGCGCCGACAGATGATCCACCGGGCCGTCGAAGAAGCCCTGGATCTGGTCGGTGTGCAGGTCCACCGTGAGGATGCGGTGCGCACCCGCGGTCTTCAGGAGATCGGCGACCAGACGGGCCGAGATCGGCTCACGGCCACGGTGCTTCTTGTCCTGACGGGCATAGCCGTACGACGGAATGATCACGGTGATGCTCCGGGCCGAGGCCCGCTTCAGCGCATCGATCATGATCAGCTGTTCCATGATCCACTTGTTGATGGGAGCCGTGTGGCTCTGCATCAGGAAGCAGTCCGCTCCACGGGCCGACTCCTGGAAACGGACGTAGATCTCGCCGTTCGCGAAGTCGAAAGCCTTCGTCGGCACGAGGCCCACACCCAACTGGTGCGCAACCTCCTCGGCCAGCTCGGGGTGGGCGCGGCCGGAGAAGAGCATCAGCTTCTTCTCGCCGGTCGTCTTGATCCCGGTCACAGCACTGTCTCCTCAGACGTGTTCTCTGGCCGCGAAGACACGAAGCGCGAGCCAGCCGAATTTGTGTGCACGTATCACCGTACGCCGAGTCCGACGCACCCGTTTCCGGTCAGTTCCCGTCGGCGACCTGCTCCGTTGCCGCCGCGGCCGCCTGCGCGGCAGCACTGCCGGGACGCTTTCGAGCCACCCAGCCCTCGATATTCCGCTGCTGGCCGCGGGCGACGGCCAGTGAACCCGCCGGCACATCCTTCGTGATGACCGACCCCGCGGCGGTGTACGCGCCGTCCCCGACCGTGACAGGAGCCACAAACATGTTGTCCGAACCCGTCTTGCAGTGCGAACCGATCGTCGTGTGGTGCTTCGCCTCGCCGTCGTAGTTCACGAACACGCTCGCCGCACCGATGTTCGAGTACTCGCCGATCGTCGCGTCGCCCACATACGACAGATGCGGAACCTTCGTCCCCTCACCGATCGTCGCGTTCTTCATCTCCACGTACGTACCCGCCTTGGCCTTCGTGCCGAGCCGGCTACCGGGACGCAGATACGCGTACGGGCCCACCGAAGCACCCTCGCCGATCTCCGCCGAGACCGCGACCGCGTTGTCCACGCGTGCGTTCCGGCCGACGACCGTGTCCGTCAGACGCGAATTCGGGCCCACCTCGGCGCCCTCGGCCAGATGCGTGGCCCCCAGTAGCTGCGTACCGGGATGAATCACCGCGTCCGGCTCGAACGTGGCGGTCACATCGATCAGCACCGACCCCGGATCGACGACCGTCACACCCGCCAGCATCGCCCGCTCCAGCAGGCGCTCGTTCAGCAGCCGGCGCGCCTCGGCCAGCTGCACCCGGTTGTTGATCCCGAGGATCTCGCGATGATCACCGGCGACCGACGCCCCCACCCGGTGACCGGCCTCGCGCAGGATGCCGAGCACATCGGTGAGGTACTCCTCGCCCTGGCTGTTGTCGGTACGCACCTTGCCCAGAGCATCCGCGAGCAGCTGCCCGTCGAAGGCGAACACACCGGAATTGATCTCCCGGATCGCACGCTGCTCATCGGTGGCGTCCTTGTGCTCGACGATCCCGGTCACGGCGCCGGTGCCGTCGCGGACGATCCGGCCGTAGCCGGTCGAGTCCGGGACCTCGGCGGTCAGCACGGTCACGGCGTTGCCGTCGGCGGCGTGCGTGGAGGCGAGGGCGGTCAGCGTCTCGCCGGAGAGAAGAGGGGTGTCGCCGCAGACGACGACCACGGTCCCGTCGATGCCCTGACCGAGCTCCTCGAGCGCCATCCGGACGGCGTGCCCGGTGCCGTTCTGCTCGGCCTGGAAGGCGGTGCGGGTGCCGGCGTACGTCTCGGTGAGATGGCCCTTGACCTGCTCACTCGCATGGCCGACCACCACGACGAGGTGCTCGGGGTCCAGCTCGCGCGCGGCGGAGACGACGTGACCGACGAGCGAACGCCCGCAGATTTCGTGCAGGACCTTGGGGGTCTTCGACTTCATGCGGGTGCCCTCACCCGCTGCGAGGACGACGACGGCTGCCGGGCGGTTGGCGCTCACGGGAATGCCCTTCGGCTTCGGGTGGTGGACATCCGAAGGATACCGGGGGGTTTCGGGGGTGAAATAAGGGCGGGTCCTGACGGTGAACGTCAGGACCCGAACGTGGCATGTTTGCTCCCGGGGGAGGACTCGAACCCCCATGATCAGATCCAAAATCTGACGTCTTGCCCTTAGACGACCCGGGATTACCGCTATGTCCGATTTCTTCGATCGGTTGCGGATGCCGACCCTACTATGCCGCACCACCAGCCCTCGATGCGACGGTAGAGATCTGCACTTTGCAGCACGCGGACGACCAGGCAGCCTCGGTAGGTCTCTCCGACGTTCTTCCGGACGGTCTTCGGGTTGTGCTTCTTCAGTGTGGTCTTCTGGAGGGTGGAGACATCGACGCCGACCAGGTCGGCCCAGTAGTGCTCTGCTGCTTCCACTTCGGCGGTTTCGTGGATCATGACGCGGTAGCGCAACTGCTCCGCTTTCACGCCGAGAAGTCTCAGCCAGGCGAGATAGACCTCGATCACGTCGGTGTCGCTGTTGATGAAGGTGACGGTTTCGCGACGGTCGTACGGCTTGTCCTTGGTGCCTTCTGCCCAATAGAGAGCCACGCCTGCAATGAAAAGCTCACGCTCTGTCAGGGAAGCGACCTCCCGCGCTGCGGCGACTTTGGTCCGGCGGCGCTTCTCGTCCCGCACCGAGAGCTCGTGCTCCCACCGCTTCCGGGCGGCAAGCTTCGCCTGCTCGGTGGGGGCGCGGCGCTCAGGCTTCGGCAGATCCCGCACCCACAGCGATATCGAGCTCTTCGAACACCCCAGCTCCACCTGGATCGCGTCGTACGTCAGGCCCTTCAGGCGCAGCTCCCTCGCCCTGGCCCTCAGGTCGTCCTTCGCGTTCGGGCGCTTCGTCCACTCCGGTGGGGGCTCTCCCTGGAGGAGGCGGTTGAGGATGTCGTTGTTGTGGACGTGGAGCCGGTCGCGGATCTGGCGGCGGCTGAGGCCCTCCCGGCGCAGGGTGAGGGCCTGTTCGCGGAGGGTTTCGAAGTCGGCGTGTCTGCCGGGTGTTTCCGTCATGCGGCGAGAGTCGTCCGGAATGCGGACGTCCGGGTCGAAACTCTGGCCGATTCACCAGTTCGAGCGGTTCTGGTGCATTCCGTGCCAGGGGCGACTCGCCCGCGCTCCGATACTCCCGAGAAAATGACGTACACCCGCCCGTAGGCTGGAAGACATGACCACAACGGGGGCACACCAGGACGGCACGGGCACGACCGCCCGTACCTGGCTGTGGTGGGGACGGCGGCGAAGTGTCGCGCTGGACGTGGGGCTCGGGCTGTTCTCCGCCTTGGAATGCGCTCTGGAGGGTGTGGGGTTCGCGGAACAGGCCGCCATCCCCGTGCCGATCGGGGTGCTGTTCGGGCTGCTCGTCGGATCCGTGCTGGTGCTGCGGCGGCGCTGGCCGATCGCCGTCGTGCTGGTGTCGATCGCGATCACGCCGGCCGAGATGGGCTATCTCATGGGCGTCGTCGGGCTGTACACGCTCGCCGCGTCCGAGGTTCCCCGCCGTATCACCGCACTGCTGGCGGGCATGTCGCTGACGGCGACGCTCATCGTGACGTTCGTGCGGGTCCATCAGGATGTGCAGTCCGCGGGCTTCGATCCGGAGCCGGGGGCCTGGTACGTACCGACGATGGCGGGCTTCATGTCGCTGGGTCTGACCGCCCCTCCGGTGCTGTTCGGCCTCTACATAGGTGCCCGGCGCCGGCTGATGGAGAGCCTGCGGGAGCGCGCCGACAGTCTCGAGCAGGAGCTGTCGCTGCTGGCGGACCGGGCGGAGCAGCGGGCGCAGTGGGCGCGGACGGAGGAGCGGACCCGGATCGCGCGGGAGATGCACGACGTGGTGGCGCACCGGGTGAGTCTGATGGTGGTGCATTCCGCGGCGTTGCAGGCGGTGGCGTTGAAGGATCCGCAGAAGGCGGTGAAGAACGCGGCGCTGGTGGGGGACATGGGTCGGCAGGCGCTGACGGAGTTGCGCGAGATGCTGGGTGTGCTGCGGGCGGGGGACGACGAGCAGCGGCGGGTGGCTCCGGTGCCGTTGGCGGCGGTGGCCGCGGCTGCCGCGGCGGCGGCGGAGGCGGCTGCGGAGGACGGGCCGTGCATCGCCGATGTCGAGGATCTGGTGGGTCAGTCGCGGCAGGCGGGGATGGTGGTGGAGCTCGCGGTGCAGGGTGAGGTGCGGGTGTATGCGCCGGAGGTCGAGCAGACCGCCTATCGCGTGGTCCAGGAGGCGCTGACGAATGTGCACAAGCACGCTGCGGGGTCGAAGGTGATGGTGCGGCTCGCGCACCGTGACGCCGAGGTGGCCATGCAGGTGGAGAACGGTGCGCCGGACGCGGCCGGTGAGGCGGGGGTCGCGCGGCTGCCGAGCGGGGGGAACGGTCTGGTGGGGATGCGGGAGCGGGTGCTGGCGTTGGGCGGGGTGTTCGTGTCGGGGCCGACGGACTCGGGGGGTTTCCGGGTGTCGGCGGTGCTGCCCGACCGGGATCCGTCCACCGAGCAGGAGTTTCCGGCGTCCGTGAGTCTTTGACGCGGCGGGGGTGTCCCTGCCGCGGTTCGGCGGCAGGAGCGTGTCAGCCGAGGGTGAGCCGCGCGGGCTGGACGCCGCCTACGAGGGTGGCTAGTGCCTGGTCGACGTCGGGTCCGAGGTACCAGTCGCCGGTGTGGTCGAGGCTGTAGACGCGTCCTTCGCTGTCGATGGCGAGGACGGCCTGGTGGTCCCCTTCCATGCCGAGCGGTGAGACCTCGGTGTCGAGGGCGCGTCCCAGGTCGGCGAAGGTTCGGGCGAGGTGCAGTCCGGCGAGCGGGTCGATGTGCAGGGCTGTGGGTGCGGTCTGCCGGCCGGGGCCGGATGCGGTGATGTGCAGTCCGCCGAATTCCGCCCAGGCTTCGACGGCCGCGGGGAAGACGGTGTGCCGGTGGCCGGCGGGTGAGGCGTGGGAGCGCAGGGTGTCGGCCCAGTGTTCGGCGAGTTTGATGTCCCAGCGCCCGGGTTGCCAGCCCGCGTCGCGCAGGGCGGCGTCGACGGCGACCGGGAACCGGGTGGTGCTGAGGTGGTCGGGCATCGGTGCTGGTTCAGCCATTCTCGGAGGTGCCGGCGGCGGTCGGATCCACTGCCCGGACACCGAAGTGGTCGAGCATCGCCGTACAGGAACGGCAGGGCGGCGCGTAGCTGCCGTGCAGCGGGTCGCCGTCCTCGCGGATCCTACGTGCCGTCAACTTCGCCTGTTTGAGGGTGCGTTTGGCCTCGCTGTGGGTGAGGGGCTTTCGCTGGGCCCGCTTGGAGCGCTGGTTCTCGGCGGCGGTGAGGTGCCGGGAGAGCAGGATGGCCTCGGGGCAGCGGCCGGTGAAGCGTTCGCGCTGGCCGCTCGTGAGGGTGTCGAGGAAGTCCTGTACGAGTGGGTGGAGTACGGGTGGCTGGTCACCCTTTCCGGCGGTGCTGGTGAGGGTTTCGCCGCGTACGGAGAGTGCTGCCGCGACGGCGGGCAGGATGCCGTCGCGGCGGTGGCTCAGCGCGGGTGTGCGGGCTGTTTCCGTGCTGCTCCAGCTGAGACGAGGATCACCTGATGTGCCTGACGTACGTGGTTGCGCTGTGTGCATGGTGCTGCAGTCCCCTCCCGTGCACTCCCCCGAGTTGCGGGACAGCCTGCCAAATGGGCGCTTGGGTGGGGAAGCGGGGGCACTGAAACGTGTCGGTCCGTCGTCGTTCGGTCACTCGGTTGTGACAGTTGGTGACGGAACCGGAGGGCCGGTACTGCCTATTGCAGCACCGCATAGGCTGTCCTGAACGAGTCAGAAGCAGCAGGGGGCAGATCGCCATGACGACAGGTCGGCAAGGGCTGGGGGCACCTCCCGGCCCCCGGGCCGGGGGACACGTCGCGCCACCGAATGCGGCCTACGCCGGTCAGGTCGTGAACTTCCCGGACCCGGTTCGGGCTTCGCGCCATCCGCGGGGTGTGCAGGTGGACGAGAACGGGTTTCCGGTGTTCTCGCCGTATGCGCGTGCGGCCGCGGAGATCGCGGAGCCGCCGGAGGGCTTCGGTGTCGATGAGTTGCGGCTGACCGACTATGTGTCGGCGAACGCGGCGCTGCACGCGGACGGTCATGAGCTGTGGGACACGATCCCCGCGGTGGCGACTCCGCACGGCTGGACGTGGCACCACGTGGCGGGGACGCGCCGGCTGGAGCTGGTGCCGGTCGAGGTGAAGGCGTTGCTGCGGCATCACGGCGGGCTGGCGACGACGGCGGTCGACGGGGACAAGCGGGGCACGCGCCCGTTGCAGGAGACCCGGCCGGCGCACTTCGGGCTGCCGAAGGGTTCGGTGTCGGTGTCCGAGCAGCAGTTGCTGGGCGTGGAAGAGGATCTGGGCTACCGGTTGCCGGGTGCGTACCGCTCCTTTCTGAAGGCGGCGGGCGGGTGTGCGCCGGTGGGTGCGGCGCTCGACGCGGAGCTGGGGCTGCTGGTGGACCAGCCGTTCTTCACGGTGCGGGACGAGGCGGCGGTCAATGATCTGGTCTATGTCAACAAGTGCCTGCGGGACCATCTGACGAAGGACTTCCTGGGTGTGGCGTTCGTCCAGGGCGGGATTCTGGCCGTGAAGGTCAGAGGCTCGGATGTCGGTTCGGTGTGGTTCTGTGCCTATGACGACGCGCGTGACCAGGACGGGTGGAATGTCCAGGAGCGCGTGGACCGGCTGTTGTTGCCGTGCGGCGAGGATTTCGACGCCTTTCTGCAGCGGCTGGCGGGCAATCCGCCGGAGCTGGAGACCGTGGCGAATCTGATGGTGGACGGCGGCTTCGCGCGTGCTGTCCCCATTGCGGACGAGGGGTGACGCTCCGATGGTGACCTTTGCGCAGGCGCAGGAGCGCGCGGAAGAGTGGGTCAACGGCGATGTGCCCGGCTACCAGCACCGTGAGGTGCGGGTGCGGGAGTTCGAGCTCGGGTTCGTGGTGTGGGCGGAGGACCGCGAGGGCGGTGCCCGTTCGGACGGCGGCCGGCAGCGGCTCGTGATCGCGCGGGACAGTGGTGAGGCGACGCTGTGGCCCGGGCTGCCGGTGGGTGAGGTGATCCGCCGGTACGAGGAGGAGTACGGGATCCAGGACGCGCCGGCCGTGGTGCCGGAGCAGCCGCAGCGGATCGATCTGAATCAGACGTCGTTCCTGCTGAGTCCGCCGGAGTGGTTGCAGGACGCGGCGGACAAGCTGGGGATTCCGGACCGGCGGCCGTCGGCGGGCGAGCCGGCCGCGCCCGCGGCTTCCGCGCCCGCGGACGCCGTTCCGGCTGCTCCCTCGGCACCGGCTGCTCCCTCGTCTCCCTCGGTCCCGGCGGCCCCGGCGGCTGCCAGTACGCCGCCGGCCGGGTCCGACTGGTCCCTGGCGGACGCCTCTTCGGGGCCGGGTGGGGCCAACGCCTCGCAGGCGGGCGGGAGTTCGTCGCTCGGCGGTTCGTCCTGGCCGGAGGCGGGGTCCTCGGGGGCGGATGCCTCGCGCGGCGGGTCGGTGTGGCCGAGTGCCGGTTCGGACGACGACGCGTCGCCCGCTGCGGACGGTGCGCCGTCGTCGCGGACGGGTGGTACGCCGTGGACGGACACGAATGCCACGGGCGGTGACGACGCGTCTGTGCCGCTGCCGGCGACGGTGTTCGCGCCGCCGATCTCCGGCCGTGACGACGACGACACTCCGCCGCCGGTGGTGGGCGCGGACGCGCCGACCGCGCTGATGTCCGGGGGCAGTCAGCTGCCGCGGACGGCGGTGGCGCCGGCGGTGGGTGAGCCGCAGCAGGGTGCCGCCGACATAGCGGACGCGGCGACGAGCAAGGCGCAGGCTCCGCCGCGGGGGGCACGTTCCCCGCGCGGGGGAGGGTCGACGACTCCGCCGCCGCCCGGCGCGCCCGGTACTCCGGGTGCGCGGCCGGGTGCGACGCCGCCGCCGTCGGGGCCGGGTGCTCCGGGTGCGCCGGCGGGCGGGTATCTGCCGACGCAGCTCGTCTCGCAGTCGGGTCCTGGTGCTCCGCAGCCTCCCGGGCCGCCGGGTGCGCCTGGTGCTCCGCAGCCTCCTGGTCCTCCCGGGCCTCCTGGTTCGACGCCGCCTCCTGGGGGCGGTGTGCACCATGCCGCGACGATGTTCGCCGATCCGGGTCAGGTGGGTCCCGGTGCTCCGCAGCCTCCCGGGCCGCCGGGTGCGCCTGGTGCGCCTGGTGCTCCGCAGCCTCCTGGTCCTCCCGGGCCTCCCGGTTCGACGCCGCCTCCCGGGGGCGGTGTGCACCATGCCGCGACCATGCTGGCCGGCCCCAACCCCATGGCTCCCGGTGCTCCGCAGCCGCCCGGCCCGCCCGGTGCGCCTCCGGGCGCCGTACCGCCCGGCCCGCCGCAGCAGGGCGGTCAGCCGCCCGCGTACGGCTATCCGCCGCGGCCGCCCGGGCAGCCGACGGTCGGTCCCGGCTACCAGGCCGTGCTGCGCTACCGCGCGCCCGACGGTTCCGAGGCCCAGCTGATCCGCCGCTCCGCGCCCGGTACGCCGCACCCGGAGTGGCAGATCCTGCATGAGCTGCGGGCCATGAACGTGCCCCCGCAGCAGGTGCTGGAGCTGCACACCGAGCTGGAGTCGTGCGAGCTGCCGGGCGGTTACTGCGCCCGGATGATCCGCGAGACCTGGCCGCAGGCGCGGATCACCAATATCGCGCCGTACGGCAGGGATCACGCGAGCCGTCAGCAGGGCATGCAGCAACTGGTGACGCATCAGGGCGAGTTGCACCAGGTCGCGGACGGCCCGGCGCGCCCCGCGCCGGTGCGGACGCCGCTGCCGCCGGTGCAGGCCGTGCCTCCGGTCCCGCCGCAGGCCGTCGCGCAGGAGCTGGTTGCGGCGTTCGGGCCGCAGGGCATCTGCCGGTTCGACCAGCGGGCCGTGTCGCGTCAGGGCGTGCCGGAGGTGGTCGGCGCCACGCTGGTGTGGGCCGGTCTGCCGGGTGACTTCAACCCGTTCTTCTGGGCTCAGCCCGCTCAGCCGGTCGTTCCGACACTGGCCGAGCTCGCGGCGCAGCGGCAGGTGCAGCCCGCGGTGGACGCGGGGTCGTATCTGGTGGTGGGCAGCGACTTCGGCCGGGCGATCTGTGTCCAGTACGGCACGGCGCACATCGTGGCGGTGCCGGTGGAGGCCGGTCCCGGGGGCCAGGCGGTGGCGCCGCAGTTCGTGAACAGCGGGCTGCCGGAGTTCGTGCGCGCTCTGGCGCTGCTCGGCCGGATGTGGCGGCTGCGCTTCGGTCTGAATCCGGAGCAGGCGGGCCGTTGGACGGTCGATTTCCAGGCGCAGCTCGCCGCGCTGGATCCGGCGGCGCTGTCGTCGCCGGAGAGCTGGTGGTCGGTCCTGCTCGAGCAGATGTGGGACGGTCTGCTGTAACGCAGTCAGTACGACAATTGGGGCGCCCGGTCGGTGGTCGGACCGGGCGCCCCTCTTTGCTTTCTCCGCAGGGAGTGTCGCGTTATGGGCGCTTCGCCCGTATCCATCAGGATATGCGCACAATCGCGTTTTCTGTCGGAGAGGGGCTTGAAGGATGAGCGCTGCATCGGTGTCACCCCACGGCTTCGCCGCCGTCCGTGGCCGCGGCTACCGCATGGAGGAGACGGACGCCTACGTCACCGCCCTGTCGCAGGACCGCGACGACGCCTGGGAGCGTGCCGCGCGGCTGACCGTCCTCGCCAAGGACATGGAGGCGGAGGCGGGCCGGCTGCGTGAGGTCGTCACGACGCTCGTCCCTCAGACGTACGAGACCTTCAGCCGCCGTGCCCAGTACCTCCTCGCGCTGACCGAGGAGGAGGCCGAGGAGGTGCGCGCGTCGGCGCGCAACGAGGCGCAGGCGGAGGCGGATGCCGCGCAGGCGGAGGCGGAGCGGCTGCGGGACAAGGCGCGCGAGGAGGCGGACGGGCTGCGGGCCGACGCCGAGGAGCGCGCCCGGCAGATCCTTCTCGCGGCGCAGGCGGCGGCCGACGAGGCCCGTGCGCAGGCGCGCGGCGAGATGAAGGAGCGGCGCGGCGAGGTGATGGGCGCATGGCGGGAGATGCGCCGCCGTGCGGAGGGCATGCTCGCCGAGCTGGAGGGGGAGCAGGCCGAGCGCTGGGAGACGGTGGAGCGTGAACTCGCCGAGCGTGAGGCGGCGTTCGAGGCCGAGCACGCCGAGCGGACCGCGGTCGCGGAGGACGCTCTCGCCGAGGCCGAGCGCACCTTCGCGGAGACGGAGGAGTACGCCCGCCATGGCCAGGCGGACGCGGAGGCGCAGGCGGCCGAACTGCTCGCCCAGGCGCGTATGCAGGAGGAGCGCACGGCCCGTGAGACGGAACGGATGCTGCGCGAGCACGAGGAGACGCGTGAGGAGATGCACGCGAACATGGCGCACATCCGCAACAGCCTGGCGACGCTGACGGGCCGCGCGGCGGCGGAGGGCTGAGCGCCCGCCCGGACGCACGGGCGGCATCGGCACCGCAGTCGGGGATTTGGCCCGCGGTACCGGCGCGGCCCGGGGAGCGCCCGGTCTAACTCTTCGGCACCGGCTGCTCGTTGTCGTCCAGTACGGGAAAGCGCCGGGGTGCCACGAACAGCAGCACCAGCAGCGAGAGCCCGGCCGCGACCGCCGCGCCGAGGTAGACGTGGTCGACGGCCGCGTCCACCGCCCGGCGCAGCTGGTCGGCGGCGTCGGCCGTGAGGGCCGCCGGGTTCTCCAGGGCGTGCGAGACGGAGTCCAGGTCGCCCGCGCTGCCGAGTCGGGCGGCGAGGACCCCGTTGGCCACGGCGCCGAAGAGCGCGGCGCCCATGCTCTGGCCGACCTGGCGGCAGAAGAGGACGGACGCGGTCGTCGTACCGCGTTCGGCCCAGCCCACGGTGGACTGGACGCCGACGATCAGGGGGAGTTGGAAGAGTCCGAGCGCCCCGCCGAGCAGCAGCATGAGCAGGGCGGGCTGCCAGGGGGCGCCCGGGTAGGGCAGCAGGGGGAAGGCGGCGAGGATCAGGCCGGCGAGGGTGATGCCGATCATCGCGGTGCGCCGGAAGCCGATGCGGTTGTAGACGTGGTTGGACAGGGCCGCGCTGACGGGCCAGCTGAGGGTCATCACGGACAGCACGAAGCCGGCGGCGATCGGTCCGAGGCCGAGGACCGACTGGGCGTAGGTGGGCAGGAAGACGGTCGGGGCCACCATCAGCAGACCGAGGGCGCCGAGGGCGAGGTTCACGGCGGCGATGGTGCGCCGGCGCCAGACCCAGCCCGGGATGATCGGTTCGGCGGCCCGTCGTTCGACGACGACGGTGACGGCGATGAGGACCGCGCTGCCGCCGAGCAGGGCGAGTGAGGGTGCGGACCACCAGGCCCAGGCGATGCCGCCCTGGACGAGCGCGGTGAGCAGCAGCACGCCCGCGCCGAAGATGGCCAGTGCGCCGGGCCAGTCGATACGGGGGCGTGCCGCGGGCCGGGTGCGGGAGGGTTCGCGCAGATGGCGGGCGACCAGCCAGAGGGCGACGGCGCCGACGGGAAGGTTGATCAGGAAGATCCAGCGCCAGTCGGCGTACGAGGCGAGCAGTCCGCCGATCGCGGGTCCGGCGACGGCGGAGACGGCCCACACGGTGGACAGCCGCGCCTGGATCTTCGGCCGTTCCTTCAGGGGGTAGAGGTCGGCGGCGATGGTCTGCACGGTGCCCTGGAGCGCGCCGCCGCCGAGGCCCTGGACGACGCGGAAGGCGATCAGCGCGCCCATGTTCCAGGCGGCCGCGCACAGGACGGACCCGAGCAGGAAGAGGATGATCCCGGCGATGAGGACGGGCTTGCGGCCGAAGGTGTCGGAGAGTTTCCCGTACACCGGCAGGGTGACGGTGACGGCGAGCAGATAGCCGGAGAAGAGCCAGGAGAAGACGGAGAAGCCGCCGAGGTCGCCGACGATCTGCGGTACGGCGGTGGACACGATGGTGCCGTCGAGCGCGGCGAGCGCCATGCCGAGCATGAGAGCGGCGGCCACGGGGCCGCGGCCCGTAGGGGCTGCCGTGCCGGCGTCGCCGCCGTTCGTGGGGGAGACGGGCCCTCGCGGTTCCGTCTCCGGTGTCTCCGTCACCGCTGGATCCTTTCCCCCTGCATCTATTTTCCCCACACCTTCTCACTTGAGGCTGACGCTGCGGGAGGGTGCAGCCTGAGCGGGTCGGCCTCCACCCGCGGGTGGAGGCCCCCTAGGGGGACCTCCCTACTTGTGGCCAGGGGGCTTTCGTTCCGGGGGACGACGAAGCGGCGGGCGCGTTTCCTTAAGTTGTTCTTACGGCCGCAACGGGGGCCGCACCACCGGGGGGTGGGGAAAACCCCCGGTCGAAGACTGCGCCTCGCACCAGCGCGCCGGAACGCTTCCGCCGACAGACTCGAACCGCACGCGGCGACACCCTCACCTCACCGACATAGGAGATTTACCGTGACAACGGCTGTGACCATTCCCCCGCACGGGGACACCGGAGGGCGTACGGCCGTCGCCGCGCGTGGGCGGCAGGTCGTCAAGGCGTACGGCAGCGGGGAGACTCGTGTCGTCGCACTCGACCACGTCGATGTCGACATCGCCCGCGGGCAGTACACCGCGATCATGGGCCCCTCGGGCTCCGGCAAGTCCACCCTCATGCACTGCCTCGCCGGGCTCGACACCGTCACCTCGGGGCAGATCTACCTCGACGACACCGAGATCACCGGTCTCAAGGACAAGAAGCTCACGCAGCTGCGCCGGGACCGGATCGGCTTCATCTTCCAGGCCTTCAATCTGCTGCCGACGCTCAACGCCCTGGAGAACATCACGCTCCCCATGGACATCGCGGGCCGCAAGCCGGACGCCGGCTGGCTGAACCGGGTCGTCGAGACGGTGGGCCTGTCCGACCGGCTGAGGCACCGGCCCACCCAGCTCTCCGGCGGTCAGCAGCAACGCGTCGCCGTGGCCAGGGCGCTCGCCGCCCGGCCCGAGATCATCTTCGGTGACGAGCCGACCGGAAACCTCGACTCCCGCGCCGGCGCGGAGGTTCTCAGCTTCCTGCGCCGCTCGGTGGACGAGCTCGGCCAGACCATCGTGATGGTCACCCACGACCCGGTGGCCGCCTCGTACGCGGACCGGGTCCTCTACCTGGCCGACGGCCGGATCGTGGACGAGATGTTCCGGCCCACCGCCGACGCCGTACTCGACCGCATGAAGGACTTCGACGCTCGGGGGCGTACGTCGTGACCGTCTTCAGAACCTCCCTGCGCAACTTCCTCGCGCACAAGGGGCGGATGGCGCTCTCGGCCGTGGCGGTGCTGCTGTCCGTGGCCTTCGTGTCGGGGACGCTGGTGTTCACCGACACCATGAACACCACCTTCGACAAGCTCTTCGCCAGCACCGCCTCCGACGTCACCGTCAGCCCCCGGGGCGCCGATGACGACGACGCACCGCAGACCGGCCGGCCCGAGACGCTGCCCGCCTCCCTCGTCGAGAAGGTCAAGACCGCCGAGGGCGTCAAGTCCGCCGACGGCGGCGTCTCCAGCATGAGCGTCACCGTCGTCAACGCGAAGAACAAGGACGTCGGCGCCACCAACGGCGCCCCGACCATCGCCGGCGGCTGGAGCGACAACGACCTCAAGTCGATGGAGATCACCTCCGGCCACGCGCCGCGCGGACCCACCGAGATGATGGTCGACGCCGACACCGCCGACAAGCACCATCTGAAGATCGGCGACGAACTGCGCACCATCGCGGTCACCGGCGACTTCAAGGCGAAGATCTCCGGCATCGCCTCCTTCAAGGTGACCAACCCCGGCGCCACGATCGTCTACTTCGACACCGCCACCGCCCAGCGTGAACTCCTCGGCCGCGAGGGCCTGTTCACCGGCATCTCGGTCACGGCGGCCGACGGGGTCAGTGACGAGCAGCTCAAGAGGAACATCGCCGCCACGCTCGACGCCCCCTACAAGCTGCAGACCGCGAAGGAGGCCGCCGACGCGGGCCGTGAGGAGGTCGGCTCCTTCCTCGACGTGATGAAGTACGCGATGCTCGGCTTCGCCGGGATCGCCCTCCTCGTCGGCATCTTCCTGATCGTCAACACCTTCTCGATGCTGGTCGCCCAGCGCACCCGCGAGATCGGTCTGATGCGGGCCATCGGCTCCAGCCGCCGCCAGGTGAACCGCTCCGTCCTGATCGAGGCGCTCTTCCTCGGCATCGTCGGCTCGGTCGCGGGCATCGCGGCCGGTGTCGGCCTCGCCGTCGGACTGATGAAGCTCATGGGCTCCATGGGCATGAACCTGTCCACCGATGATCTGACGGTGAAGGTGACGACCCCGGTCGTGGGCATGGTCCTCGGCATCGTCGTCACCGTCGTCGCCGCCTATGTGCCGGCCCGGCGCGCCGGCAAGGTCTCCCCGATGGCCGCACTGCGTGACGCCGGAACCCCGGCCGACGGCAGGGCGGGCAAGGTCCGGGCCGCGATCGGACTCCTCCTGACCGGCGCCGGCGCCGCGGCCCTGCTGGTCGCGACGCAGGCCGACAAGGCCGCCGAGGGCTCGATGTTCCTCGGCCTCGGTGTGGTGCTCTCGCTCATCGGCTTCGTGGTCGTCGGACCGCTGCTCGCCGGTGTCGTGGTCCGGGTGATCAGCGCGCTGGTGCTGCGGATGTTCGGCCCGGTCGGGCGGATGGCCGAGCGCAACGCACTGCGCAACCCGCGCCGTACCGGAGCGACCGGTGCCGCCCTGATGATCGGGCTCGCCCTGGTGGCCTGCCTGTCGGTGGTCGGCTCCTCGATGGTCGCCTCCGCGACCGACGAGCTCGACAAGTCGGTCGGCGCGGACTTCATCGTCCAGTCCTCCAACGGCCAGCCGATCGTGCCGCAGGCCCAGAAGGCGCTGGAGAAGACGCCCGGCATCGCGCACGTCACCCAGTACAAGGGTGTCAACGCGAAGATCACCTCGCCCGACGGGAAGACCGTCGACGACGAACTGGTCGCCGCCGACGCCACCTACGCCCAGGACCTGCGCCGCAAGACCGTGGGCGGCGAACTGTCCGCCGCGTACGGCAAGAACGCCATGTCGGTCGGCGACACCTACGCCGAGGAGCACGGCGTGAAGGTGGGTGACACGCTCACCGTCGCCTTCAAGGGCGGCGAGAGCGCGAAGCTGAAGGTCGCGGCCATCACCTCCGACGACGGCAACGTCGACAAGGGCGTGAAGTACACCAGCACGGCCACGGCCGAGCAGTACATCCCGGCCGACAAGCTGCCGAAGAACCTGATCCTGTTCGCCTCCGCCGACGACGGCAAGGAGAAGGAGGCCTACACCGCGCTCAAGTCCTCGCTCGCCGCGTACCCGCAGTACAAGGTGCAGGACCAGACCGACTTCAAGCAGGACCTGAAGGACCAGGTCGGCCAGCTGCTGAACATCGTCTACGGTCTGCTCGCCCTCGCGATCATCGTCGCGGTGCTCGGGGTGGTGAACACCCTGGCGCTCTCGGTGGTCGAGCGGACCCGTGAGATCGGCCTGCTGCGGGCGATCGGCCTCTCCCGGCGCCAGCTGCGCCGCATGATCCGGCTGGAGTCCGTGGTCATCGCCCTCTTCGGAGCGCTGCTCGGCCTCGGTCTGGGCATGGGCTGGGGCACGGCGGCCCAGAAGCTGCTGGCACTGGAGGGCCTGGGGGTCCTGGAGATCCCGTGGCCGACGATCCTGACCGTGTTCGTCGGGTCGGCGTTCGTGGGGCTGTTCGCGGCCCTGGTCCCCGCCTTCCGCGCGGGACGGATGAACGTCCTCAACGCCATCGCCACGGAGTAGCACCACAGCCTCCGGGCGCATGGAACGGGGGGCGGCCCCGGAGTGTCCACCGGACACTCCGGGGCCGCGGTGTGTACGGCCGCGGTGTGTACGGCCGCGGTGTGTACGGGGGCGGTGGTCCGGGGCGCCGGGCCGCGGTCCGGCGCTGCGGGGCGTGTCCGAGGTGATCGCCCCGCCGCGAGGCCGGACCGGCGGGAGGCAGCGGGTCGGCGGTGGGCGGCCGGTGTCTCGTGGGGGAGGCTCCTCGCCGGTCAACGCGGCTCCGGTGCCGGGCGGGCCCGTCCCGGTGGTGCGGAAACGCCTGGTCACCCCGGTCCGGGCCGCACCGCGCAGCGTGGATTCCGGACGCGAGTGTCGGAGCAGCGTCGTACGCTGGAGACCCCCGGCCCTCCCCCTGCCCTCGACAGGGGGCGCGACAGACGAGCCGGGTTATTCGCGTTGCCCACTCCCCGGGATGGAAGCCCTTGATGAGCCTGCACGGTCTGCTCGATGCCGTCGTCACCGACCCTGCGCTCGCCGAAGCGGTGCGGGCCGCACGGGATGCCAACCGTATGCATCTGGACCTGGTCGGACCTCCGGCGGCGCGCCCCTTCGCCGTGGCGGCGCTGGCCCGCGAGGCCGGGCGTCCGGTGCTCGCCGTGACCGCGACCGGGCGGGAGGCGGAGGACCTGGCTGCGGCGCTGCGCTCGCTGCTGCCGGAGGAGGGCATCGCCGAGTACCCCTCGTGGGAGACGCTGCCGCACGAGCGGCTCTCGCCCCGCTCCGACACCGTGGGCCGCCGGCTCGCGGTGCTGCGCAGGCTGACCCACCCGTCGAAGGACGACCCGGCCGCGGGCCCGGTCTCGGTCGTGGTCGCACCGATCCGCTCCGTGCTCCAGCCGCAGGTCAAGGGCCTCGGCGAGCTGGAGCCGGTGGCGCTGCGCACCGGGCAGCAGGCCGATCTGAACGAGATCGTGGACGCTCTCGCGGCAGCCGCCTACTCCCGGGTGGAGCTGGTCGAGAAGCGCGGCGAGTTCGCCGTGCGCGGCGGCATCCTGGACGTCTTCCCGCCGACCGAGGAGCACCCGCTGCGGGTGGAGTTCTGGGGCGACGACGTCGAGGAGATCCGTTACTTCAAGATCGCCGATCAGCGTTCGCTGGAGATCGCCGAGCACGGACTGTGGGCGCCGCCCTGCCGTGAGCTGCTGCTGACCGACGAGGTGCGCCGGCGGGCGGCGGTTCTCGCCGAGCGGCACCCGGAGCTCGGCGAGCTGCTGAACAAGATCGCCGAGGGCATCGCGGTCGAGGGCATGGAGTCCCTCGCGCCCGTCCTGGTGGACGAGATGGAACTGCTCCTGGACGTGCTGCCGCAGGGCGCGATGACCGTCGTGTGCGACCCGGAGCGGGTGCGGACCCGCGCAGCCGACCTGGTGGCCACCTCGCAGGAGTTCCTTCAGGCGTCGTGGGCCGCGACGGCGATGTCCAGCGCGGGCGGAGCCGGCTCCGGCACGGGTGGTGGTGGGCGACGGGCGGGCGGCGAGGCGCCGATCGACGTCGGCGCGGCATCGCTGTGGGGCATCGCCGACGTCCGGGACCGGGCCCGCGAGCTCGGCATGATGTGGTGGTCGGTCTCGCAGTTCGCCGCCGACGAGGAGCTGTCCGACGACACCCTCAAGCTGGGCATGCACGCCCCGGAGACGTACCGCGGCGACACCGCGCGCGCCCTCGCCGACACCAAGGGCTGGCTCGCGGACGGCTGGCGCACGGTCTATGTGACCGAGGCGCACGGCCCCGCGGCCCGCACCGTCGAGGTGCTCGGCGGTGAGGGCATCCCCGCCCGGCTGGACTCCGCGCTGACCGACATCTCGCCGTCCCTGGTCCATGTCGCGTGCGGCTCGATCGACTACGGCTTCATCGACCCGGGCCTGCGGCTCGCCGTCCTCACCGAGACCGACCTGTCCGGCCAGAAGGCGGCCGGCAAGGACGGCCGGCGGATGCCGGCGAAGCGCCGCAAGACCATCGACCCGCTCACGCTGGAGGCGGGCGACTACATCGTCCACGAGCAGCACGGCGTGGGCCGCTACATCGAGATGGTCCAGCGCACCGTCCAGGGCGCGACCCGCGAGTATCTGCTCGTCGAGTACGCCCCCGCCAAGCGCGGCCAGCCCGGTGACCGGCTCTACATCCCCACCGACCAGCTGGAACAGGTGACCAAGTACGTCGGCGGCGAGGCGCCCACCCTGCACCGGCTCGGCGGCGCGGACTGGACGAAGACGAAGGCGCGCGCGAAGAAGGCGGTCAAGGAGATCGCCGCGGACCTCATCAAGCTCTACAGCGCCCGCATGGCCGCGCCCGGCCACGCCTTCGGAGCGGACACGCCCTGGCAGCGCGAGCTGGAGGACGCGTTCGCGTACGTGGAGACGCCCGACCAGCTGTCCACGATCGCCGAGGTCAAGGAGGACATGGAGAAGACGGTCCCGATGGACCGGCTGATCTGCGGCGACGTCGGCTACGGCAAGACCGAGATCGCGGTGCGAGCGGCCTTCAAGGCGGTCCAGGACGGCAAGCAGGTCGCCGTGCTGGTGCCGACGACACTGCTGGTGCAGCAGCACTTCGGGACGTTCTCCGAGCGCTACTCCCAGTTCCCGGTGAACGTGCGCGCGCTGTCCCGCTTCCAGTCCGACACGGAGGCCAAGGCGACCCTGGAAGGGCTGCGGGACGGCTCGGTCGACATCGTCATCGGCACGCACCGGCTGTTCTCCTCCGAGACCAAGTTCAAGGACCTGGGCCTGGTCGTGGTGGACGAGGAGCAGCGCTTCGGCGTCGAGCACAAGGAGCAGTTGAAGAAGCTCCGCGCCAACGTCGACGTGCTGACGATGTCGGCGACACCGATCCCGCGGACGCTGGAGATGGCGGTCACCGGCATCCGCGAGATGTCGACGATCACCACCCCGCCGGAGGAGCGGCACCCGGTGCTGACCTTCGTCGGCCCCTACGAGCAGAAGCAGATCGGCGCGGCCGTCCGGCGTGAACTGCTGCGCGAGGGCCAGGTCTTCTACATCCACAACCGCGTCGAGTCCATCGACCGGGCCGCCGCCCGGCTGCGGGAGATCGTTCCCGAGGCCCGGATCGCGACGGCGCACGGTCAGATGGGCGAGTCGGCGCTGGAGCAGGTCGTCGTGGACTTCTGGGAGAAGAAGTTCGACGTCCTCGTCTCCACCACGATCGTCGAGTCGGGCATCGACATCTCCAACGCCAACACCCTGATCGTGGAGCGCGGTGACAACTTCGGTCTCTCGCAGCTGCACCAGCTGCGCGGCCGGGTCGGCCGTGGCCGCGAGCGCGGTTACGCCTACTTCCTCTATCCGCCGGAGAAGCCGCTCACCGAGACCGCGCACGAGCGTCTCGCGACGATCGCCCAGCACACCGAGATGGGTGCCGGCATGTACGTGGCGATGAAGGACCTGGAGATCCGCGGCGCGGGCAATCTGCTCGGCGGCGAGCAGTCGGGCCACATCGCGGGCGTCGGCTTCGACCTGTACGTGCGCATGGTCGGCGAGGCGGTCGCGGACTACCGTGCCTCGCTCGACGGCGGAGTGGAGGAGGAGCCGCCGCTGGAGGTCAAGATCGAGCTCCCGGTCGACGCGCACGTCCCGCACGACTACGCCCCGGGCGAGCGCCTGCGGCTCCAGGCGTACCGCGCGATCGCCTCCGCTAACTCGGAGGAGGACATCAAGGCGGTCCGTGAGGAACTCACCGACCGCTACGGCAAGTTGCCCGAGCCGGTCGAGAACCTGCTGCTGGTGGCGGGCCTGCGGATGCTGGCACGGGCGTGCGGCGTCGGCGAGATCGTGCTCCAGGGCCCGAACATCCGCTTCGCCCCGGTGGAGCTGAGGGAGTCGCAGGAGCTGCGCCTCAAGCGTCTGTACCCGCGCACGATCATCAAGCCGGCGATCCACCAGATCCTGGTGCCGCGACCGACGACGGGCAAGATCGGCGGGAAGCCGGTGGTGGGACGCGAACTGCTGAGCTGGACCGGGGAGTTCCTCACGACGATTCTGGGGTCGTAGGGACGCCTCACGGCACGGGCGGCCTTACGGTGCGGGGCGCTTCATGGCACCGGGGCGCCCTACGGTGCGGGGCGCTTCATGGCGCCCGGCCCGGTACCGGGGTCCGTCCGCTCCTCGGTGCCGCTCCTCGGTGCCGGTGCCGGTGCCGGGCCGGTGCCGCGCGCCGGGTCCCGTCAGCCGGCGGCGTCGGCCGCGGTCAGCTTGCGTATGTAGCCCGTTCCCGGCTCGCCGGCCAGGGTGATCTCACCGGTGGGCACGAACCCGGCGCGGGCCAGCACGGCCCGCGAGCCGGCGTTGTCGAGCGTCGCCCGGGCCCGCAGGCTCGTCAGCCCGTACTCCCCGGCGGCCAGTGCGCAGATCCGGCGGACGGCGGAGGTGGCGAGGCCCTGCCGGGCGGCGCTCTTGGCGATCCGGAAGCCGAGTTCGGCGGATCCGTCCGCCACATCGACCAGGTTGACCCGCCCCAGTACCTCCCCGTCGGCGCCGATCAGCAGATGGAAGTGGTCCACCCCGGCCGCCTGTGCGGCGAGCAGTTCGGCGTGCCGCGCGTCGAACTGCTCGAAGTACTCGTCGCCCCGGTCGGGGACGGAGGCGGCGAAGTAGTCCCGGTTCTCCAGCTCGAAGGCGAGCAGGGCGGGGGCATGGTCGGCGCGCAGGCGCTGGAGTTCGGGCATGAACGTACGGTACGCAGCCGCGCGCCCCGATCGGACCTGATTAACGGGTGAGCAGCCCGGGGACGGCTTCCGCGCCCGCTGCCCCGGTGCCGGGCGGCGCGCTGCGACCCGCCCGGCACCGGGTGCACGGGCGCGCGACGGCCGCACCGCCCGCGGGGGCCGGCTCGGCTCCGCGGACGGTGCGTGTGCGATTGATGCGTGGATCGATCTGAAGAGATATGTGCGCTCCTCCTCCTTCCGGAGGGGATCTGGGCACTCTCGACGCTACGCCCGCCGTCCGCGTTCCGCGCGGTGAGGAATCACCGGCCGGCACCATATCGGTGCACAGGGTGCGATACGGGCCGAACCCGGCTGCCCCGTACGGCAATTGGGCGCGGCTCAGTAACCTACGGACGTGACCACACCCGGAGCCCGAACATCGCGCACACTCGCCGCCGGCCTCACCGCGGTCGTCGCCGCCGCACTGCTCACCTCCTGCGAGGGCACCGCGCTCCCCGGGGACCCCAAGGCCACCGCATCGGCCGTCGTCCCCGGCAAGGGATCCGGCACCAGCCCGCTCGCCAACCCGGACGGGACCAAGCCGGGGCTCGCCCCCATCAGCTCCGAAGGCGACCGGGCCGCCGCCCGCCGGCTGATCGGGAAGGTGGCCACGAAGGGCCGCGGCCCCAAGACGGGATACGACCGGGACCGCTTCGGCTACGCCTGGATGGACAGCGCCGACGGTGTCCCGCTGGCCCGCAACGGCTGCGACACCCGCAACGATCTCCTGGCCCGCGACGGCAAGGAGGTGCGGCACCGCTCGGGCTCCGACTGCGTCGTCGTCGCGATGACCCTCGACGACCCGTACACCGGCGCCGTCATCGACTGGCGCAAGCAGGACGCGTCGGAGGTCCAGATAGATCACGTCGTCCCGCTCTCGTACGGCTGGCAGCTCGGCGCCGCGCGGTGGCCGGTGAAGAAACGGCAGCAACTCGCCAACGACCCGCTGAATCTGCTGCCCGTGGCGGGCCGGGCCAACAGCTCGAAGAGCGACTCGGGCCCGGCGTCGTGGCTTCCGCCGAACACGTCGATCCGCTGCTCGTACGCGGTGCGGGTCTCGCAGGTCGCGGTGAAGTACGCCCTCCCGGTGACGGTCGCGGACAAGAAGGTCATGCTCGCGCAGTGCGGCGGCTGAGCGCGGGCCACAGCTGCTGAACGCGGCCACCGCGTCCGGGACCTTGCGGGCGGTGCCCGGACCTGTGGGCAGGCCACCGCCGGAAATCCAGTGGGGGCGAGAGGATCCCGAAGCTAGCCTGCCCGGATGGACCTGACCGTCACGACCCTCGCCGAACGGCCCGAACTGCGGGACCCGCTCTGGCAGATGCCCGAGACCTGGCCCCAGTTCGTGCTGCACGACCCGGTGGGCTGGGCCAACATGGGGCGGATCCTCGCGGAACTGCCCGAGTACGTACTGGTGGCGACCGACCCGGAAGGCCACGTCGCCGCACGGGCGTTCAGCGTGCCCTTCCGGCTCGATGCGGACGGGCGTCGCTCCCTGCCCCCGGGCGGCTGGGACCAGGTGATGCTGTGGGCCTTCTCCGATCTGCGGCACGGCCGCGCGCCCGACACGGTGAGCGCGATCGAGATCACCGTCGCGGACGGCCGCCAGGGCAAGGGCATCTCGGGCCGGATGCTGGCCGCGATGCGCGACAACGTGCGCCGGCTCGGCTTCACCGATCTGGTGGCGCCGGTGCGGCCGAGCCGTAAGAGCGAGGAGCCTCGGACCCTGATCGAGGAGTACGCCCACCGCACCCGCCCCGACGACGGGCTGCCGTACGACCCGTGGCTGCGGGTGCACGTCCGGGCGGGCGGGGTGATCGACTCGGTGGCTCCGGCGTCGATGACCGTCTCCGGGTCGCTGGCGCAGTGGCGCACCTGGACCGGGCTGCCGTTCGACACGGCGGGACCCGTGGAGGTGCCCGGCGCGCTGGTCCCGGTGCACTGCGAGAGCGACCGCGGGTACGCGGTCTATGTGGAGCCCAACGTGTGGGTGCGCCACAGCGTGTGACCCTTTCCGGCGGCGCGGATTCCGGAACGGCGCGGATCCGGGAACGGCGCGGATCCGGAACGACGCGAAGAAGCCGCCCTCAGGGGCGGCCTCTTCGGTTTCCGGGCCCTCTCGTACCACCCGTACTCCTGGCGGCTCCGTGTTCCCGGCGGGCTCGTGCGTCGCGGGCGCTCACGCGCCGCCGTCCGTCACTGCCCGCCGAGCTTGTCCAGGTCGAGGATGTCCTTGGCTGCCGGCTTCTTCGCCGGCACGGGCCTGTCGAACCCGGAGAACGTCATCGTGCCCGGCTCCTCGCCGCCCACCTGCTCGAACTTCAGCAGATACGGCTCGCCCTCCGCGGCGACGTACATCGTGTAGGTCTCCTTGCCGTCCGACTCGGTGAGCTTCACCGCCTTGCGGTCGCCGACCGTGGTCTCGCCGACCCGGCGCGCGGCGGTGTCGTTCGCCTCGACGTCCGCCAGCAGTGCGTTCAGATCGCAGAGTTCGAGGCTGTCCCGGGCCTCGGCGTCGGAGGCGTCCGTCTTGACCCAGCGGCCCTTCATCATGTCCAGCACCGCCTTCTGCTCCTCGGCCGGCGCCCCCTTGTTCTGCGACGTCAACAGCGCCTCGTCGAAGCGGAGATAGGCGGTGCCGCCCGTCTTGATCAGCTCGGCGGTCCCGTCGGAGCCGACCGACAGGGTGCCGGCGCAGTCGCCCTTCTTGCTGATCGCCATGTAGCCCTTCAGGGGGCCGTCGGCCGTCTTCAGCGTGACGTCGAGGGTCAGCGAGGTGGCCGCCTTGGTGGCGGTGACCGCTCTGTTGACTATCTCGGGGCCTGACAGCCCGGGGAACGCCTCGGCGGACTTCTCGGCGGTGGCACCGGCCGGACCCTTCGTGCTCTGGGGGTCCGCGTCGAGCGATCCGCAGGCCGCGCCGCCGAACGCGAAGGCGACGGCGAGAGCGGTGGCGGCGGTGCGGCGGTGGCGGGCGGAAGCGTTGGCCTGCATGACTGGTCTCCGGGGTGGGTCGGGACGGCGGGGAGGAAGGACAGACAGAGGGAGAGAGGCGGAGGGAGAGAGGCAGAGGATTGAGGGAGGCAGAGGAGTGAGGGAGGAGAGGGAGGGGAGCAGGAGAAGGGGGCGCCGGGAAGCGGGGGTGTCAGGGCCCGGCGCGGCCGGTCAGAGCTTCAGCTCCCACTGCGAGGCGTCGTAGGTGAAGCCCGGGCTGACCTCGACGGTGAGGTCCTTGGCGGCGGCCGGGACGTCGAAGGCGAACCGGACCGTGGACTTCTTGCCGGGCAGGACGGTGCCGCTGAAGCCGGTGCCGACCTTGTCGTCGAAGATCTGCTCGGCGGGGACACCGTCCTTGCCGGCGTGGGCGTCCGGGGTCACCAGCGTGGCGTCGAACTTCTTGCTGCCGCCGTTCTCGAGGACCACGGTCACCTCGTACGCCTTGTTGCCCTCGGTGTGACCTACGGCGAACTCGCTCGGCCTGTACGCCTTCGGGGCGGAGACGGTGATCTTCACGCCGTCGTCGTAGACGGCGCTGTCGCCCGCCGCGAGACCCGCGCCCTTGTTGCCCTTGGTGTCGTCCTTGGCGGTGTCCTTCGCCGCGCCGTCGCCCTTCGCGGCGCCCGGCTCCTTCGACGCGGTGGTGCCGGTGGCCGCCTTGTTGAGCTCGTCGACCGCGTCGTCCACGGCCTTGAAGGTGAGCACCGCGCCGACCACCGAGAGGATCATCGCGACGAGCCCGAGCACCGCGCCGGTGGTGGTCACTCCCTTGTTGCCGGCCTCGCCGCGCTTGACCCGGCCCCGGCCCGCCAGGCCCAGGATCAGGGCGATCAGTCCGAGGATGCCGGCCAGCCAGAAGAAGAACGGGATCAGACCGGAGACGGTGCCGATGATGCCGAGCACCAGCGCTGCCGTGCCGAGACCGTTGCGCGCCGGGGCGGGTGCCGGGGTGTACGGCGCCTGCGGCGCGTTGTCCTGCGGCTGCTGCATGGAATGGGACATGGGTGTCCTCCGGGGACGTGGAGTGTGGCGGGGACCGGTGAAGTCCCGTGTAGCGACGGGTCAATGAGAGCAGAGGCTGTGAACCGAGTCAACACAGTTCACGGGATTTGGGTCCACTCACACTGTGAAGCGTCGTATTCCGCGTACGCCGGTATGCTCGGCGGCACAACCCACGGGCAGGGCCGGGCGGTGCGGACGAAGGAGGCGGCAGGTGCCGGAGAACGCGAGCGAGGTGACGGCCGCGGGGATCGCCCGGCTGGCGGGGGTCGGACGGGCGGCGGTCAGCAACTGGCGGCGTCGGCACGCGGACTTCCCGAGGCCCGTCGGCGGCACCGAGACCAGCCCCTCCTTCGCTCTCACGGAGGTTGAGCAGTGGCTGCGTGACCAGGGGAAACTAGCCGAGGTCCCGTTGCGTGAACGGGTCTGGCAACAACTCGCCGACCACCCGTCCACCGCCGCCACCGCGCTGATCCTGGCGGGCTGCACCCTGCTGCTCGTACGGGAGCGGCCGACCGTCTGGCAGGAGCTCACGGCCGCGTCGGACGAGCGGATGGCGGAGTTGCTGCCGACCGCGGTGGAACAGGTGCTGGCCGTGCGGTTCGGCGACGACCGCGGTGAACTCTTCCGTGAGCTCGGCGCCTCCGAACGCTCGTCGGGCGTGCCCTCGATCGCCGGAGGTGTTCACAGCGTGCCCCTGCTGCGCTCGGTCGCCGAGCTCGCGGGCGAGCTGGGCCACCGGCAGACCTATGAGTTCCTGCTCGGGCGCTTCCTCGACGCCAACCTCCGTCAGTACACGCTCACCCCGCCCGGCCCGGCCGCCCTCATGGCCGCCGTGGCCGGACCCGCCGCGAGCGTCCTCGATCCGGCCGCGGGAGCCGGCACGCTGCTGCGCGCCGTGGAGTACCCCGAAGCCCTCTGTGCCCAGGACGCCGACCCCGACCTCACCGCGCTCACCGCCCTGCGTCTCGCGCTGCACTCCGACGCCACCGTCCGGGCCCGCTGCGGCGACACGCTGCGCGCGGACGCCTTCCCCGAGGCCGCCGTCGACGCCGTGCTGTGCCACCCGCCGTTCAACGAGCGCAACTGGGGCCACGACGAGCTCGCCTACGACCCCCGCTGGGAGTACGGCTTCCCGGCCCGTACCGAGTCGGAACTGGCCTGGGTCCAGCACGCGCTGGCCCGGCTGCGCCCCGGCGGCACGGCGGTGCTGCTCATGCCGCCCGCCGCCGCGTCCCGCCGCTCGGGTCGCCGCATCCGCGCGGGGCTGCTGCGGCGCGGTGCGCTACGGGCCGTCATCGCCCTGCCCGCCGGGGCCGCGCCCCCGTACGGAATCCCGCTGCATCTGTGGGTGCTGCGCAAGCCGGAGGCGGGCCGGCCGCCCGCCTCCGAGCTGCTGCTCGTCGACACCGCCGAGCTGGCCGGTGCGGCCGGCGGCCGCGACAAGCTCGACTGGCAGGCCGTGCAGAGTGCCGTTCTCGACGCCTGGCGGCGCTTCGACCGCGACGGCACCGCCGACGAACGGCCCGGCGTCAGCCGCTCGGTGCCGGTCATCGGGCTCCTCGACGACGATGTGGATCTGGCGCCGGCCCGCCATGTGCCGCCGACCGCCGCGGGCGGCGGTGCGGACGAACTCCTGCTCGTACGCGACCGGCTCGCCGACACCCTGCGGCTGACCGGCGAACTCACCCCCACACCCGCCGCCGGTGACCGGCCCGCGCCCTGGCCCGCCACCACCGTCGGCGAACTGGCCCGAGCGGGCGCGCTGTTGATCCGGGCCGGCGGCACGGGAGCGACGGCGGGCCCGCATGTCCGCGTCCTCACCGAGCACGACGTCCTCGCGGGGGCCGGGCCCTCCGGCGCGCTCCCCGAGGGGCCCGAGGAGGAGCCCGTCCTTTTGGAGGAGGGCGATGTCGTGGTCCCCGTCCTCGGCGGCGGATCGGTGGTCCGTGTCGTCGACACGGCGACGGCGGGCGCGGCGCTCGGCCGCAACCTCCAGCTGCTGCGGCCCGATCCGGCCGCGCTCGACCCGTGGTTCCTCGCCGGGTTCCTGCGCGGCACGGCCAACACCCGGCAGGCCAGCAGTTATGCGTCGACCGCGACCCGGCTCGACGTGCGCCGGCTGCAACTGCCGCGGCTGCCACCGGCCGACCAGCAGCGCTACGGCGAACGCTTCCGCACCCTGGCCGCGTTCGAGGACGCGCTGCGGCTGGCGGGACGGCTCGGGGAGCAGCTCGTCCAAGGGCTGTACGACGGTCTGACGGACGGCACGCTCAGGGCGTGACGGGGCGACGTGGGTGACGGGCGTGACAGGGCCCCGGGACGGCCCCGGGACGGCCGGAACGGCCACGCCCCAGGCCCGCGGCACGGCACTGATCACCTGCCCGGGCGCCCCCGGCGGGAGGGGCGGGAGGGGCGGGCTTCTTCCGAAGTGACGTATCGGACAGCCGGTCCGTACAACCCGGGTCACGTTGTCCGTGTCGGTGTATACGCTCGTCCCCTCATCATCTGCCTTGTCCCCAGGCCATCAGGAGCAGGAATGCACGGCCACGGCTATCCCCCGCCGCAGCCCGGTACCCCGTCGAGCGCGGTCCTCGTCACCCTCCGCGTGCTCTTCGTGGCCCTCGCGCTGCTCACCTGCGGCCTCCTCGCCTGGGGCACGATGCTGCGGATCGCCGTCATGCGCCGCCGGCGCCTGGACTGGCTGCTGTTCTGGCTGAGCCTCGCCCTGTCGATCACCACATTCGTGATCATCGGGGTGTTCGGCTCCGAGACCGAGGTGAACGCCGCCCAGGAGGCGGAGCCCGGCCCGATCGACTATGTGTGCCTGGCCGTGCTGTTCGGCATGGCTCTCGGTGTGCCCGTGCACTATCTGGTGGCGGACATACGCCACTTCCAGCAGCCGCGCCCCGCCTGGAACGCCTACGGGCCGCCGGCCCACCCCGTCGGACATCCGATGCAGTCCACGCCGCCTCCGCCGGTGACACCCGCGCCCGGCTACGGCTACCCGCCCGCGCAGCCGATCCCGCCGCAGCAACCGCACCAGGCACAACAGCCGCACCAGACACCGCCGCCGCACCCGGCACCCCAGCAGCAGGGGCAGCCTCACACGCCGTCCGACAAGCCCCGCATCGATCAGGTACGCGCCGAGCTGGACGAGCTCAGTGACTACCTGCGCAAGGAGCAGGGCCGGTGAACGGACGCGTCATCGCGGGCCGTTACGAGCTCTCCACCATCATCGGGCAGGGTGGCATGGGCCAGGTCTGGACGGCGTACGACGGGCGGCTCGACCGCCGGGTCGCCGTCAAGCTGCTGCGCCCCGACCACATGGCCGCCGCCACCGCCGCCGGCGAGATGCGCCGCCGTTTCGTGCGCGAGTGCCGGGTGACCGCCCAGGTCTCGCATCCCGGCCTGGTCACCGTCCATGACGCGGGCAGCGACGACGACGACCTCTATCTCGTCATGCAGTACGTGGAGGGCGCCGACCTCGCCGACCATCTCGCCGAGCACGAGCCCTACCCCTGGCAGTGGGCCGTCTCGGTCGCCGCCCAGCTGTGCGCCGTCCTCGCCGCCGTGCACGCCGTACCCATCGTCCACCGCGACCTCAAGCCGCGGAACGTGATGGTGAAGCCGGACGGCACCGTCACCGTCCTCGACCTCGGCGTCGCCTCCGTCATCGACACCGACACCACGCGCCTCACGCACACCGGCTCACCGATCGGCAGCCCCGCCTACATGGCCCCCGAGCAGGCCATGGGCGGCGCCGTGGGGCCGTACACCGATCTGTACGCCCTCGGGGTGCTGCTGCACGAACTGCTCAGCGGGAACGTGCCGTTCGCCGGCTCCACCGCGCTCGGGGTGCTGCACCGCCATCTGTACGAGGCGCCGCTCCCGATCAGGCGGCTGCGCCCCGAGATCCCCGAGCCGCTGGAGGCCCTCGTCCTGCGGCTGCTCGCCAAGGACCCGCAGCACCGCCCCTCCGGCGCCCAGGACGTGTACGAGGCGCTCGCGCCGCTGCTGCCGGTGCGCGGCATGCCCGCCGCCTCCGCCGTACGGACCCCGGCGGGCGGGCCGCTCGATCCGACGCGCCCCTTCCTGCGCCCGCACGCGCCCTGGCCCGACCGGGTCGCGACCCCGCCGCCCGCGATGCCCACCGCCCCGCCCGCGCCGCGCCCCGATGTCGCGGGCGCCGTCGACGAGGTGAAGCGTCTCCTCGGCGAGGGAAGCATCACGAGGGCCGTGGACATCCTCGGCGGGATCCTCCCGGCGGCCGCGGCCGAGCACGGCGAGCACTCGCCGGTCGTGCGGATCCTGCGCAAGCAGTACGCCACCACGCTGATGGACGACGGGCAGTACCGCCGCGCGCTGCCCGAGCTGCGCCGGCTCGCGGACGACCGGGCCGCGGAGGCGGGACCGGCCGATCCGCAGACGCTTCAGTTCCGCTACGACGCGGCGCAGTGCCTGGAGCAGCTCGGCGAGCCGGCGGCGGCACTCGCGGAGTACCGGGCGGTCCTGCCGTTCTACGAGAATCAGCAGTCGGCGAGTTCGGACCCGGCCCGGGCCTTCGAGGTGCGGCACCGGATCGGGAACCTGCTGCTGGCCGTGGGCGATCACACGGCGGCCCAGCAGCAGTTCCAGGGCCTGCTGTACGACACGGAACGGGCGTACGGGCCCTATCACCAGATGCCGCAGGAGCTGCGCCGGGCGATCAGCCGGCAGCAGAAGTTCTTCAGCCGCTGACGGTCTCGGGCACCGGGCACCGGGCCACCCGTCCGACCGTGCTCAGTCGGCGCGCAGGAACGCGGACGTGGCGACCCGCCCCAGCATGCGCAGCCGCGAGGCTCCGCCCACCAGGTGCTTGTCCAGGGCGTCCTGGACGCCGGGCCAGGCCACGTCGCCGTAGTCGTCGAGGACCACGATGCCACCGGGGGCGGCGATCTCCTCGACCCACTCCAGGTCGGCGCGCACGCCCTCCTCGGAGTGGTCGCCGTCCACGATGATCACGCCGTACTTCCGGTCGGAGACCGCGGCGCGCACCTCGGGGTCGGAGGAGAAGCCCTGCTGGATCCGGGCGTCGAGGCCCGCGCGGCTGCCGCCGAGCGCCAGGTTGGCCCGCACCACGTCCTCGCGCACCGGCGTCCCGGTGGGGTCGGCGCCCGTCGAGGTGCCCGGCTGGAGCTGTGCCCCGGCCAGCGGGTCGACGATGGTGAGGTCGGGCTCGATGCCGGCCCGGTGGACCATACGCACCAGGGCGGAGGCGAACAGCCCGTGCAGGGTGCCGATCTCCAGGATGTTGCCGTTGGGCGGGGCGAGCAGCGGAACGGTGGCGAGCTTTCCGCAGATGTTGGAGGTGGAGCCCGCGATCCGGCCCACCGCGAGGGCTTCCATCGCGATCAGCGTGCGGTAGGCGACGACGACGTTCCGGCGGGCGTGCCCGGTGCCGCCGCTCACCGTCTCTATCGCGCCCACGAGCATGTCGATCTGCCGTTCCTGCGGGACGCGGTGGCCGCTGCGGGCGGTGGCGTCGAACAGCAGCCCGACCGCGTACTGCTGCCGCTTCATCTCGTCCATCTCGCGCCGCAGGACGTCGAGTTCGTGCCGCAGGGGCTTCGCGTTCCGGACCGCACCACGGTCCAGGAGGTGGTCGACCGCGGCGACCGCGGGGTGCAGGACTCGCTTCGTCAGCCGGTTGCGCAACAGAGAGGGCATGTCGGGAACGTAGGGGTGGACGGGCGGCACGCACACCACGGGCCGGTGTGAGGCAGGTGAAGTGTTGGCGTCGTCGCGGCGATGCGGCGCGGGGGCCGTGATCAGCGGGGCGGAGGCCGGCTTCCGGGACTCGCAGCGCCGCCGCCCCGCCGCACCGCAGCCCCGCCGCCGGACGGGCCGTGTGGGGCGCCCGGCCGGCGGCGGAAGGTGCGCAGCGGGTGGCCGCGGGTGGCTGCTGGACCATCGCCGGCTCGCTGCGAGGGGCTCGTCACATCCGAGCGTAGCCCTGAGCGCTCACCGTCTCGAACGGCAGCCGCACCGTGGTCGCCGTCCCGGTGTCCGCGTTCGACGACCTCAGCGCGGCCGCCTCCGTCTCGCTCAGCGCCCGCCGGATCAGCCGGAACTCGTCCAGCGAGCCCTTGAACCGCTCCACGCCGTCCGGCCGGGCGCCCAGCTGGAAGCCGGTCACCGCGAAGCTGTCGCCATAGGTCACCGAACCGGCCGGGGCGGGTGCGTCGTCCAGGACCCTGCCGTCGACCGACAGGGACAGCAGCCCGCCGGAGCGCTCGATCACGACGTGATGCCAGGCCCCGTCGCCGAAGCCGGACGAGCTGCCGCTGTCGGTCCCGTACAGCGGGACGGTCGCGGTGTCCGTCTGGAGGAGTGCGGAGAGCCGGTCCTGGCCCGGCTGGGCGCGCAGCCACAGCTGGCGTTCCGAACTACCCGTCCCGTACGCCCACAGGACCACCTGGCTGCCCGTCGACGGGCCCGCGGTGTACTTCAGCCAGGTCGCGACGGTGAAGTCCCCTGCGCCCAGGGCCTCGTCGGCGCCGTACGGCAGCTCCACACCGTCGTCCGCGCCGTCGAGCGCGAGCCCGTCGCCGAATCGGCCGCCGGCCGACGGCAGGGCTCCGCCCCGCACATGGGCGTGGTTGCAGTGCGCGGACGCGTCGGGTGTCGCGGGCCCGGCCGCGGGCCGTGCCACCGAGTGGACCTCGGTGTTCCCGGACTCCATGGACCACCACAGCGAGGGCCGGTCGGCCGGGTAGCCGCCGGTCGAACCCACCGCGGACTGCGCGGCCTTCGTCAGTTCGGCGTCGCCGAGCGCGCGCGGGTACAGCCGCACGTCGTCGATGCGTCCGGTGAGGACGTCGGAGTTGCCCGGCTTGGAGCCGACGCGCAAGCCCTCCGGGTTCGCGGCGCCCGTCAGCGACCCGGACAGTCCGCTCGCCTCCACGGCGGGGCCTCCGTCCACGCTCAGCCGCAGGGTGCCGCCGCTGCGGCCGACGGCCAGCAGATGCCAGCCGCCGTCGCCGTACGCGACCGAGGCTCCCGGGTCGGGCAGCGCGATCTGCACCGGGCCCGCCGGGGTCTCGGCCCAGGCGAACAGCCGGTCCTGGGCGGGCTGGGCCCGCACCCACAGCGACGGCTCACCGGACGCGGAGCCGTACGCCCACAGCAGCGCCGAGTTCGGGGTCGTCCTGCTCGCCGAGTGCGAGAACCACAGCGAGTAGGTGAAGTCGCCGGAGCCCACGCCGAGCGCCGGGACGTAGGGCACCTCGACGCCGGGACGGGTGGCCGATACGCCGATCGCGCCCTTGCCCACGCGACCGGCCGTCTCGGTGGGCAGGCCGCCGAGCAGAGTGCCGTCGGCGCAGTGGCCGGAGACGTCGTCCTCGACGCCCACCGACGTGAGCGCGGGCACCTCGGCGGTGTCCACCGACTGGAAGGGCAGCCGCACGGACTGAGTGCCGTCCTCCTCCGGGGCGCTGTTGGACGTCCGCAGCGACTCCAGCCGGCTGTCCGCCAGAGCGGTGCGGTGGAGCCGGAACTCGTCGAGCGAACCGCTGAAGTGCTCGCCCGCTCCGGCGGCCGGCTTGCCGCCCAGCCGGATGCCGTCGACGCCCTGGGCGCGGCTGCCGGTCAGTGACCCGGTCGCCCCGGTGCCGAGCGCGGGCACCCCGCCGTCCACCGCGAGCCGGAACTGTCCCGCCGAGCGCACCAGCGACAGCTGATGCCAGGCGCCGTCGCCGTACGCGACCGAGGCCCCGGGGTCGGGCAGCGCGATCCCCACCGAACCGGCGGTGGTCTGCGCCCAGGCGTACAGCCGGTCCTGGCCGGGCTGGGCGCGCACCCACATCTGGGGATCGCCCGCGCCGAATCCGTAGGCCCACATCAGGGCCTGCTGCGGGCTGCTCGCCGTCGCCGAGTAGCGGAAGAAGAGGGAGTACGTGACGTCTCCCGTGCCCGGATCCAGCGACGGGGTGTACGGCAGATCGGCTGTGCCTCCCGTCCCGTCCAGCACCAGGCCCTGGCCGAAGCGGCCGCTGCCGAGCGTCGATGTGCCGCTCAGATACGCGTCGTTCGCCTCGGGCCCGGCGTCCGGTGTGGTCCGCCCGGCGGGCGGCGAGGGCTGCGGGTTCGGAGTGCCGGTGAAGGTGCCGGGCACGCCGACCGAGGAGGGGGTGAAGCGGTTGAAGTAGAGGTTCGCGGCGGAGAAGTCCGTGCCGCCCTCGTAGAGGAGCCCGATCTCTCCGTCGCCGAGCTCCGCCAGATCGGAGTAGCCCGCCCGCTTGCTGTTGATCTGACCGCCCGGTGCGTCGCGCCAGGTGGTACCCCGGTCCGTCGACCAGCGGATGCGCAGGGACTGCCGGTCGGTGGCGTGGGACGGTGCGGCGAAGACGAGGGTGTCGCCCGGAGTGCTGCGGTAGGTCTGCCGCAACGCGAGCACCGACCCCTGCACCTGCGGGGTGACGAGGCCGGGAACGATCCGCTGGACGGGCGCGGTGGTGCCCGCGTCGGTGCTCACGGCGTGCGTGCGATGGCCCGCCGGGGTGTTGTTGCGAGCCGCGATGTAGACGTCTCCGCCGGTCAGTTCGGCGACCGCGGGCTCGCCCGGCAGCAGTACGTCCTTCTCGTAGGAGTTCGCGGTCTCGCTGGTCCGCCAGCTCGCTCCGTGGTCGTCGCTGTAGAGCAGACCGACGTACTGCGTGGTGGAGCCGGGGCTCTCGTACGCCCCCACCACCAGGCGGCCCTTGGCCGCGCCCTGCTTCAGCTGGATGCCGTGCGCGGGGCCGGTGCCGTACCAGCCCTTGTCGGCGCCGCTGAGCCGCGGCAGCGGCGTGGGCGCGCCGAAGGTGAGTCCGTCGTCCGTGCTGCGCTGGAGCCACGGCAGTCGCTTGCCACCGGGCTCGGCGGTCGCCGGCTCCGACGTGGAGAGCAGGAAGACGTCGCCGGTGATCTCGTCGGCGACGGGCGACGCGTTGCCGCGGGTGAAGGGCGCCTCCGGATCGCTCTCGCTGCCGGTGAGCGCCACCCTGACCGGACCCCAGGTCCGGCCGTCGTTGGTGGACCGGCGGACGACGATGTCGATCGCGCCGCGGTCGGCGCAGGAGGGCGACTTGCGGGCCTCGGCGAAGGCGAGCAGCGTGCCCGCCCTGGTGCGGACGAGTGCCGGGATGCGGAAGCAGCCGTAGCCCCCGGTGCCGGAGCGGAAGAGGATCTGCTCCGTACCGGTCAGCGCGTCGGCGGACGTCTGGGTGCCGCTCGCGGCGGCGGGTGGCGCGGCCGCGACGGGGGCGAGAGTAGCCGCCAGAAGCAGGATCGGACCGGCGATTGCACGTCGGAGCCGGGTGCGGACATCGGGCACAGGGAGGGGGCCTCTCTCGGGGCGACGGGGGAGACAAGGCCGCCGCCCGGTCCTCGGCGGGACCGGGCGGCGGCGGTGCAGGGACTATGGGCGGGGCAGCGCGCGCCCGGCGAAGTCCGGTGCCTTGTCCGCGGTGCGCATCGCGGACAGCGGCGACGTCACCTGGACCTGGTACACGCGGGTCTGGTTGTCGGGCGTGCGGAAGGAGTACGCCCAGGCCGGACCCGCGGAGTTGGTGAAGGTGAACGCGGTCGGTTCCGTGGCGGACGTCTCGGAGGAGACCTTCTGCCAGGTGCGCCAGGCGCCGGAGCCCTGGGTGGTCTCACCGGTGCTGTAGACGCTGCCGTCGCTGCCGCGGACGACGACCTCGGTGAGACCGGTCAGCGGGGAGATCACCGCGCTCGGGGAACCGTCGGCGGTGAGGCTGACGGGGTTGCCGTTGTCCTGCGCGGCGTCACCGAGCGCGCTCCACTCGCCGTAGGCGCCGCCCTCGGCGGACTGGGCCGCGGTCACGACCTTGCCGAGTCCGTCCGTCGCGAAGACGCGCAGGCGGTAGCCGGGGTACACCACCACGGTCGGCGTTCCGGAGATGCCCTGCGCGCCGAGCGCGGACCAGGAGGACAGGGTCCCGGCCTCCTTGAACAGCGCGGTGCTCAAGGCGCCGGAGGAGTTCTTGCCGAGGAGCTGGATGCCGTCGCGCACGGTCACGGCGGTGAAGGGGCCGGTGAAGCCGGAGCCGGCGAGCGGCGTCCAGCCCATGAAGTCCACGTTCGCGCGCTGCTGGATGCGGTACCAGGGCTTGCCGTCGGCGGCCACGGCGAACTGCACCAGCAGCCCGGTCGGGGTCTTCCCGGTCACGACGTGCTGCGCCATCGCACCGGCCAGGTCGATCCAGCCGCCCCAGTCGGCACTGGACTTGGCGGCCTGGTTGCGCTGCCAGACGCTGCCGGAGATGTTGTGCGCGGAGACGACCACGCGTCCGTCGGTGTGCTCGGCGAGCGATGGCTGTCCGGAGAAGGCCTCGTTGCCGGAGATCGTCGTCCACTGGACGTCGTTGAGGTTGGAGGCGTCCGCCGCCCGGCCGTGCACCAGGCGCCCGATGTTGTCGGTGTAGGCGAACTCCAGCGAACCGGCCGACGACTGCGTCACCGAGGCGCGGCTGTAGTTCTCCAGTGCGACGGACGGCGAGGCGGGGGTGTGGTTCACATCGATCCGGCAGCCGTCCGGCGCACCGGACACCGCGGTGTACCCCGCCCAGCCGCTTGCCTCGACCTGCTTGTTGTAGACCGGGAAGTCCCGGATGCCCTCGTCGAAACGGTAGTACGCGACCGCGCCGTTGCCCTTGACCCGGAAGAGGGTGTCGCCGCCGTAGGAGGTCATCGACTTGGTGTCGGACCAGTCGGCGGCCGACTCCAGGACGTGCTGCTCGATCCAGCGCTGGCTGGTGACGTCGTAACGGGACCGGTAGAGCTTGCCGTCCGTGGCCGAACGCCCGTAGATCACACCCTTGTCGGTGGCATAGATCGCGTCGTAGCGGCTCCATCCGGAGGCGACGATCCTGCCGCTGCCGGTGACGAACGCCTGGGCGGCGGCGTCGTAGCGGTTCCAGCGCAGGGTGTCGCCCGTCAGCGTCCAGATGTAGCCGCCGCGGTCGATGGTGATGTCGTCCTTGCGCCCGGCGTTGTCGAACTCCGCGAAGCCGGTGCTGATCTTCCGGTGGTGCACGTCCCACGTGGTGGTGGCGGTGATGCGGTGGGAGTAGTACAGGCCGTCCGACTTGACGCCGTAGAAGGACGCGCCGGGACCGGCGAGCATGTTCCCGTAGCCGGTCCAGGTGGTGTCGATGACGCCACCGGCCGGCAGGGCCGAACCCGTCAGCGGGGAGGGCATGTCGGACCGGGTCAGCTTGCCCGCCGAGTCGAGCATGTACGTGGGACCGATGCCGTTGCAGGTGACCGGGGCGGGGGCCGCCTGGGCGCTGCCGGCGGGAAGCGTCACGAGCAGGGGCACGGCGACGGCGAGAGCGGCGGTGAGAGCGGTGCGTCTTATGTGTGCACGGGGTGAAGTCCTAGTCATGGTCTGGACGTTAGGCGTCGTCAGGTGAACGCTGCGGTGGCCTTCACGTGAACAAGATCCACCGGAAGATCAAAGACTGATGAACAGTCAGTGCCCTTACCCGTGTGGGGTGTTGACCGTCTCTGCGCTGATGCGGGCGCCCTTGTCTGCACCGGCACCGGCACGGGCACCGGCGTCGGCGGCCGTGCCTGCGCCCGTCGCGGCTCCGCAGCCGCGACCGCGCACCCGCGTACGGACTCCGGGCAGTACGCCGAGCGCGATGAGCGCCAGCAGCCCGGCCGATCCGGTGAGCACCCCCGCCTTCAGGCCGGGAGGCCGGAACGAGCAGTCGACCGTCGTCGAGCCCTCGTCCAGCGGTACGGCGACGAGACCGAGGTAGGAGTCTGCCGGCCTGCCGTTGCAGCTCCATCCCGCGATCCTGGGTGCGGCGAGTACCGCCGTCCCGCGGGCTCCGGGCGGCAGCTCGGCGCGTACGCCGCTCGGGGTGACCCGTATCGACACCGCTCCGGTCGTCGTCAGCTCCGCCACCGCGGCGTCGAGCTTCGTCCGGTCCAGACAGCCCAGCGTCGTGCGCGGAGTGCCCTTGCTGTAACTCACCGGGGTGCCAGGGGAGTTCGCCACGCCCAGCGAGGTGAGCGCGGCACGCCGCTTGGGCTGTCCGCCACGCAGCGTCACCCACGCCGCGTCGCCGAGCCGGGCCTTGCCGGTGTAGTTCGGTGCCCACAGGAAGACCTCGCTGCCCACCGGACAGGCGCCGTCCACCGGGGCGCCGTAGACCGGGGAGCCGAGCAGCAGCTCCTGGTTGCGGAAGGGGTTCCACCCGTACCGGCCCCGCGGCTCGGTGGTCCGCACGGTCACCAGCGGCGGCGTCTGCTCCGCCCGGATCGCCCGGGGGTGCTGCCCGGGGAGGGTGCGCACCCGCACGCCGACCGAGAAGATCGCGTCGGTGACCGGGTTGTCGAGGGACTGCACGCTGCGCCCGTTGGACGTCCAGCCGGCGCCGAGCGCGGCCAGCGTGCGCGTGAACACGTCGGGTGTGTGACTGCTGTAGTACGAGCCGCCCTGGCCGCCCATCAGGACGGGGTCATTGCCGGTGATCTGGTCACGGCCCACGTCGGTGCGGTACTCGGGCCAGCCGTCCGCCTTGGCCACGGCGGCCGCCCGCTCGCTGTGCTGCTCGCCCCAGGCCGGATAGTCGTCCAGCCTGCCGAGCCGCTGCCGGTCGGCGTACGCGGTGGTCGCGGCCGCCTGCCCCACCAGCGCCCCGCACAGCAGCAGGGCGGCGACCACGAGGTACTTCCCGCGCCGGGCCAGCAGCAGACCGCCGAGCACCGCGGCGATCCCGGCCGCGAACAGCGGGAAGGTCCAGGCGGTGATCAGCTCGCTGCCGGACGCCCCGAGCGCGACCAGCGCGACCACGGCGCCGCCGCCGAGCAGCGCCCGCCGCCCCGGCCAGTCCTGCGAGAGGCAGATCCAGGCGGCGATCACCAGGACTCCGGCGAAGACGAACGTCTGCCGGTAGGGGCTGCCGTTGGGTGTGGCGAAGACGTGCCACACCAGATGCGTCGGCGCCCACTGGAGGGACACCAGCGTCGCCGCCGCGAGCCCCGACCACAGCCACCGCTCACGCCGGGGGACCGCGCTGTTGAAGGCGAGCGCGCAGGCGAGGAGCAGCGCACCACTGCCGAGGAAGACCGCGGGGGTGAAGAAGCTGTACGTCGCCGGCAGCGTACGGGCGAACACATCGCCCCAGCCGGCGGGCGCGAACTCCTTCGTCCACCCCGGGTAGGCGTGCTTCGAGCCGAGGAAGACCGGGATCAGGACGGGCGTGGCCACCGCGATCCCGAGGAGCACGGAGCGTACGGCCCTCAGCAGCGCCCGTATCCGCTCGCGTGCGTCGGCGTCCGACAGCAGCAGCCGGACCGCCAGCACCAGCGCGGCCCCGATGGTCGCCATGTAGGCGGTGTAGAAGTTGGCGACCCAGGCGACGGTGACGACGAGGGGCCCGAGGACCGGCCGCCGCGCCGTGCGCGCCCACTCTCCGACCAGGCACAGCAGCGGGAAGGCGACGAGTCCGTCCATCCACATCGGGTTGTAGGAGGCCTCGACGACCGACCAGCCGCACAGGGCGTACGAGGCGCCGAGCACCGCCGCCATCCACCAGCGCCCGCCCTTGTGCAGCGTGAACAGCAGCCAGGTCATGGCCGCGGCGGCGGTAGCCATCTTCAGCAGCGTGACCACGTAGACGGCCAGATCGATCCCGTCCCGCGGGAAGAGCCCGACGAGTATCGAGAAGGGACTCGTCAGATAGGTCCCGAGGTCGGGCAGGAAGCTGGTGCCGTACCCCGACTGCCAGTTGAGCAGGACTCCGCCGTCGGCGCGGCCGTGCAGCAGATCCCACAGATGAGCGTGAAACGGGACGAACTGGTTGCCGAGATCGTTCACGCTGCGGGTCCGGGACCCGAACGGGAAGCTGCGGGCGACGGCGTCACCGGTGCACACGGCACCCACGGTGATCAGTGCGGCGAGGGCGGCAGCGCGGCCGCGCACGGATTCCAAGGTCGACATGATGTCTCGAATATGCCAGCGCCGATCGTGAAAACATCCTGAGGGCGGCCCAGTTCATGCAATGGTCGCCCACCCGTCATGTGGCGAATCCGCCGACGACATTCGGGTGGGATGTTGTTCTTCCGTGCTGATCTCGATAGTGGTCCCGTGCTTCAACGAAGAGGAGATCATCGGCCGCTTCCACGACCATGTGACCGCCGAGCTTTCCCTGCTGGAGCAGGAATTCGAGCTGGTCTATGTCGATGACGGAAGTCAGGACCGGACGCTCCCTCTCCTCGAGGAGATCGCCGAGGCCGACCCTCGTACCCGCTATGTCTCCTTCAGCCGCAACTTCGGCAAGGAGGCCGCGATGCTCGCCGGCCTCCAGCACGCCGAAGGCGACGCGGTGGTCATCATGGACGCCGACCTCCAGCACCCTCCGGAGCTGGTCAGGCGCATGCTGACGCTGCACGAGGAGGGCTTCGACCAGGTCATCGCACGCCGTACGCGCACCGGCGACCGGGTCACCAGGACCATCACCGCCCGCGCCTACTACTGGCTGATCAACCGGCTGGTCGACGTGGAGCTGGTCGACGGCGTGGGTGATTTCCGGCTGCTGTCGCGCCGTACTGTCGACGCCATTCTCGAACTCACCGAGTACAACCGCTTCTCCAAAGGCCTGTTCGCGTGGGTGGGTTTCCGCACGACGACCTTCAGTTACGAGAATGCGCTGCGTGAGCAGGGACGTTCCAAATGGAGCTTCGGAAAACTGCTCAACTACGGTCTCGACGGACTTCTCTCCTTCAACAACAAGCCACTGCGTGCCGCCGTCTATCTCGGTCTCGTCCTGCTCACCGTCGCCATGGCGTATTCCGCCTGGATCGTCGGTGTCGCCATGGTGAACGGCGTGGACACCCCCGGATATGTCACCCTGCTGGTGGCAGTCACCGCACTCGCCGGCGTCCAGATGCTGATGCTGGGGGTGGTCGGTGAGTACGTCGGCCGTATCTACTACGAGGTGAAACGGCGGCCGCACTTCCTGGTGAAGGCCACCAACGCCGGCCTCCCGCGTGAGCAGGAGGGAGACCGGCCCGCACGCACGGGGGAGCTCGTAAGACGATGACGGTCCGGGGCCAGATGGTCAGATTCGTCCTGGTGGGAGCGGTGAACACCGGGACGTACTACGGCCTGTACCTGATCCTGCTGACCTGGCTGCCGTATGTCGCGGCGCATGTGATCGCTTTCCTGCTGAGCATGATCGGGTCGTTCTTCCTGACCTCGCGCTTCACCTACCGGACCCGTCCGACCTGGCGGAAGTTCCTGCTCTTCCCGCTCACCAACGCGGCGAACTTCGTGGTCACGACCACGGGCGTCTACGTCCTGGTGGACGTGCTGCACTTCGCCACCCACTACGCACCGCTGATCTCGGCGGCGGCGGCCATCCCGATCACGTTCGTGGTCTCCCGGACGATCATGCTGCGTCCGGAGCCGGCGAACGGGGAGAGGAAGCGGGAGCCGGAGCGGGTGCGGGGCTGAGCCCTGCCACAGCGCGTACGGGGGCGGCGCAAGGGCCGCCCCCGCGGTGGTGCCGCTGTCAGCCGGCCGGAGGCGCGGGCAGCGAGCGCGCGCTGAACGCCGACGTCTGCTGCGCGGCGTAGAGGCGCGTCTGGTTGTCGGACGTGCGGAACGAGTACGCCCAGGCAGGCCCGTTGCTGTTGGTGTAGGTCAGCGCGGTCGGCTCGGTCGCGGACGTCTCGAAGCTCTCCTGCTTCCAGGTGCGCCAGACACCCGAGGCCTGCGTGGTCTCACCCGTGTTGTGGATGAAGTCGTCGTCCGCTCCGCGCGCCACGATCTCGGTGAGGCCCGTCAGGGGAGAGATCACCGCGCTCGGCGAGCCCTTGACCGTGAGGTCGCCGACCTGACTCCACTCGCCGTACGCGCCGCCCTCGGCGGGCTGCGCGGTGGTGACGACCTTGCCATCGACATCGGTGGCGAAGAGGCGGATGCGGTAGCCGGGGTAGACGACCACGGCCGGCGTGCCGGTGACGGCCCGGGTGCCGAGCGGGCTCCAGGCGGTGAGGGTGCCGTCCGCCGTGAACAGGGCGGTGCTCAGCACGCCCGACGCGTTCCGGCCGAAGAGCTGGATCCCGTCGCGCACGGTCGCCGTGGTGAAGGACCCGGCGAAGCCGGAGCCGGCGAGCGGCATCCAGCCCTTCAGATCACCGTTGACCGCGGTCTGGATGCGGTACCAGGGTCTGCCGCCCGCGTCGGCGGCGAACTGCACGAGCAGCCCCGACGGCGTCTTCGCGGTCACCGCGTGCTGGGTCATCGCGCCGGCCAGATCGATCCAGGGCGCCCAGTCGGCACTCGACTTGGCGGCCTGGTTGAGCTGCGAGGTCGCACCGGAGATGTTGTGTCCGGTGACGACGACCCGGCCGTCGGCCTGTTCGGCGAGCGAGGGCGTCCCCGTGAAGGCCTCGTTGCCCGAGACGGTGGTCCACTGCACGCTGCCGGTGTCCGACGCGTCCGCCATCCGGCCGTGCACCAGCCGGCCGATGTTGTCGGTGTACGCGAACTCCAGCGAACCGGCGGAGGACTGCATCACCGAGCCACGGCTGTAGGACTCCTGGGTGAGCGAGGGCGCGGCCGGCGTGTGGTTCGCCAGGATGCGGCAGTTGTCGGGCGCGGCCATGACGTCCCGGAAGTTCTGCCAGCCGCTGCTGCCCACCTTGACCCGGGAGACCGGCCAGGTGCGGGTGTTCTCGTCGAAGCGGTAGTAGTACGCCTCGCCGCTGCTCTTCACGGTCGCGACCAGAGTGTCGCCGCCGTTGGAGGAGAGGGACTTGAACTGGTTCCAGTCGCTGGTGCTCACCAGGACGTGCCGCTCGATCCAGCGCTGGCTCGCGATGTCGTAACGGGAGCGGTAGAGCTTCCCGTCCGTCGCGGCCCGCCCGTAGAAGACCCCCGCGTCGACAGCGGTGATCAGGTTGTAGCGGTTCCACCCGTCGTCGTGCGCCTTGCTGACGCTGACGTCCCACGAGCCCGCAGCGGCGTTGTACTTGTACGCGCGCAGCACGCCGGCGTTGTCCACGACCCAGAACCAGCCGTTGCGGTCGACGGTGGCCTGGTCGCGATCGGCCGCGCCCGCGAGAAAGCCGAAGCTGTTGCTGACCTTCTTGGGGGCGATGTCCCAGGTGCCGGCGGCGTTGCGGTGGCCGTAGTAGAGGCCGTCGGACTTGACTCCGTAGAACGAGCCGTCGGGCCCGGCGAAGACGCGGGCGAAGTTGTTCCAGCCCGTCCCGATCCCGGTCGGCCCGGCGTAGAACGTGCCGCTGAGCGGCGTCTTCATCGTGTACTGCTGCAACGCCCCGGCCGCGGTCACGGCGAACGTCGGCCCGTTGGCGTCGCAGCTGGCGGCGTCGGCGGCGTGGGCGGTGCCGGGTACGGCTATGAGGAGGGGCAGCGCGGCGGCGGCGGTGGCGATCGCCGCCCACCGCCGGGGTCTGTGCGTGGAATTCTGAGTCATGAACGGCCTTCTGGTCCGAGTGTCCGGTGGGTCATTTCACGGGCGGGGCGGGCAGCGAGCGCGCGGCGGAGCCGGTGGTGGGCTCGATCTTGCGGATGTGGGTCGCTTGGTCGGCGGTGCGGAAGAAGTAGGCCCACGCGTCCCCGCCGCTGTCGTTGTAGCGGAAAGCCGTCGGATCCGTCATCGAGATCTCCTGATCGGTCCAGGGGCCCCAGACCCCGGACCGCAGGGCGGTCTCGCTGGTGTGGTGGATGCGACCGTCGGTACCGCGGACCAGGATCTGAGTGGTGCCCAGGGAGGAGCTCACCGAGCTGGGCGGGCCTGCCGCGGTGACTGTGCCGACCTCGGCCCACGCGCTGAACGTCCCTCCCTTGACGGACTGGATCGTGGTCACGACACGGCCCGTGCTGCTCGTCGCAAAGACGCGCACGCCGCCGCCGGGGTAGGCGATGACGGCCGGCGTGCCGGTGACCGCGAGGTCGCCGAGCGATGTCCAGGCCGACAGGGTCCCGTCGTTCTGGAACAGGGCGGTGGACAGGGTGCCGTCGGTGTTCCTGCCGAAGAGCCGGGTGCCTTCGTAAACGGTCTCGGCCGTCAGGGGTCCGGTGAGGCGTGGGCCGGCGAGCGGCATCCAGCCCATGAAGTCGGCGTTGGGAGCGGTCTGGATGCGGTACCAGGGCTTGCCGTCGGCGTCGACGGCGAACTGGGCGAGCAGCCCCGCGATACTCCTCACTGTCTCGGGGTGCTGGGCCATCGCGCCTGCCTGGTCGCTCCAGTTCGCCCATTCCGGGCTGGACCTGGCGGCCTGGTTGCGCATCCATACGCTGCCGGAGAGGTTGTGCGCGGTGACGGTGACCCGGCCGTCGGCCTGCTCGGCGAGTGAGGGTTCCCCCGTGAAGGCCTCCGGCATCCCCGAGATGTTGCTCCACTGCACTTCGTCGATCTTGTTGGGGTTCGCCACCCGGCCGTGCCAGAGGGTTCCGTCGTGGCGCGTGTATGCGAACTCCACTGCCCCGGCCGACGACCCGAGGACCGAGGCGCGGCTGTAGTCCTCGATGGGCACCGACGGTGAGGCCGGCGTGTGCTGGGCGACCAGGCTGCAGTTGTCCGGCCGAGAGGTGACGTTGGGGAAGTTCTGCCATCCGCCGGCCGCGACCTGCTTGGCGACGACAGGCCAGGTGCGGGTGTTCTCGTCGTAGCGGTAGTACAGCGCTTCACCGCTGGTCTGGACGGTGACCAGGGTGTCGCCGCCCCCCGCCGTGATGGTCTTGAAGTTGCCCCAGGACGCGGAGCCGACCAGGACATGGCGCTCGATCCAGCGCTGGCTGGTGACGTCGTAACGCGACCGGTAGAGCCGGCCGTCCGCGGCACGCCCGTACAGAACGCCCTTGTCACCCGCGGTGATCAGGTTGTAGCGGTCCCAGCCCTTGTCCAGGATCTTGAGCGACTTCAATCCACCGCTCGTCCCGATCGTCGGGTCGTACCGGTACGCGTACAGCTGGCCGAGGTTGTCGGCCACCCACAGCCATCCGTCACGGTCGACGGTGGCCTGCTCACGGTCGGCGGCGTTCCCCAGCCAGCCCAGTGCTGTACTGATCTTCTTGGGGTTGATGTCCCAGGTACCGCTGTCCGTGCGGTGCGCGTAGTACGTGCCGTCCGACTTGAAGGCGTAGAACTCGCCCTTCGGTCCGGCGAGCACCTTGCCGTAGGCCCCCCAGCCCGCGCCGACCTGGCTGTAGCCCGAGAACGTGGAACCGGTCAGCGGATTCGCCATCGTGTACTGGAGCAACGAACCCACCGAGTTGACCACGTACGTCTTGCCGTTGGGTGTGCACGTCGCCGATTCGTCCGCGTGCGCCGTGCCCGGTATCGCGACGAGCAGGGGGAGGGCGGCCGCGGCCGCCGTGGTTGCCGCGGCGAGGGATCTCCGCTTGCGTCTCAAGGTGAACGTCATCTGAATCCAAACTGTCGATCCGTCAAACAGTGCTGTGTGAACTGTTTTTGAGGCACCATCACCAAATCTCCGAGGTAACTCGGAAGATTACGGGCGATCGCGGGCCTCATGATCACGACAAGATAACGCCCAGGTGAATGGTCTACACAACCAGTCGACATGGTCATCACAAAGCGGTGAGGATCGGACTGCTCATTGACTTCTGTCCTGTGGGGGGACCGCCGGTGTACCGGAGACACGCGCGCACTTTGCTGATGACCAGGCTGCGCGGCAGCAATGTCGCGAAGGTCATCGGCGTCGCCGTCGCCCTGGTGATCGCCGTGAGTTCGCTCGCCGTCGCCGGTGTCGGCTTTCCCCTCTTCCCCGAGGCGCCTGCCGCCGCCAAGGGGCCCGGGCAGCGCTGGGGGAGCGCCGAGGGGCGCAGTCACGAAGCGGGCGGGCCCGGCAACACCGAGGCGCCCGAGTCGATGCGGTCCAAGTACCCGCTGACGAGCCCGGCGTCGGCCCGGCCCGCCGCAGGGCGGAACACCGCCGAGGTCGTCACGCCGCCCGCGCCGAAGGTCAAGGGCTTCGACCGGAAGACCAGCCAGGAGATCGTCTCCGAGCGCGACGCGCGCAGTCGCACCTACGCCAACCAGGACGGCACGCAGACCAGCGAGCTGTCCACCACGCCCATCAACTACCGCGACAACAGCGGCACGTGGCGTCCGATCGACGCCGGCCTGGTCGAGCAGAACGGCGGCTGGGTCAACACGGCCGACTCCGTGGACCTGCGCATCTCCGAGCGCGCCGACGCCCAGCAGCTCGCCGCCGTCACCTTCCCCTCGGGCGAGTCCTTCGGCTACGGACTGAGCGGAGCGGCCGCGGCCAAGGGCAGCGCCGAGGGGAGCCGCGTCGCGTACGACAGCGTCCTGCCGAGCACCGATCTGTGGCTCGACTCGCAGGCGGGCGGGGTCAAGGAGACCCTCGTCCTGCGCTCGGCGACCGCCCCCGCCGGCTTCGTCTTCCCGCTCACGCTCACCGGTCTCACCGCCCGTGCCGTCGGCGGAACGATCGTGCTGGCGGACACCGAGGGCCGTACCAAGGCCGTCATCCCGGCCGGTTTCATGGAGGACGCCAAGGGCGCCGTCTCGCACGCCGTCCGCTACGAACTGATCCAGCAGGGCGGCGGCCAGGCCCTGAAGGTGACCGCCGACGCCGACTGGCTCTCCGACCCCGGCCGCGCCTTCCCGGTCCGTATCGACCCCTCTGTCGACACCACCGCGGCCTCCACCTCGATGTATGTCAGGAACGGCGGCGCCTCGGTCGTCGGTTCCAGCGAGCTCCAGGTCGGCAAGGGCCCGAACGGCGCCACGTACTCGTTCCTCGGTTTCCCGGGGCTCGACGAGGAGCTGCGGCGCCACCGCATCTTCGGTGCGCAGCTCCAGGTCGTGAACTTCGACTCGGCCTCCTGCAAGCCGCGGGCCGTCTCCGTGCATCCGGTGACCGAGTCCTGGACGGCCGGGACCGGCACCTCCTACCCGGGCCCGTCGGTCGGCGGTTCGCTCGCCTCGAAGTCCTACGCGTACGGCCACATCGGCTTCGGCCAGTCGCAGTCCGCGTGCCCGGCCGCCGGTGAGCTGTACGACCTCGGCAAGGGCGGCCGTGACCTGGTGCAGCGCTGGGTGGACGGCACGCAGCCCAACTACGGTCTGTCCCTGCGTGCTTCGGCCTCCGACTCGCTCGCGTTCAAGAAGTTCACAGGTCACTCCACGGCCAACCCGCCGAAGCTGTTCGTCACGCACTCGCCGTACAGCGCCTCCTACTCCTTCCCCAAGCCCGTCCCCGACCCGCCGGTCCTCCAGAACCAGGCCGGCAAGGTCAAGGTCACGGTCACCAACAAGGGCGCGGAGACCTGGACGCCGGGCACGTACTACCTCGCCTACCGGGCCTACAACTCCAAGGGCAAGCTGGTCACCCAGCAGCGCGCGGGCAGTCTCCCCGGCAACCTCGCCCACGGGGCGAAGGCGACCCTCGACGCCACGATCAAGGCGCTGCCGCCGGGCACCTACATGCTCGACTTCACGATGGTGCGCCAGGGCGGCAAGGTCTTCACCGACGAGCAGGTGCCTCCGGGCCGCCTCACGCTCCAGGTCTTCGACATCGCTCCGGTGGTCAAGGAGCAGTTCCCGCCCAACGGTTACCAGGCGCAGACGCTCACGCCGCAGCTCTGGGCGGCCGGTGTCGACATCGACGCGCCGGCCGGGTCGCAGCTCCAGTACAAGTACGAGATCTGTGAGTCGGACAAGGACGGCAAGCCGACCGGCTGCACCACCTCCGCCTATCAGACGGCTTCGGCTTATCCGGTCCCGGCCGGGCGGCTGAAGTGGGGCAAGACCTATCTGTGGCGCGGCTTCGTGAAGGACGCCTCCAACGAGGTGCCGACCGCGCAGATCGCCCTGGTGGCGGCCGTCCCCCAGCCCGAGATCACCTCCCGCCTCTCCGAGGCGCAGGGCAAGGAGTTCGACCCCAACGTCGGCAACTTCACCAGCGCGGCCATCGACGCGTCGGTCACCAACGTGGGCCCCGAGCTGACCCTCGTGCGGACGTACAACAGCCTCGACCCGCGCCGTGACCTCGCCTTCGGTGCCGGCTGGTCCACCCGCTACGACATGCGGCTGACCGCGGACGACGACGGAACCGGCAATGTCCTCATCCGCTACCCGGACGGCCAGGACGTCCGCTTCGGCAAGAACTCGGACGGCACCTTCGCGCCGCCGCCGGGCCGCTTCGCCAAACTGACGTACGACGCGACCACCAGCACCTACAAGCTCCAGGACAAGTCAGGTACGACCTACGACTTCAGCACGAGCGGCCTGCTGACGAGGATCACGGACAAGTCCTCCAACGTCGTCACCTACACCTACTCCAGTGGCAAGCTCTCGACCGCGCTGCACGCCCGCAGCGGCCGCTCGCTGACCTTCACCTGGACCGGCGCGCACGTCACCAAGGTGTCCACGAACGCCGTCAACGGAGCCCCGCTGAGCTGGACGTACACTTACACCGGCGATCTGCTGGACAAGGTCTGCGACCCCGAGGGCGGCTGCACCCAGTACACCCACGGCACCGGCAGCCACTACGGCACCACCGTCCTCGACTCCCGCCCCCAGTCGTACTGGCGGCTCGGCGAGGCGGAGGGCGCGGCGGCGAACAGCACCATCGAGGCCAACCTCGGCAAGGACCGCGGCACCTACACCAACGTCAGCCTGGGTGCGGCCGGCGCCATCACCGGCGATCCCGGCACTGCCGCCGGCTTCAACGGCTCCACCTCACGCGTCGACCTGCCCACCGGCACCCTGAAGAAGAGCCGTGACGCGGCGGTCGAGGTGTGGTTCAAGACCTTCCCGGGCGGCGTCGGCGGACCGCTCGTCGGCTACCAGAACAAGGCATGGGGCACGACGCCGACCACCGGTGTCCCGATGCTGTACGTCGGCACGGACGGCCTGTTGCGCGGCCAGTTCTCGACCGGCACCGTCGCCCCGATCACCGACATCACCAAGTACGTCAACGACGGCAAGTGGCACCATGCCGTGCTGTCGGCGTCCGGCTCCACACAGACCCTGTACCTGGACGGCAAGCTGTCCGGAACCACCACCGGAAAGCAGCTGGTCCAGGGCGATCTGACGTACAACCAGATCGGCGCGGCGAACGCGACCACGCCCGCCTCCTGGCCGGGTTGGGGCGCCACCGTCGGCAAGTCCTTCGCCGGCACCATCGACGATGTCGCCGTCTACCACCACCCCCTCGGCACCGCGGCCGTCGCCGGCCACTACCGCGAGGGCAACCGCGCCTCGGCCGTGCTGACGAAGACGACCTTGCCGTCCGGCCGCATCGCTTCCGAGGTGCAGTACGACACCTCCCGCGATCGTGTCGAGGAGTACACCGACCGCAACGGCGGCACCTGGAAGATCGGCACCCCCGCGGTCTTCGGCAACGACAAGGATCTGCGTCGCACGGTCGAGGTCCACGACCCGCTGGACGCCCCGTACTTCTACGAGTACGACGGTATGACGGCGCGCATGCTGCGACTGGGCGAGCCGATGGCGCTCGGCGCGCGCGAGCCCGCCACCCCGTCGCCGACCCCGTCCGGCACCGATCCGCCCGAGCAGATCTGTACCCAGCCCGACCCGGGCGACCCGGCCTTCTGCACCAATCCGCCCGGCGACGGCGGGGGCGAGCCGGACTTCATCCGGCACCCCGTCGACGGTGTGGCGATCAGGCTGTTCGAGTACGACGACAACGGTTACCAGACCGGGATCGTCAGCGAGAACGGCGACAAGGTCACCCTCGGGTACGACAACCGCGGCAATGTCACCAGCAGGAAGACGTGCCGGGCCAAGGACGACTGCCAGACGGCGTACACCACGTATCCGGCGGCGGCGGGCGACTTCGATCTGCGGGGCGACCAGCCGACCGAGACCCGCGACGGACGCTCGTCGGGCCCGACGGACAACCGCTTCCGCACGCAGTACCAGTACAACACCGCCGGTGCGCTCACCCTCCAGACCGCGCCCGACAACGGCACCGTCAAGCACACCTACACCACCGGAGCCGAGCAGGCCGTGGGCGGCGGCAACACCCCCACCGGACTGCCGCTCACGACGACCGACCCGCGCAACAAGGTCACCCGCTACCAGTACTTCACCAGCGGCGACCTGGCACAGGTGACCCAACCGTCGGGCGCCGTGGTCAAGTTCACCTACGACACGCTCGGTCGCAAGCTCACCGAGACGGCCGTCTCGGACGCGCAGCCGGCGGGTGTCACCACGACGTACACCTACGACAAACTCTCCCGCGTCGTCTCCACCACCGACCCGGCGGTGACCAATGTGGTCACCCTCGGCAAGCACCAGCAGAAGACCGTCAGCGCCTACGACGCCGACGGCAACGTGGTGCGCACGGAGGTCAGCGATCCGCTGGGCGGCGACGCCACCCGGGTCATGACCTTCGAGATGGACGACCACGGCCGCCCGGAGAAGGCGGTCGACGCCGCGGGCAACGAGACGACCTACACCTACGACGCCCTCGGCAACAAGACGTCGATGGTGGACGCCAACGGCAACAAGTTCTCCTACCTGTACACCGCGCGGAACATGATGGCCGAGTCGCGGCTCCACGACTGGGAGGACGACGGAGGCGACGACGACTACACGGTCCTCCAGTCGTACGCGTACGACATGGGCGGCCGTGTCGCCCGGCACACCGACTCCATGGGCCGGACGCTGAACTACCAGTACTACGGCGACGACCTCATCAAGTCGATCACGCTGAAGGACTTCCGCAACCCGGACGGCACCAAGCGCGACATCCTGATCGAGTCCAACACGTACGACGGCGCGGGCAACGTCCTCACCGAGACCGGTGACAACGGCAAGCTCGTCACGCAGTACACCTACGACGCGGTCGGCCGCCAGAAGACCGAGGTCACGGACCCGACCGGGCTCGCCCGCCGCACCACCTACACCTACGACCTGGCCGGCAACGTCGAGACCACGGCCACCAGCGGCCAGCCCTCCAACGTGCCGTGGCCGACCAGCGCCACCGCGGAGACCGTCCGCTACGTCTACGACGACGCGGGCAACGCCAAGCAGGAGATCGTCGAGAACGGCTCCGACTCCCGCACCACGTCGTACGAGTACGACCAGCGCGGTCTGATCAAGGCGAAGACGGACCCGGCGGGCAACCGCACGGACTACGCCTTCGACGAGCTCGGGCGGCCCCTGTCGGTCACCGCGCCCACCGTTCAGACCGAGTCGAACGGTTCCGCGCCGATCGCCTCGCGCCCCACGACCTACACCGGCTACGACACCTTCGGTGCCGTGACCGAGTCCGTGGACGCGCTCGGCAACACCAACCGCACCACGTACGACACCCTCGGCCGCCCGGTCACCAGCACCGCACCGTCGTACACGCCCCCCGGTTCGGCCGTGCCCGTCACGCCGAGCACCAGCAACACGTACGACGCTCTGGGCAATGTGGTGGAGGCGACCGACCCGCTGGGCCGCGTCACCAAGTTCACCTACGACCGCCAGAACCGGATGACGGTCAAGGACGTCCCGGTCGGCACCGGTGACGACCGCGCCCAGTGGAAGTACACCTACACGCGTACCGGCCAGGTGCTCACGGTCACCGACCCCAACGGGTCGCGCGCCGAGTCCACCTACGACGACCTCGACCGCCCGGTCACCAGCACCCGGATCGAGCGCAAGCCGGTACCCGGCGCCTTCACCACCCGCAACGAGTACGACGACGCGGGCAACGTCGTGAAGCAGACCGCCCCCGGCGGCGGTACCGGCGTCTTCACCTACGACTCGCTCGGGCAGATGACGCGGATGGTCGACCCGTCCGGTGTCGTCAGCCAGCTCGGCTACGACATGTCCGGTCGCACCGTGCGCGAGACCGACGGCCTCGGCCGCACCTCCGCCAAGCTGTACGACCGCCTCGGCCGGCTGATCGAGGACGCGGACCTGGACGCGACCGACGGCCAGCTGCGCAAGGTGCGTTACGGCTACGACAACGCCGGCAACCTCACCTCGTCGACGGACCCGCTGAACCGAGTCACGACCTTCGCGTACGACGGACTGAACCGGCTGACCGGTCAGACCGAACCGGTCTCGGCGACCAAGTCGATCACCACTTCCTTCGGGTACGACGCGCTGGGCAACCGCACGCGCTACACCGACGGCCGTGGCAACAAGACGATCTACACGGTCAACACCCTGGGCCTGTCCGAGTCGGTGATCGAGCCCTCAACCGCCCGGGACCCCTCGCTCGACGCCCGCACCTGGACGACGGCGTACGACAAACTCGGCCAGGCTGTGAAGCTGACGGCGCCGGGCGGTGTGGTCCGCGAGCGTGAGTACGGCAAGGCCGGCGAGCTGGTCCGCGAGACGGGTTCGGGTGCCGAGGTCGCGACGCCGGAGAAGACGTTCCGGTACGACTCGGCCGGACGGCTCACCAAGGCATCGTCCCCGAAGGGCGACAACAGCTACGAGTACAACGACCGCGGTGCGCTGCTGAAGGCGGACGGCCCCTCCGGCAAGGCCGAGTACGAGTACAACAACGACGGCCAGCTCGTGTCCCGCACCGACGCTTCGGGCACGGCGAGCTTCAGCTACGTCAAGCAGCAGCTGAAGACGGCGACGGACCCGCTCACCGGGGTGGCGCAGAACTACGGCTACGACAACGCGGGTGCGATCAAGCAGGTCAACTACGCTGCGGGCCAGTCCCGTTCGTTCACCTACGACGATCTGGGCCGGCTCGACACCGACACCGTGAAGAACAGCGGCGGGGGCACCGTCGCCGCCACCGACTACGGCTACGACAACGACGACCACATGACGTCGAAGACAACGGTCGGGACCACCAAGGCCGGTGAGAACACCTACGACTACGACGACGCCGGCCGCCTCACGTCCTGGACGGGCGACGGTCGGACGACGCAGTACGAGTGGGACGACAGCGGCAACCGGGTCAGGAACGGTGCCAAGACGTCGACGTTCGACGAGCGCAACCGGCTGCTGTCCGACGGGGACTACACCTACGACCACACCCCCCGCGGCACGCTGTCGAGCCGCACCAGCTCGGGTCTGACGGAGAACTTCACCTTCGACGCCTTCGACCGCATGACCAAGGCGGGCGAGTCGGAGACGCAGTACACCTACGACTCCCTGGACCGGGTGGCATCCCGCAACGGCACGGACTTCAGCTACGCGGGGCTCTCCCCGGACCCGGTGAAGGACAACTCCTCCACCTACGGCCGCGGCGCGGCGGACGAGCTCTTGTCGGTCGCGGAGGGCACCGGCCCGGCGCAGTTGTCGGTCACCGACAAGCACGGCGACGTCGTCGGCGACATGTCCCCGACGAACGGCGCGGCGGCCTCGCTGACCCAGTCGACGGCGTACGACCCCTTCGGCCAGACGCTGGGCACCGGCGACGTCACCGGCAACGCGGGCTACCAGGGCGACTACACCGACCCCGACACCGACCAGGTGAACATGGGCGCGCGGTGGTACGACCCGGGCACGGGAGCCTTCGACTCGCGCGACTCCTACACCTACGCCTCGGGCGCCTCGATCCTCGCCAACCGGTACACGTACGGCGCCGGTTCACCGATGGACTACGCGGACCCGGACGGCCACTGGCCGAGCTGCGGCTGGTGCAAGAAGGCAGGCAACTGGGTCGCCAAGAAGGCATCCCAGGGCGCGAGCTACGTCTACAAGGGCGCGCGTGCGGTCAAGAACGCCGTGGTCTACGCCGTCCGCCACCCGGGCGCGGCCCTGAGGAACACCCTCAGCTTCATCGGCAAGGCCGCGAGCTGGGCCTACCGGAAGTCGGGCCTCAAGACGGTCGTCGACCATGTGGTCAAGGCGGCGAAGTGGGTCGGCCAGAAGACCGGCTTCACCCAATGGGCCCGAGAAAAGGCCGCACAGGCCCGACAAGCGGCGTACCAGGCCAAGGTCTACGTCACCCAGAAGGCCAAGGCGGCGGCGTCCTACGTCGCCAAGCACAACCCGATCCCGGAGATCGTCGCCGCGACGAAGCCGCTGCTGGCGGTCGCCAAGGCGATCGTCACGGCGGACCCGAACCTCCCGGCGATCCTGGTCAGCGCGACGCGTGACGTGATCGCGGACGTCGCGAAGGTGACGAACGCGATCCGCGACGCGGTGGTCGAGCAGGTCGGCAGCGTGGTGGAGACGGTCACCAACGCGGTGGACTGGGGCGCGGTCTGGGAGGGCGTGAAGACCGTCGGCAACGTGGTCGGCGAGGTCACGGGCTTCAACGACATCAAGAACTGCGTCACCAAGGGCGACATGGAGGCCTGCGCCTGGGCGGTCGCGACGGTGGCGGGCCTGGCACTCGGCGGCGCGGGCGCGGGCCTGGTCCGGGCGGCGAAGGCCGGCCGGATGATGTCGAAGGCGGCGAAGTACGCGGACGACATCGGCAAGGCCGCGAACCGCATCGAGGAGACGGTCGACAAGGTCGAGACGGCGGTCGAGTGCGCGAGCACGGCCGCGGATGTCGCGTCGCTGGCCGCGGGCAACAGCTTCACCGCGGGCACGAAGGTGGTGATGGCCGACGGCACCCGTAAGCCGATCGAGGAGATCAAGCCCGGGGAGTCGGTTCTCGCGACGGACCCGACGACGGGGGAGACCTCGAAGCAAGAGGTCACGGACACGATCAAGGGCAAGGGCCTCAAGAAGCTCGTCAAGCTCACCGTCGACACGGACGGCGACAAGGGCGAGGCGACGGACACGATCACGGCCACGGCGGGCCACCCGTTCTGGGTCCCGTCCCTGAAGAAGTGGCTGAAGGCCGGCGAACTGAAGCCGGGCCAGTGGCTCCAGACGGGCGCGGGCTCGTGGGTCCAGGTGGACGCGGTCCAGGCGTGGACGCAGCAGGCGGCGGTCTACAACCTGACGGTTGATACGGCGCACACGTACTACGTGGCGGCGGGCGATGCGCCGGTCCTGGTTCACAACTGCGCCGCGGGCAAGGGGACGCGAGGCGCGAAGGGCTCGTTCAAGCCCACCATCACCGTTCACCGTGCCCAGGGCAACTGGAACATGGACGACCGGATCTCCGAAGCCACCGGTCTGCGCGACGAGGCCGCCCGCGCGGCGACGGGCAAGGCAAAGAGCCGCACGTACACCGCTGCCGTGAACAAGAAGAACGGTGACATCGCCGTTGGCTGCTCGGGCAATGGAAGCTGCGCCGAGCCGAATATCCTCGAGCACACGGGTTGGGACGCGGACGATGTCACCTTCACCCGGGCAGTCCGCAGGGAGGACGTCGAGGACGGAATGGGGAAGGTCTTGCAGGAGAAGGAGATCTGCGTGGTCTGTCAGGGCAATTATCCCCCGGAGAATTTCGTTCCCGGAGTCCTCTACGACCCCAAGGGTCCTTGGATGATCGGCAACTGATGAGGGCGTCGCGGTTCGAACTGGAGCGTCACGACTGGGCGGCTCTGCGATGCGGGTGCAGAGAGTCGGGCGCGCACCTTCCGGAGACCTTCTCCAGGCTCCTCGAAGCCAGAACGATCGAGGAGACCGTGGGCCACAGGCTGGACGGCCACCTGGAAGAGCAGTCGATGCTCTTCCAGGTGGCACCGCACGCGGTCCCGGTGATCCTGGCGGCGCTCCAGGAAGAGGACCTGCCTGCTTTCGTCAGAAGCCACTTCCTGACGGTGCTCTGGCGACTGGTGACGGGGGAGTCGCACCGCAGTGAGGCGGAGGCCGGCTCTCCCGATCTCGAGGAGGAGTGTTGCGCGGGGGCGCGGGAGGGCATCTGGCTGCTCTACCACGAAGCGGTGTCAGGGGACGTCGAGACGGCGCTGGACATCCTGGAGTTCGTCGATCCCGACGAGGCCCGGTTCGAAGCCTTCCGGTCCGCTCTCCAGGATCGGCTGAAGAAGAAGCGGTCGTAGGTGATGCCGGCGGACCGGCCGCGTCCGCGCTGACAGCTGCATCGGGCCGGTCCTCATCGCGGTCGGTGAGCCCGAGGCGTGGCCCACGGTCGTCGTAGAGGCGGGACCCCGCATTCGAGCCATACCGGGCCTGACCCCCGGCCGGGTGGTACGTCCCCGGGCAGCGCGGCCCGCCGGTTCTTGTGATCCGCGCGCATGACGCACCCGGATCCGCCACCGAATCGTTGGTCGAACCAGTGGCCCAGACCCCCTGGACTGCCTACCATCGATCACCGCAGGACTTTGTGCACCGCCGCACAATCACGCCGGGAGGCTCCCTTGCACCGCCGTCGTCGTACCGCGATCACCGTCTCCGCCGCGCTTCTCGTCGCCGCGCCGCTCCTTGCCGGCTGCGGGAACGAGGCTCACCCCGGCGCCGCCGCCGTCGTCGGTGGGGAGCGGATCGACGTGTCCACCGTCCAGGCGAAGGTGAAGGACGTCCGCACCGCGCAGCAGAGTTCCCCGCAGTCCGCCCAGCTCATCAAGGAGAGCGGGCAGCTCAGCCGGGCCAAGCTCTACGACCTCATCGTCGAGCAGGTCGTCGAGCGTGCCGCGAAGGACGCCGGGGTGCGGGTCAGCCGCAAGGAGATCCAGGACGGGCGGGCCGCCCTCGTGCAGCAGTCCGGTGGGGAGGAGCAGCTCGCCGCCATGTATCTCCAGCAGCGCGGTGTCGCTCCGGGACAGCTGGACGACGTCGTCCGCCGCGACCTCCTCGTCAGCAAGCTCGCCGCCTCGCTCGGCGCCGGCAACACCCCCGAGGGCCAGCAGAAGCTGAACGACGCCTTCACGGCCGCCGCCACCGAGCTCGACATCGACGTCAACCCGCGCTTCGGTGTCTGGGACAACAAGAAGCTCGAACTCGGCGACTACAAGGCGCCCTGGATCGCCCAGGTCACCAAGGCGCAGGAGCCCGTCGAGACGGGTGCGTAGCGCGGGGTAGGTTCGAGGGGTGACCACACACACCCCTTCTCCCGGCCGCATCGTTCTGCTCACCGCCAGCCATCGCGTCGCCCCCGGACTGCTGTCCTGGCCCGCCTGGCAGACGCTGCAGGCGGCCGACCGGGTGCTGTGCGCCGATGCCTCGCACCCGCAGCTGCCCTACCTCCGCGAGGCCGGTGTCGCCGTGGAGATCGCCGCGCCGAGCGCCGAGGAACTCCTCGCCGCCTGCGAGGGCGGCGCCACCGTCGTGGTCGTGCCTTCCGGTGAGGGTGATCAGACGCTGACCGACGGGCTCGCCCGGCTCGCCGGCTCGGGCCGGGTGCAGATGCCGGACCTGGAGCTGCTGCCCGGCTCGTACGACCTCCCGGGCGCGCGGCTGCTCGATCTGGTGCAGGTCATGGACCGCATCCGTATCGAGTGCCCGTGGTCGTCGCAGCAGACCCACCGCGGTCTCGCGAAGTACGGGATCGAGGAGGCGTACGAACTCGTCGAGGCGATCGAGGAGGGGGACCGGGACGAGCTGCGTGAGGAGCTCGGGGACGTCCTGCTCCAGGTGATCTTCCACGCGCGCATCGCGCAGGAGGGCCGCGAGGAGGACGGCGCCGAGCCGTTCTCGATCGACGATGTCGCGGGCACGATCGTCGAGAAGCTGATCCACCGGCATCCGCATGTCTTCGGCGACGAGAAGGCCGAGACCCCGGAGGACGTGAAGGAGCACTGGCTCCGCACGAAGGCGATCGAGAAGCAGCGCGACTCGGTGACCGATGGCGTGCCGCTCGGCCAGCCGGGCCTGGCGCTCGCGGCCAAGCTGGCGTCCCGGGTGCGTACGGCGGGGCTCGACGTGCCGCTCCCGTCCGGCGAGGGAATCGGCTACGAGCTGCTGGCCGCGGCCGTCCGCGCCGAGGCGGCCGGGGTCGACCCGGAGGCGGCGCTGCGTGCCGCCGCCCGCGTCTACCGGGACGAGATCAAGGCCGTCGAGCGGTGACCGACCGGCCCGAGCTGTTCACCTGGGAGTTCGCCACCGACCCCTATCCCGCGTACGCCTGGCTCCGCGAGCACGCGCCCGTGCACCGCACCCGGCTGCCCAGCGGGGTGGAGGCGTGGCTCGTGACCCGGTACGCCGACGCCAAGCAGGCGCTCGCCGACCAGCGCCTGTCGAAGAATCCCGCGCACCACGACGAGCCCGCGCACGCGAAGGGGAAGACGGGAATTCCCGGCGAGCGCAAGGCCGAGCTGATGACGCATCTGCTCAATATCGACCCGCCCGACCACACCCGGCTGCGGCGGCTCGTCTCCAAGGCGTTCACCCCGCGGCGGGTCGCCGAATTCGTCCCGCGTGTTCAACAGTTGACCGATCAGCTCATCGACGGCTTCGTGGAAAAGGGAGAGGCGGACCTCATCCACGAGTTCGCCTTTCCGCTCCCCATCTACGCCATCTGCGATCTGCTCGGTGTCCCGCCGGAGGACCAGGACGACTTCCGGGACTGGGCGGGCATGATGATCCGTCACGGCGGCGGCCCGCGCGGAGGTGTCGCGCGGTCGGTGAAGAAGATGCGGGGGTATCTCGCCGAGCTGATCCACCGCAAGCGTGAGGATCCCGGCGACGATCTGATCTCCGGGCTGATCCGGGCGAGCGACCACGGCGAGCACCTCACCGAGAACGAGGCCGCCGCGATGGCCTTCATCCTGCTGTTCGCCGGTTTCGAGACGACGGTGAACCTCATCGGGAACGGTGTGTACGCGCTGCTGCGCCACCCGGAGCAGCGCGAGCGGCTGCAGGCCTCCCTCGCCGCCGGGGAGAGCGCGCTGCTGGAGACCGGCGTGGAGGAACTCCTGCGCTACGACGGCCCCGTGGAGCTCGCCACCTGGCGCTTCGCCACGGAGTCCCTCGTCATCGGCGGCCAGGAGATCGCCTCGGGCGACCCGGTGCTCGTGGTGCTCGCGGCCGCCGACCGGGACCCGGAGCGGTTCACGGACCCCGACGCGCTCGACCTCTCCCGGCGCGACAACCAGCACCTCGGTTACGGGCACGGCATCCACTACTGCCTCGGCGCACCGCTGGCCCGGCTGGAGGGACAGACCGCGATCGCCACGCTGCTCCGGAGAATGCCGGACTTGCGGCTTGCGGGCGATCCGGCCGATTTGCGCTGGCGCGGAGGTCTCATTATGCGTGGATTGCGAAGCCTGCCCGTTGAGTTCACACCTGGACGCAGCTGACGACCCGTCAAGACTGTGACTTTCACGTGATCTCCGCTGCATCGACTTGTGACACACGATCGAATCCGGCTACTTTCACGGTCGTCTCAGAAGACATCAGTTGTTCTGTAGTCACTCGAAGGGCACCCGCATGCTTTCCGGCCAAGGTCGTCACCGTCGTCCCCGTCAGGCTCCGGCCATCGTTGTCGCGGCAGGGGTGACGGGATCGGCCATCGCGATCCCCCTTCTCGGTGCGGGTTCGGCCTCCGCCGCCGACGCCGCCACCTGGGACCGCGTGGCGGCCTGCGAGAGCGGCGGCCAGTGGAGCGCCGACATGGACAACGGCTACTACGGCGGTCTGCAGATCGCCCAGGAGACGTGGGAGGACTTCGGCGGCACGGACTACGCGGACCGCGCCGACCTCGCCAGCCGCTCCCAGCAGATAGCCGTCGCCGAGAAGGTCCTGGAGGCCCAGGGCCCCGAAGCCTGGGCGACCTGCGCGGGCATCGCCGGGCTGACGCAGGGCGGCACCGGCGCCGGTGTCGACCCGGGCGCCTCGGCCCCCGCGGAGCAGGGTGCGACGTCCGACGACCCCCTCGCCTCGCTGGCGCCCTCGAAGTCCGCCTCGCCCTCCGAGACGGCCGAGCCCGCCCCGGCGCCGACACAGGGCATCGGCAACAGCGGGACCGGCGACAGCGGCAGCGCCACCGGCAAGCACCGCGGCGAACCCGCCGCCGAGCCGACGGAGCCGGAGGCGACCGGGTCGACCGGAACGGCCGAGCCGGGCAATACGGGCAATGAGCGTGAAGCGGGGCGTCACGCCTCGCGAGGTGACGATGCGGCACGCGACGGCGAGGGCGCGGCCGATGAGGCCGGCAAGCCGGCCGAGACGAACGACGCGGAGGCCGCGCCCGGTTCGTACACCGTCCGCCCCGGCGACTCCCTGTCGGCCATCGCGACCGCGCAGAAGCTGCCCGGAGGGTGGAGTTCCCTTTACAAGGCGAACGCGGAGACCGTCGGTGACGACCCCGACCTGATCCTGCCTGGCCAGAGCCTGGAGCTCGACCTGAAGTAGGGGCAGTACAGGCGCCTTTGTCCGAATCGTGCAACTGAGACAAGGGTCTCTTTGCGGCAACTCGCCCATCTTGCCCGGCGGAACGGGGCATTCCGCCCTCGACCTGCAGAAACGCATGGTCCCGGAGGGGCGGGATGGGCGTTTTCTCCCCGATGTTCGTCTTTGAACATCGGGGAGCTCTGTGTTTACGGTCTGAACCGTTCGCCATCGCGGGCACCGCTGACCGTCACGCCGAATCCTGCCGTCGGTCGGGGGGAGTAGTCGACGCGTATGCGCCGTAGGCAGGAGCGGGGGAACCAAGGTAAGCGCCGGCCCCGGCAGTTGAGGATGAACTGCGGGTACCGGCTTGGGGTGGAGCCGTGCGCACGACTGCGCGGCCGGGCAACTCACTTGGCCCGAACCCGACAGCTCACCTCGTAGGCGTCGGTGAGAGAGATGTTCCATGCTGTTTTCCGGCAAGGCCAAGCACCGTCGCCCGTCCAAGGCCACCCGTATCGCCACGCTCGCCGGTGTCACCGGTGCGGCAGTCGCCGCCCCGCTGCTCGGCGCCACCACCGCCTCCGCCGCGACCACGTCCGAGTGGGACCAGGTCGCGCAGTGCGAGGCCGGCGGCAACTGGTCGATCAACACGGGTAACGGGTACTACGGCGGCCTGCAGTTCTCCGCCTCCACCTGGGCCGCGTACGGCGGTACCCAGTTCGCCTCGACCGCCGACCAGGCCTCGAAGGCGCAGCAGATCCAGATAGCCGAGAAGGTCCTCGCGGGCCAGGGCAAGGGTGCATGGCCGAACTGCGGCGTGAACCTGTCCAACGCCGCCAACGACGCCGGCTCCGCGCAGGAAGCCCAGCCGCAGCAGCGCGCCGAGGCCCCGACCACCCGCTCCGAGCGCTCCGAGGCCCCCGCCCCGGCGAAGTCCTCGAAGCCGGCCGCCAAGTCCTTCAAGAAGGGCGACGGCGAGTACAAGGTCAAGGCCGGTGACACCCTCAGTAAGATCGCCAAGGCCGAGAAGGTCAAGGGCGGCTGGAAGAAGCTGTTCGACCTGAACAAGGGCGTCGTCACCGACGCCGACGTGATCCACCCGGGTCAGCAGCTCCACCTGAGCTGACCCCGCACGGGCCGGCGCGCGAGCGCCGGCCCGCCTGTGGTGTCCCCGAGGTCTCGTCCGGTTCGCCCTTCGGGCGGAGGACGGCGCTTCGCGGACACTCCCCCCGGGGAAACAGACCACCCCGGTCCGGAGCGCATCCCCCGTACGCGCCGGGCCGGGGTTCTCTCTGTTACCCATGGGTAGATTGGGGGCGTTTTGTCCCCAGCACCCGCTGTTCATGCCCTTTTTCGTCCCAGGAGGCGGGCATCGGGCGGCTGATGCCCCGCCGCCGGTTAGGCTCGTGCCGCAAGGCCAATGAGACCCTGCACTCCAAGCGTCACATCCCAGAAGGAGATGCTCGTGCCGTCCATCGACGTCGTCGTAGCCCGGGAAATCCTGGACTCCCGAGGCAACCCCACGGTCGAGGTCGAGGTTGGCCTCGACGACGGCAGCACGGGTCGTGCTGCAGTTCCGTCCGGCGCATCCACCGGTGCGTTCGAGGCTCTCGAGCTCCGCGACGGTGACCAGAACCGCTACCAGGGCAAGGGTGTCGAGAAGGCCGTCCTCGCCGTCATCGAGCAGATCGGCCCGGAGCTCGTCGGCTACGACGCCACCGAGCAGCGCCTGATCGACCAGGCGATGTTCGACCTGGACGCCACCCCGGACAAGTCCTCGCTCGGCGCCAACGCCATCCTCGGCGTCTCGCTCGCCGTGGCCCACGCCGCCTCCGAGGCCTCCGACCTGCCGCTCTTCCGCTACCTGGGCGGCCCGAACGCGCACCTGCTGCCCGTTCCGATGATGAACATCCTGAACGGCGGCTCGCACGCCGACTCCAACGTGGACATCCAGGAGTTCATGATCGCACCGATCGGCGCGGAGTCCTTCTCCGAGGCCCTGCGCTGGGGCGCCGAGGTCTACCACACCCTGAAGAAGGTGCTGAAGACCAAGGGTCTGTCGACCGGTCTCGGCGACGAGGGCGGCTTCGCGCCGAACCTCGACTCCAACCGCGCCGCGCTGGACCTGATCCTCGAGGCCATCAAGGAAGCCGGCTACGCCCCCGGCAAGGACATCGCGCTCGCGCTCGACGTCGCCGCGTCCGAGTTCTACAAGGACGGCACGTACGAGTTCGAGGGCAAGTCCCGCTCGGCCGCCGAGATGACCGAGTACTACGAGGAGCTCGTCGCCTCCTACCCGCTGGTCTCCATCGAGGACCCGCTGTTCGAGGACGACTGGGCGGGCTGGAAGGTCCTGCACGACAAGCTGGGCAGCAAGGTCCAGATCGTCGGCGACGACCTGTTCGTCACCAACCCCGAGCGCCTCGCCCGCGGTATCGAGGAGGGCTCGGCCAACGCTCTGCTCGTCAAGGTCAACCAGATCGGTTCGCTGACCGAGACCCTGGACGCCGTCGAGCTGGCCCAGCGCAACGGCTTCAAGTGCATGATGTCCCACCGCTCCGGTGAGACCGAGGACGTCACCATCGCCGACCTCGCCGTCGCCACCAACTGCGGCCAGATCAAGACCGGCGCCCCGGCCCGCTCCGAGCGCGTCGCCAAGTACAACCAGCTGCTGCGCATCGAGGAGATCCTCGACGACGCCGCGGTGTACGCCGGCCGCAGCGCCTTCCCCCGCTTCAAGGGCTAGGTCCTGGCCTAGCGGCTAGCAAGTCGTCCACACGTCCCCGGCCGCGGTCCCGTACCGTGTCCGGGGACGTGCGCACGTAACAGGGGAGGCAGGACATGGCCGCGAAGGACCGCGATCGGTTCTCCACCGCGACCAGGCTGCGGCTGCTCGGCGAGCAGACCGCGGCTCGTGTCTACCGCTCCCAGACCCGGCGGCAGGCCCGTCGCTCCCGGCTCACCGGCCGTGCGGCGTTCCTCGCCCTGATCGTCTGTTCCCTCGTCGTCGCCCTCGCCTATCCCATGCGGCAGTACGTCTCCCAGCGTTCCGACATGGCCGAGCAGAGGCGCCGGATGGCCGAGGCGGAGCAGCAGGTCGAGGAGCTGCGCGACGAGAAGGCGCGCCTCCAGGACGACATGTACATCAAGCGGCTGGCCCGCGAGCATCTGCACTACGTGATGCCGGGCGAGACCGGCTACACCATGATCGACCCCGAAGTCGCGGAGAAGCGCCGTACGGAGGAGGGGGCGGCCGACCGTCCCTGGTACTCCAACGTCTGGGACGGCGTCGACACCGCCGACCGCCGGTAGACGGCACCGCACGCCAGTAGAACCGTAGAACCGTAGAGCCAAGGCAGGCATGGAAACCCCTCCTCCCCACACCGATCCGACCGAGCCCACCGACGCGGACATCGCCGCGTTCAAGGAGCAGCTCGGGCGTCCGCCGCGCGGACTGCGCGCCATCGCGCACCGCTGTCCCTGCGGGCAGCCCGATGTCGTCGAGACGGCGCCCCGGCTTCCGGACGGCACCCCGTTCCCGACGCTGTACTACCTGACCTGCCCGAGGGCGGCGTCGGCGATCGGCACGCTGGAGGCGAACGGCGTGATGAAGGAGATGACCGAGCGCCTCGCCACGGATCCCGAACTGGCGGCGGCCTACCGGGCGGCCCACGAGGACTACATCGCGCGCCGTGACGCCATCGAGGTCCTGGCGAACTTCCCGAGCGCGGGCGGTATGCCGGACCGGGTGAAGTGCCTGCACGTCCTGGTGGGCCACTCGCTCGCGGCGGGCCCGGGGGTCAACCCGCTGGGCGACGAGGCGATCGCGATGCTGCCGGAGTGGTGGCGCAAGGGCCCGTGCGTCTCCGCGGGGATCGCGGACGAGCCGGATACGGCGGCCGCGGGCACGGCGGCGGACACAGCGGCCGGCGCCGGCGACACGGACGGTCCGGCATGACGAGGGTCGCCGCCGTCGACTGCGGCACGAACTCGATCCGCCTGCTCGTCGCCGACGCGGACCCGGCCACGGGCGAACTCGTGGACCTCGACCGCCGGATGACCATCGTCCGCCTCGGCCAGGGCGTCGACCGCACCGGCCGGCTCGCCCCCGAGGCACTGGAGCGCACCTTCGCGGCCTGCCGCGAGTACGCGGACATCATCAAGGAGCACGGCGCGCAGAGGGTACGCTTCGTCGCCACCTCCGCCTCCCGGGACGCCGAGAACCGGGACGACTTCGTCCGGGGCGTCCTCGACATCCTCGGCGTCGAGCCCGAGGTGATCACCGGTGACCAGGAGGCGGAGTTCTCCTTCACCGGCGCCACCAAGGAGCTCGCCGGCGACGAGGAGCGCCTGGTCGTCGACATCGGCGGCGGGTCCACCGAGTTCGTCATCGGGCGGCACGCCGTCGAGGCCGCCCGGTCCGTCGACATCGGCTGCGTACGGCTGACCGAACGCCATGTGCGCAGCGATCCGCCGGCCGCCGCCGAGGTCGCCGCCATAAGGACGGACATCGAGGCGGCGCTCGACCTCGCGGAGCTGACCGTCCCGCTGAGGGGCGCCGGCACCCTCGTCGGTCTCGCCGGTTCGGTGACCACCGTCGCGGGCATCGCGCTCGGCCTCGACGCGTACGACTCCACGGCGATCCACCATGCGCGGATCTCCTACGAGAAGGTCGCCGAGGTGACGCGCCGGCTCCTGGAATCCACCCACGACGAGCGGGCGGCGATCCCCGTGATGCACCCGGGGAGGGTGGACGTCATCGTCGCCGGAGCCCTCGTCCTGCTCGCCGTCATGGAGCGGATCGGGGCCCGGGAAGTGGTCGTGAGCGAGCACGACATCCTGGACGGGATCGCCTGGTCCGTCGCCGCCGAACGAACTTCGTGAAGTTCTTCACAAGGAAATGGTCCCTGATGGGCGCTTCAGGGGGCCGAATGGTCGGCGAGGCCCCCTGACGGGGGCCCGCCGGGCTCGGGTCCGCCGGTTCCGGACGGCTGCCGGGCGGCTGGGACGCGATGGTGGTTCACCCCGGGGCTCGCTCAAGCGAGCAGCTCACAGGGGGTGAACAACGACTCCGGCGGGGGCCTGGTTCCCTGTCGGGATCATGACCTCCATCACGTGGGCCGCGCAGTGTAGCAGAGGTGGGTCCACTCCTTGTGAAGGGGCTCACGAGCACCCCCTCCGAGGGGGGTGGATACTCGATGGCATGAGCACCACGGAGCGTCCCCGGATCCTCGTAGTAGGCGGTGGGTACGTAGGCCTGTACGCAGCCCGGCGCATTCTGAAGAAGATGCGCTACGGCGAGGCGACCGTCACGGTCGTCGACCCGCGCTCGTACATGACGTACCAGCCCTTCCTTCCCGAAGCTGCCGCCGGCAGCATCTCGCCCCGGCATGTCGTCGTCCCGCTGCGACGCGTCCTGCCCAAGGCCGAGGTGCTCACCGGGCGGGTCACGACCATCGACCAGGACCGCAAGGTCGCCACGATCTCGCCGCTCGTCGGCGAGGCGTACGAGCTGCCGTTCGACTACCTGGTCGTCGCGCTCGGCGCGGTCTCCCGTACCTTCCCGATCCCCGGCCTCGCCGAGCAGGGCATCGGCATGAAGGGCATCGAGGAGGCCATCGGCCTGCGCAACCACGTGCTGGAGCAGCTCGACAAGGCCGACTCGACCACCGACGAGGAGGTCCGCCGCCGGGCGCTGACCTTCGTCTTCGTGGGCGGCGGCTTCGCCGGTGCGGAGACCATCGGTGAGGTCGAGGACCTGGCGCGGGACGCGTCCAAGTACTACGCCAGCGTCAAGCGCGAGGACATGCGGTTCATCCTCGTCGACGCGGCGGACAAGATCCTTCCCGAGGTCGGCCCGAAGCTGGGCAAGTACGGCAAGGAGCACCTCGAGGGCCGCGGCATCGAGATCTACCTCTCGACGTCGATGGACTCGTGCGTGGACGGCCATGTCGTGCTGAAGAACGGCCTCGAGGTCGACTCCAACACCATCGTGTGGACCGCCGGTGTGAAGCCGAACCCGGCGCTCGCGCGCTACGGCCTCCCGCTCGGCCCCCGCGGTCACGTCGACACCGCCACCACCCTCCAGGTGCAGGGCACCGACTACATCTGGGCCGCGGGCGACAACGCCCAGGTGCCGGACATGGCGGCCCGCAAGGCCGGCGTGGAGAACGCCTGGTGCCCGCCGAACGCTCAGCACGCGCTGCGTCAGGCGAAGATCCTCGGTGACAACGTCATCTCCGGTATGCGGGGCTTCCCGCAGAAGGAGTACAGCCACGCCAACAAGGGTGCGGTCGCCGGGCTCGGCCTGCACAAGGGCGTCGCGATGATCGTCATGGGCAAGATGAAGATCAAGCTCAAGGGCCGGCTGGCGTGGTACATGCACCGCGGCTACCACGGCATGGCGATGCCGACCTGGAACCGCAAGATCCGTGTCTTCGCCGACTGGACGCTGGCGATGTTCCTCAAGCGTGAGGTCGTGTCCCTGGGCGCGATCGAGACGCCGCGCGAGGAGTTCTACGAGGCGGCCAAGCCCGCTCCGGCGGTGACGGCGGCGACGCCGGCCCCGGAGAAGGCCAAGGCTTCCTGACGCGGTATCCGTCCCTGAGGGCCGTCCGCCATCCGTGGTGCGGGCGGCCCTCCGGCATGTCCGGCGCCGGGCGGCGCAGGGGGGCGTGTCCTTCGAACACCGCGTCCGATGGGGCCTGATGGGTGTGCGGACCACACCTTTTGCTTGGGCATTGCGTGTCACGGGAAGCACCCACAAGGGTCGGGTTGTTCTCAGAAACGTGGATTTCTGGGACCCACCGTCACGGAGGTGTTCGCCATGGCCGACGCCGCACTGCGGCTGACCACCGTTGCCGAAGAACTGCTCGGTTTTCCGCTGCCGGTCCGCGTGCGGGCCTGGGACGGTTCGGAGTCCGGGCCGCCGGGCGCGCCCGTGCTCGTCGTACGGCACCGGCGGGCTCTGCGGCGGCTCCTGTGGCGGCCCGGCGAGCTCGGGCTGGCCCGTGCCTGGGTGGCCGGTGAGATCGACGTCGAAGGCGACCTCTACGCCGCTCTCGATCTCCTCTCCGGCATCATCTGGGAGCGCGAGGAGGATCTCGCTCCCGCCGTCCATCCCGTGCGCGACCCGCGACTGCGCACCGCCGCCCGCGCGCTGCTCTCGATCGGCGGGGCCCTGCCGCCGCCGCCCCCGCCGCCCGAGGAAGTGCGCCGCCGCAGAGGCCCGTTGCACACCAGGCGCCGGGACAGACAGGCCATCAGCCACCACTACGACGTGGGCAACGGCTTCTACGAACAGGTCCTCGGCCCGTCCATGGTCTACTCGTGCGCCTACTGGAGCGACGGCGGCACTCTCGAGGAGGCCCAGCGGGACAAGCTCGACCTCGTCTGCCGCAAGCTGGCGCTCCGGCCGGGCGACCGGCTGCTCGACGTGGGCTGCGGCTGGGGTTCGCTGGCGATGCACGCGGCCCGCGAGTACGGCGCCCAGGTCACCGGCGTCACCCTCTCCCGGGAGCAGGCCGCCTACGCCCGCAAGCGCATCGCCGAGGCCGGCCTCACCGACCGTATCGAGATCCGCGTCCAGGACTACCGGGACGTCAGGGACGGCCCGTACGACGCGATCGCGTCCATCGGCATGGCCGAACACGTCGGCCAGGTCCGCTATCTGGAGTACGCCGAGCAGCTCCTGACCCTGCTGCGGCCCGGCGGACGGCTGCTCAACCACCAGATCGCGCGCCGCCCCGAGCGCGACGAGGCCGACTACCGTCTCGACGACTTCATCGACCGGTACGTGTTCCCGGACGGCGAGCTCGCCCCCCTCGGCCGTACCGTCGCCACCCTGGAACTGGCCGGCTTCGAGGTACGGGACGTCGAGTCCATCCGCGAGCACTACGCCCTGACCCTGCGCCGCTGGGTGGCCAACCTGGAGGCCGACTGGCACCGCGCCGTGCGCCACAGTTCGCCGGGACGGGCCCGGGTCTGGCGTCTCTACATGGCCGCCTGCGCCCTCGCCTTCGAGCACAACAAGATCGGCGTCAACCAGGTCCTGGCCGTGCGGACCCCGCCGAGCGGTGACGCGGGACTCCCGTTGCGCACCCGCGACTGGCGCTGACCGGGAGACGCGAAGGGCCCCGCGACCGGATCGGTCGCGGGGCCCCTGTACGGACGGGCGGCTACTCCGTCTTGATCGCCGTCAGCATGTTCAGCCGCGCGGCGCTGCGGGCCGGCCACAGCGAGGCCAGCACACCGACGACTCCGGCCAGCAGCAGGAAGATGCCGATCCGCTCCCACGGCAGGACCAGGGCGTAGTTCGGGATGCTGGAGCGGATCGTCTCGCCGATCGCCCAGGCCAGGAACGTACCGAGTCCGACGCCGATCACCGCGCCGAAGAGCGAGATGACCACCGCCTCCAGGCGGATCATGCGCTTGACCTTGCCGCGGTCCAGGCCGATCGCCCGCAGCATGCCGATCTCCTGCTGGCGTTCGAAGACGGACATCGCGAGGGTGTTGACGACGCCGAGCACCGCGATCAGCAGAGCCATGGCGAGCAGCCCGTACATGATGTTCAGCATCGTGTTGATCATGCCGCCGAACATGTTGCGGATGTCCTGACGGTCCATGACGCTCATCGCCGGGTTGTCACCGAGCGCGTCCACGAGCGCCTGCTCGTTGGCCTTGCTCGCGCCGCCGTCCGTCTTCACCCAGATCTCGGGGATGTACGGCTTGGGCTCGAAGGGTGCGACCAGCGAGGTCGGCACCACGACCGGCGAGAGGAACTCGTTGTCCTGGTAGATCGCGCCGACCGTCATCGTCTTCGTCGCCGACTTGCCGCCGTTCTGGTCGTCGCCGACCGTCACGGGAAGCTTGTCGCCGGCCTTCCAGCCGTTGGACTTCGCGGTCTTCTCGGCGACGGCGATCCCGCCCTTGCCGAGAGTGTCCAACGAGCCGGAGAGGAGCTTCAGGTCGAAGACCTGCTGCACGTCGCCGGGGGTGACCGCGGAGGCGGAGTGGAAGGTGCCCTTGACCTTCACCGAGGTGGCCTGCTGCGGGGAGACCGCGGTGACGCCGTCGGCCTTCTCCAGCGCGGTCAGCGCGGACTTGTCGAGGGCACCGCCGCCCGCCATGGTGACCATGTAGTCGGCGCGGATGTTGTCCGTGGTCATCTTGTCGATGGCCTGGCCCAGCGTGACACCGATGACGGTGAGGCCGGTGACCAGCGTCAGTCCGATGGCGAGCGCCGAGGCGGTGGCTCCGGTACGGCGCGGGTTGCGCACCGCGTTCTTGCCGGCGAGCTTGCCGGACACGCCGAACACGCGGTGCAGCAGCGGCTTGGCGAGCGCGATGACCGGGCGGGACAGCAGCGGGATCAGCACGATGATGCCGATCAGCGCCAGGAAGGCACCGGCACCGATGAGCATGCGGCCGGTGTCCTTGCCGACGGCCGCGCCGCCGAAGATGGCCGCGGCGCCGCCCAGCGTGATGATGCTGCCGAGGGTGTTGCGCACGACCAGCGACTTGGTGCTGGCGGGCAGATGGGCGCTGCCCATGGCCGCCACCGGCGGGATCTTCGCGGCCCGGCGGGCGGGCAGCCAGGCGGCGAGGACGGTGATCAGGACACCGACGCCGAGGGCGGAGAGCACCGCGGTGGGGGAGACGATCAGCGGTCCGGCCGGGACCTTGGCGCCGAACGAGCCCATCGCGGAACGCAGTCCGGTGGCGAGTCCGATGCCGAGCGCGAACCCGACGACGGAGGCGATCACGCCGACGACCAGGGCCTCCAGGATCACCGAGCGCTTGACCTGTCGGCGGGAGGCGCCGACGGCCCGCAGCAGGGCGAGTTCCTTGGTGCGCTGGGCGACCAGCATGGTGAAGGTGTTGGCGATCAGGAAGACGCCGACGAACAGGGCGATGGCGGCGAAGGCCAGCAGCATCGTGTTGAGATTGCTCAGCCCGGACTCGATGTCCTTCGCCTGCTTGTCGGCGAGCTCGCCGCCGGTCTGCGCCTCGGAGTCCTTCGGCAGCAGCGGCTGCACGGCGTCGAGGAGCTTCGCGTCGGACGCGCCCGGCTCGGCGGCGATCGTGACGTCCTTGAAGTACCCGGGCTGGAGGTACAGCTTCTGCGCCACGGCGGTGTCGAACAGCACGAGGCTGCCGCCCGCGTTCACGGCGCCGTCCTCGGTGGTGAAGACACCGGCGAGGGTGTACTCCTTCACCGGCCCGTTGGTGGCGACCCGCACGGTGTCGCCGACCTCGTACCTGCCCTTGGCCGCGGAGTCCTTGTCGAGCGCGATCTGGTCGTTCTTCACCGGGCCCGAGCCGTCGGTGAAGGAGTACGCGGCATCCTTGCCGTTCTTGCCCGGGCTGTAGTTCGCCCCGGTGTTGGACCAGCCGTTGCCGATCAGCTTGCCGTCCTGATCGGCGACCCCGGCGAAGCCGGAGACCCGCCCGGTGGCCTCGGCGACCCCGTCCAGAGCGCGGATCTTCTCCAGGGTCGCGGTGTCGACGCCGGACTTCTTGCCGTCGTCCTGCCCGCCGTACGTGGTCACGGCGACGGCGACGTCGTCGTAGCTCTTGGCCGACTGGTTGCGGTAGGCGTTGCCGAGGGTGTCGGTGAAGACCAGGGTGCCGGAGACGAAGGCCACGCCGAGCATGACGGCGAGCACGGTCATCAGCAGTCTGGCCTTGTGCGCAAGCACATTGCGCAGGGCGGTACGGAACATGTCTGTGTCAGTCCTGTGGTGAGAGCCGGAGGTCGACGGATCGGCGGATGGTCAGCTGGTCCGGCCCTTGGCGTCGAATTCCTTCATGCGGTCGAGGACGCCGTCCGCGGAGGGGTGGATCATCTCGTCGACGATCCGGCCGTCCGCGAGGAAGATCACCCGGTCGGCGTAGGAGGCGGCCACCGGGTCGTGCGTCACCATCACCACGGTCTGGCCCAGTTCGCGTACCGAGTTGCGCAGGAAGCCCAGCACCTCGGCGCCGGAGCGGGAGTCCAGGTTTCCGGTCGGCTCGTCGCCGAAGATGATCTCCGGCTGGGAGGCCAGTGCGCGGGCGACGGCCACGCGCTGCTGCTGACCGCCGGAGAGCTGGGTCGGGCGGTGACCGAGGCGGTCGTGCAGACCCACCATGTCGATGACGTTCTGGAGCCACTTCTTGTCGGGCTTGCGGCCCGCGATGTCCATGGGGAGCGTGATGTTCTCCAGGGCGGTCAGCGTCGGGAGCAGGTTGAACGCCTGGAAGATGAAGCCGATCTTGTCGCGGCGCAGCTGGGTGAGCTGCTTGTCCTTGAGGGTGCCGAGTTCGGTGTCGCCGATGCGCACGGATCCGGAGCTGAAGGTGTCGAGGCCGGCCACGCAGTGCATCAGCGTGGACTTGCCGGAGCCCGAGGGGCCCATGATCGCGGTGAACTGCGCCTGCTGGAAGTCGACGGTGACCCGGTCGAGCGCGACCACCTGGGTCTCGCCCTGGCCGTACACCTTGGACAGTTCCGTGGCGCGGGCGGCCACGGCGGTGGCGCGGTGAGCGATGGGCGTGGTGGTCACGAGGAGGGCTCCTGTCACAGGGGGTGAGCATCGGGGACCACCCCATCGTGTCTGCCCCGCGGCCGCGGATCGTCAGTCCCCGTGCCCGTTCCCGGGGCCCTCTTGGGTCGGACCACGCACTCCGCTCCTCCTCCTCTGGTATGACGGTGCCCCTGAGAGGGGGCCGGTGGCGCGGGGTGGGGGGAAGGGCCGTCGGCGGGCGGGCCGCGGCGGCGACTTTCCGTCAATCCCATGGGGGTGCGGTGGCGCCCACCTGCTGGCACCGCTGCCCCGGCAGGCCATCTGACCTGGGCTGACGCACCCTCAGGCGGCAATGGAATAAGACAACATCGGGCCACGGCCGGCCGGGCGCGTCGATCTACCCGGATAGGCTCCTGTGCTTACGCGGAGCCGCGCACCTGGCCCGGATGGTGGAATGCAGACACGGCGAGCTTAAACCTCGCTGCCCTTCGCGGGCGTGCCGGTTCAAGTCCGGCTCCGGGCACCTCGTACGCCCGGTTACCCCCTCAGAATCGTTGAAAACCCAAGTGTCGGACATCACGGGGACCCGGCCGGCAGGCCCCGGGCGGGGCTCCGGCCGGTCACGATCGTGGAAAGATCCTCCCCGAGCACTAGGGTGCTTCTTTTGCTCGCGCATTACTCTTGACTTCAAGGCCGCGCTGGGTGGCCATGAAGGAGTGAGATGAGGAGCAGCAACCCGGTCTTCTCGCGACGGGGGTTCAGCCGTGACAGCGGCTACGCCGGCTTCAACGCGCAGCAGCCGCAGGCCGGGGGCCCCGCCGTAGGAAACAACCCCTACGCCCAGGGCACCGGCAACCCGTACGCGACCAACCCGTACGCCCCGGCCGACACCCGGACCGGTGCCGGACCGCAGGCGCCCGCGCGCGCCGATGTGATGACCATCGACGATGTCGTCTCGCGCACCGCGATGACGCTCGGCACCGTCGTGATCACCGCCGTTCTCTCCTGGGTCCTGCTGCCGGTCGACGAAGCCAACATCGGCAAGTCGTACGGCATCGCGATCGGCGCGGCCCTCGTGGCTCTCGTCCTGTCGCTCGTCCAGGCCTTCAAGCGCAAGCCGGTGCCGGCGCTCATCCTGGCCTACGCCGCGTTCGAGGGTGTCTTCCTCGGAGTCATCTCCAGCGCGGTCAGCACCTACATCAGCCCCGGTGTGGTGGTCCAGGCCGTCCTCGGCACGATGTGTGTCTTCGCCGGTGTCCTCTTCGCCTACAAGATGCGCTGGATCCGCGTCACGCGCCGTTTCTACGGCTTCGTGATGGCGGCCGCCATGGGCTTCCTGCTCCTGATGGTGGCCAACCTGCTGTTCTCCGTCTTCGGCGGCGGTGACGGCCTCGGCTTCCGCAGCGGCGGTCTCGGCATCCTGTTCGGTGTGATCGGCATCATCCTCGGTGCCTGCTTCCTCGCCCTCGACTTCAAGCAGGTCGAGGACGGTGTGACGTACGGCGCTCCGCGCGAGGAGTCGTGGCTGGCGGCCTTCGGCCTCACCCTGACCCTGGTGTGGATCTACCTGGAGATGCTGCGTCTGCTGTCGATCCTTCAGGGCAACGACTAGCCGACCACGCAATGACGAAGGGCCCGCAGGCATTGCCTGCGGGCCCTTCGGCGTCGAGACCTAGAGCAGTTTGCGCGCGGCGCGCCTCAGGTCGTACTCGTGGATGATCGCTTTGGCATGCCCGTACGCGAGGTTGTGTTCGCTCCGGAGCCAGCTCACCTTCTCCTCGAAGCGGAAGAGGGAAGGGCCTTCGTCGACGGCGCGGAGCCAGTCGGAGATCTCACGACCGGTGCAATGAGGGATTCGGGAGAGCAGATTTCGATGGGTCTCTTCGGAGAAGACTTGGGACATCGGCGCCTCCGGACGCGTTGCGCGTGTGCTCCTTCACGCCACCGTGCCTGAGTGTTCGCGTATTGGCAACAGTCCGTGGGGTGCACATAGGGTCGAACCGTGCTGGATACGAGTGAGCTGACCGACGCCGTGGACCGCTTCGCCGACCGTCTGCGGGCCGCTCCGCAGAGCCGTCTGCAGCGGGGCGCCGCGGCTGAAGGGCTGGACCTGGCCAGGGAGTTGGCCCGGCGGGCCCAGTGTGTCGAGGCCCCGGAGACGGAGCCGTCGATCATGCCGGACGCGGGCATCTTCGCAGTTGCGGATCAACTGTTGGTGGCCGGAACGGATTTGGCCGAAGCGCTGCGGACGGCCCCGTCCCGTTCCGTGGCGGAGGTGGACGAGGCCGTGGTTCTGGTGCGGGCGGCCGAGGCGCGGGCCGGGTTCTAGGGCCGGCCGGCCCCCCGTGCTGGGGGCTCGGGGGGACCGCTGAGGGAGCTCCGGGGGGAGCCCGCCGGGAGACCCCGGAAGGGGCCCGCAGGGCCCCTGGGGAGCCTCGGAGGGGGAGGCTCAGAGAGAGGCGATGACGCGGTCGGCCAGGATGTAGACCGTCTCCTCGCCGCACTCGAAGGTGAGGGCGTACGCCCCCGAGATGCTGGAGCCGCCGAGCAGGACCGGGGTGTCGCCGGTCCGCAGCGCCTCGGCGAGGCGCTCAGCGGTCTCGCGGTGGCCAGGGGTCATGCAGAGCGTGGTGCCGTCGGCGAAGACGTACACGTCGAGCGTGCCGAGCGGGCCCGGTCGGACGTCGGCGAGCTCGGTGCGGTTCTCGGAGAGCTCCTCCAGCCGGGAGACCGTGCGCTCGTGGTCGGTGACGACCGGCGTCTGGACCGGGACGAAGTCCGGGTGCGAGGGGTGGCGGCGGCGGGCCGCGGCCAGCTCGGGGGAGTCCTCGGCGAACTCGGTGACCTCGGGGAGGTCCGCCATGTCGTCGAACGCCTCGACGGCCTCGAAGTCCATGGCCTCCAGGCCCACGAAGTCCGACTGGCGCGGGACGTAGAACGGGAGCTCGTCCCCGGGGGCCACCAGACCGCCCAGCAGGGTCACGGGGGCCTCACCGATGAGACGCGGGGAGGCGTCCGCGGCGTCGCGGGACTCCTGCGCGGCCCAGAAGGCGCGCGCCTCGGCGAGCTCGCGCTCCCGCTCCTCGGCCAGCGCCTCGGCGACGGCCTCGCGTATCTCCGCGGCGGGGGTGGGGCGGGCCTGCGGCACGGAGACCTTCGGCCCGGTGCCGTGCACCTCGGCCAGCTCGCTGCGCAGGGCGGTGACCTGCTTGCGGAGCCCGTGGGCGGCGTGCAGGGCTGCGGCGCCCACAGCCGTCGCGGCGGCCGTGGTCAGCAGCAGGGCAAAAGACATGGCGCTCACTGACATACTCCCGGTTCCATCGATACCCCCGACTTCCTACCTCAGCTTGGGGTGAGCCCGCGCCCCCTGTCAGTGCATTACGTCACGAAATGGACAGGACTTTGGGCCTGGTGTTTAGCGGGATAACCACTGTGACCTGGGGGAATGATGATCCCCCAGGAGATAGGTCACATCCTGGGGGAGTTTCGGTCACGACTTGAGCTCCGAGAGGCCCGAAAACGTGTCCGGAGGCTCATCCGCGGGGGCTGCGCGGGGCCACGGGCAGGTGCCGCCCCTGGTGCCTCGGGCGACCCCGGCTCAGCTCAGCCGCCACTGTTCTTGTGGTCGCGCTGAGCTTCGCCTCCGCTGCGGGCAGGTGCCGCCCTCGTACCTCGGACAGCCCCTACCCTCCGCTGCGGCTCAGCTCAGCCGCTCGATGACCATCGCCATGCCCTGGCCGCCGCCCACGCACATCGTCTCCAGGCCGAACTGCTTGTCGTGGAACTGGAGGCTGTTGATCAGCGTGCCCGTGATGCGCGCGCCCGTCATGCCGAAGGGGTGGCCGACCGCGATCGCGCCGCCGTTGACGTTGACCTTGTCCAGCGGGATGCCCAGGTCCCGGTACGACGGGATGACCTGCGCGGCGAACGCTTCGTTGATCTCGACCAGGTCGATGTCCCCGGCGGTCAGGCCGGCCCGCTTCAGCGCCTGGTTGGACGCCTCGACCGGGCCGTAGCCCATGATCTCGGGGGACAGGCCGGAGACGCCGGTGGAGACGATCCGCGCCAGCGGGGTCAGGCCCAGCTCGCGGGCCTTGGTGTCGCTCATGATGACCAGCGCCGCGGCACCGTCGTTCAGCGGGCAGCAGTTGCCCGCCGTGACCATGCCGTCGGGGCGGAAGACAGGCTTGAGGCCCTCGACGCCCTCCAGCGTGACCCCCGCGCGCGGGCCGTCGTCCGTGCTGACGACCGTGCCGTCCGGCGTGGTGACCGGGGTGATCTCGCGCTCCCAGAAGCCCTTCTTGATGGCTTCCTCGGCGAGGTTCTGGGACCGGACACCGAACTCGTCCATGTCCTGACGCGTCACGCCCTTGAGGCGTGCCAGGTTCTCGGCGGTCTGGCCCATGGCGATGTACGCGTCGGGGACGAGACCGTCCTCGCGGGGGTCGTGCCAGTCCGCGGCGCCCTTCTCGGCGACGGAGGCGGTACGGGCCTCGGCCTCGGCGAACAGCGGGTTGTGCGTGTCCGGCAGGCTGTCGGAGTTTCCCTTGACGAAGCGGGACACCATCTCGACACCGGCCGAGATGAAGACGTCGCCCTCGCCGGCCTTGATGGCGTGCAGCGCCATGCGCGAGGTCTGGAGGGACGACGAACAGTAACGGGTAACGGTGCAGCCGGGGAGGTGGTCCATCCCCATCTGCACGGCGATGATGCGGCCCAGGTTGTGGCCCTGCTCGCCGCCCGGCAGACCGCAGCCGAGCATCAGGTCGTCGATGTCCCGGGGGTCCAGCTCGGGCACCTTGGCCAGCGCGGTCTGGATGATCGTCGCGGTGAGGTCGTCCGGCCGCAGATCCTTGAGCGAGCCCTTGAAGGCCCGTCCGATGGGGGAGCGGGCGGCGGAAACGATGACGGCTTCGGGCATCACGGCTCCAGGAGGAGTGCGGGTGGCGGACTGCTTGGAAGTTACTAGGAGGTACGGGCCGGGTCACGGGTGAGCCGGTGTGACAGTCGCCTCAATTCTAAGCGAGCGCTCACTTTTTCGGGATGCCCCGGTAGAAGCCGGGCCGCTTCCCGCGCCCGGCCACCCGCTTTCCCCGGACGACAACCCTCAGGGCCGCGCCCGGGACGGGGACGGGCTCGGTTCCGCCGACGTGGCCGTGGACGGCAGCCGCCGGCGCCTGCGGTGCTTGAGCAGAGCCCAGGGCCCGCGCGCGCCCGTGACCTCGGTGCCCGCCTCCTTCGCCGCCGTCGCCGCGGCCTTCGCCACCGGGAGCATGCCCTCGTCGCGGTCGGCGTCCGGGCGGTCCGACTCGGGCCACACGCCCAGCACCGCGCCCAGCGTCGGGAGCATCGCCATCGCCGCCGTCGCGTAGCCCTCCGCCGAGGGGTGGTAGTTGTCCGCGCCGAACATCTCCCGCGGGTTCGCGGCGAACTCAGGGCCCAGCAGGTCGCCCAGCGACACCGTGCGCCCGCCCTGCTCCACCACCACGATGGTCTGCGCGGCCGCCAGCTGGCGCGAGACCCTGCGGGCCAGCCAGCGCAGCGGCTGGTAGACCGGCTCGATGGTGCCGAGATCCGGGCACGTGCCGACCACCACCTCCGCCCCTGCCGTACGCAGCCTCCGCACCGCGGAGGACAGATGGCGGACGGACTCCGTGGGCGGCATCCGGTGGGTGACGTCGTTGGCGCCGATCATGATCACACAGACGTCGGGCAGCCGGGACCTGTCCTCCAGCAGCACCGTGACCTGGCGGTCCAGATCGTCGGACTGGGCACCCGGCAGTGCGACATTGCACACCTCCACGGGGCGCTCGGCCACCGCGGCCAGCCCGGACGCGAGCAGCGCCCCCGGGGTCTGGCCCGCCCGGCGCACCCCCTGGCCGGCCGCTGTGGAGTCGCCCAGCACGCCGAGGAGCAGCGGATCGTTGTGCCCGAAGGCCAGCCCGTACAGTCCGTCGCCGCGCGGTGGCATCGGGGCGATGCCCCCGCCCACCGAGCGCTTGGCCAGCTGGACCTCCGCGAGCACGACTCCCACGGCCGCCGCTCCGAGCAGACCGATGCTGCCTCCGCCGTACGCCGCGCCTGCGGCGATCCGCCGTGCCACCCTCGCCCTCGACACCGAGCCACCTCCTCTCCTCGTCGCCTGTCATCAGCTAACTGCCCCGTAGCGGCCGTCGCCCAATCCCGCGCCGGTCCGCATACCCTGGCCGCATCACTACGGAGATCCCGGAGAACATTGTGCGCATCCATGACTCGATGATCAGTCTTGTCGGCAATACCCCGCTGGTGAAGCTGAACAGCGTGACCGCGGGCATCCAGGCGACGGTCCTGGCCAAGGTCGAGTACTTCAACCCGGGCGGTTCGGTGAAGGACCGCATCGCCGTGCGCATGATCGAGGCGGCCGAGGAGAGCGGAGCACTTCAGCCCGGCGGCACGATCGTGGAGCCGACCAGTGGCAACACGGGTGTGGGCCTGGCGATCGTGGCCCAGCAGAAGGGCTACAAGTGCATCTTCGTCTGCCCGGACAAGGTGTCCACGGACAAGATCAACGTGCTCCGTGCGTACGGTGCCGAGGTCGTGGTCTGCCCCACCGCGGTCGACCCCGAGCACCCCGACTCGTACTACAACGTCTCCGACCGTCTGGTGCGGGAGACGCCGGGAGCCTGGAAGCCCGACCAGTACTCCAACCCGAACAACCCGCGCTCGCACTACGAGACGACCGGTCCCGAGCTCTGGGACCAGACGGACGGGAAGATCACCCATTTCGTCGCGGGCGTCGGCACGGGCGGCACCATCTCGGGCACCGGCCGCTACCTCAAGGAGGTCAGCGGGAACGGTGTGCGGATCATCGGCGCGGACCCCGAGGGCTCGGTCTACTCGGGCGGCTCCGGGCGGCCGTATCTGACGGAGGGCGTCGGTGAGGACTTCTGGCCGACGGCGTACGACCGGACCGTGACCGACGAGATCGTCGCCGTGTCCGACAAGGACTCCTTCCAGATGACCCGCCGTCTCGCCAAGGAGGAGGGCCTGCTCGTCGGCGGCTCCTGCGGCATGGCGGTCGTCGCCGCGCTGCGCGTCGCGGAGGGCCTCGGTCCCGACGACGTGGTGGTCGTCCTGCTGCCGGACAGCGGCCGCGGTTATCTCTCCAAGATCTTCAACGACGAGTGGATGGCCGACTACGGCTTCCTGGAGGAGGCCGGCCACGCCGCGCGGGTCGCCGACGTGCTGCGGCACAAGGAAGGCGGCAAGATCCCCAGCCTGGTGCACATGCACCCGGAGGAGACCGTCGGCGAGGCCATCGAGGTGCTGCGCGAGTACGGCGTCTCGCAGATGCCGATCGTGAAGCCGGGCGCGGGCCACCCCGACGTGATGGCCGCCGAGGTCATCGGCTCGGTCGTGGAGCGCGAACTGCTGGCCGCGCTGTTCACCCAGCGTGCCGCGTTGAGCGACCCGCTGGAGAAGCACATGAGCGACCCGCTGCCGCAGGTCGGCTCGGGCGAGCCGGTCGGCGACCTGATGACCGTGCTCGGAGCCGCGGACGCCGCGATCGTGCTGGTCGAGGGCAAGCCGACGGGCGTGGTGAGCCGTCAGGACCTGCTGGCCTTCCTCGCCGGCGGCGGCAAGTAGCAGCGGGGAGAAGGGGCTTCGCGCAAACGGTACGCGCACGTCACGTACGCGCAGCACCCGCTTAACACGCGTCCGTCACAGTCATGGGTGTCGGCAGGGTTCCCGGGCAGGGAACCAGGCCGGCGCACAGGCGGCGTCGAAGAACTCCGGAGCGGCTCCCGGACTCCCAGACGCCCCGGACGCGGCGACCGGCCCTGACCCGGGACCGTGTCCCACGCGGGGACCGTCGTCGTCCCGCCCCCCGGCCCTGCCGGGGGTGAGGCGGTCCCCGCGCACACTCTTCCCGGGCGCCCGCGTGGCACAGACTGCCCCGGCGCCGGTGTGTCGACCGGCGACCGGGCTCACTCGCGCGGCGAGGACGCCGTCCAGCTCGCCGGCACCGGCAGACGCTACGCCGTGGGGGAGCCTGGCTCCGGTGTGCAGACCACGAGCGGCCGGTCCGGGTTGCCCGGCAGCGTGGGCGTCTCGTACGGCAGCGTCAGCTCGCCCACCGTCGGCTGCGAGATGCGCCATGGGTCTTCTTCTTGACCTGGTGGTCCGCCCACAGCCGCCGGAAGTGCTCGCTCTTCACCGACAACTCGCCGATCAGCGCGCTGAGTTCGCTGTCGTCGGGATGGCGGCCGGCGTCGAGGCGCAGACAGCCGACCACCTCGGCGGCCACCGCCTCCCGGTCCGTGTACATCTCCCGCGCGGCCGGGTCCAGGGAGACCTGGCGGGGAACATCGCGCTCGCGCCGGCCGTGAGGCCGCGGCCCGGCAGCACGCGATCGCCGGGCCTCAGCCCTCCCAGTCGGAGGTCTTCTCCGGGGTCCTGTGCCGCAGCCACGGCCAGCCCTTGGCGGCGTGCACGGCGTTGACGCCGACGATGCCGCCCCAGGCGACGATCAGCCCCGGCAGATCGGCGTTGACGACGCCGATCGCCGAGAGCGGGATCGCGAGGATCATCGAGATGATCCCGAAGCCGAAGCGCTCGCCGAAGTTGGGGTCGGCGGGCTGCTGCGGCGGCCGGGTGCCGCGGGCGACCACCATCTGCTGCTCGGCGAGCTGCCGGCGCACACGGCGGTCCACCGTGCCGTCCAGGCGCTGTTCGACCTTCTCCAGGAAGGATTCGACGAGCGCTGAATCGTATTCTTCGCCCAGCTCGCGGCGGGCGTGCAGGGTGGCGTCGAGCTCTTTCTCGAGCTCAGGGTCGCGGGCTTCCATAACCGTTCACGCTACGGGCGCCCGGCCGTCGCGTCAGTGGGGGTAGCCCCACTGTTTTCGGTCGGGGTTACCCCGGGGGCGAGGATCGTCTGCTCCGGGATGTGCGCGGTACGGCGGCGGGCGATCAGCCAGTACAGCAGCGCCGGCACGGCGAGCCCCACCATCCAGGAGATGTCCGCACCGCCCAGCGGCTCCACCAGCGGACCGGTGTAGAAGTGCGTGACGAGGAACGGCAGTTGGGCCAGCAGGCCCACCCCGTACACGGCGAGGGCGTCCGCGCGCCAGGCGCCGTAGCGGCCGTGCGGATCGGCGAGCGCCGGGATGTCGTAGCGCTCACGCGAGATCAGGTAGTAGTCGACCAGGTTGATCGCCGACCAGGGGGTGAAGAAGGTCAGCAGGAAGAGCAGGAAGTCCTTGAACGAGGTGAGGAAGCTGTCCTTGCCGAGCAGGGCGACGACCGTGCCGGCGATCATGATGGCCGCGATGTAGAGCGCCCGGCCGCGCGGCGACAGCGTCTTCTGGCCGCGGAAGCCGCTGATGCTGGTCACCATCGACATGAAGCCGCCGTAGGTGTTGAGCACATTGATCGTCAGCTTGCCGAGCGCGATGACGAAGTACAGGAACGAGGCGATCAGGCCGGTGCCGCCGAGCGCCACGACATAGCTGACCTGGCCCCCGAGGAAGGCGTCCCCGGCCGTCGCGGCGACCAGCACGCCGAAGACCATCGACCACTGCGAACCGATGGCCGAGCCGGACAGCGTCCACCAGAACGTGGCGCGGGCGCTGGTGTGCCGCGGCAGATAGCGTGAGTAGTCGGCGACGTACGGGCCGAAGGCCAGCTGCCAGGACGCCGAGAGCGAGACCGCCAGCAGGAACATCGGCAGGTCGAAGGCCCGGTCGGCCAGCACCGTGCCGAGGTCGATCCGCTCCAGCAGCCGGATCCCGAGGTAGACGAAGGCGAGCGCGCAGACGACGCTCGCCACCCGGCCGAGGACATGGATGACGCGGTAGCCGATCGCCGCCGTCACCGCGGTCACCAGCGCGAAGATCACGATGCCGGGCGTCTCGCCGAGATGCGTGAGCTCGCCGACCGCCTGGCCGGCCAGCACGCTGCCGCTGGCGAAGAAGCCGACGTACATCACGATCACCAGCAGCAGCGGGATGATCGCGCCCTTCACGCCGAACTGCGCCCGGGACTGGATCATCTGCGGCAGGCCGAGCTTCGGTCCCTGCGCCGAGTGCAGGGCCATCACCGCGCCGCCGAGCAGATTGCCCACCGCGAGGCCGACGACCGACCAGAAGGGGCCGCCGCCGAAGACGACGGCGAGCGCACCCGTGACCACCGCGGTGATCTGGAGATTCGCGCCGAGCCAGAGAGTGAACTGGGAGAAGGCGGTGCCGTGCCGCTCGCTGTCGGGAACGACGTCGATGGACCGTACTTCGACGAGGCCTGCCATGGTTCAGCTGCCCTTCTTCGTGATTCCGTGCTGCCGGGCCCAGTCGTTCGCGACGTCCTCCGGGTCCTTCTTGTCCTTGTCCACCAGCCGGTTGAGCTCGGTGAGCTGCTCGGTCGTCAGGACGGCGCCGAGCCGGGCCAGCGCCTTGTGTACGCGCGAGTCCGCCTTGCGGTCGGCGATCAGCGGGACGACGTGCTGACCGGGAATCAGGTTCTTGGGGTCGGAGAGCACGACCCAGCCCTCGGCCTTGATGTCGGTGTCCGTGGTGAAGAGGTTGGCGACGTCGACATCCCCCTTCTTCAGCGCGCCCTTGACCAGGGGCCCGGAGGAGTCCAGGGACTTGAACTCCTTGAACTCCACGCCGTACATGTCCTTCAGACCGACGACGCCGACGACCCGCTTCTTGACCTCGGGGGCCGCGCCGATGACGAGTTCGCCGTTCTTCCTGGCGAGGTCGCCGAGGGACCGGAGCCCGTACTTCCGTGCCGTCTCGCTGGTGACGGCGAAGGCGTCGGAGTCCTCGGCCAGCCCGTACGGGAGGATCTGGAGGCCCTGGGGGAGGGCGACGGCGAGTGCGTTCTGCATCTCGCCCTCCTCGGTGGCCGTGGCCTTGGGGTCGAGGTAGTGCAGCAGGGCGCCCTGGTACTCCGGCAGCAGATCGATGTCGCCGCCGCGCAGCGCGGGGATGAGGATCTCGCGGGTGCCGAGGTTGGGGCGGACGGTCGCCTTCACACCCGACGCCTTCAGGGCGGCGGCGTAGAGGTAGCCGAGTATCTGGTTCTCGGTGAAGTTGGCGGTGCCGATGGTGACACCGTCCTTGCTGGAGCCGCCGCCGGACAGCGAGCCGCCCTCACCTTCGAGCGAGGTGATGCCACTGCTGCACGACGCGAGGGCGGGGACGGATGCGGCGGCCAGCAGACCGCCGAGCAGGGTGCGTCGGTTCATGGGAAGTCCTTACGCGGGGCGGTTGCTGAAGAGGGCGCGCTGGAGCCCGGCGAGCGCCAGGTCGAGCACGACGGCGACGACCGCGACGAGGACGGCTCCGCCGAGCACCTGGACGAGGTCGCGCTGGGCGAGGCCGTCGAAGACGTAGCGGCCCAGTCCGCCGAAGCTGACGTACGCGGCGATGGTGGCCGTGGCCACGACCTGGATCAGGGCGAGCCGCAGTCCCGTCATGATCAGCGGCATCGCCAGCGGCACCTCCACCTGGAGCAGCACCTGGTGGCCGCGCATGCCCTGGCCGCGGGCGGCGTCCCGGACCTCGGGGTCGACCGCGGACATGCCGGCATAGGTGTTGGTGACGATGGAGGGGATCGCGAGGGCGACCAGGGCCACGTACACCGGGGTCATGGACAGGCCGCTGGCGAGGAAGACCAGCACCACGAGGCCGACGGTGGGCAGGGCCCGCCCGAACGACGAGAGGTTGATGGCGAGGAACGCGCCGCGGCCGGTGTGCCCGATCAGCAGGCCGACCGGCAGGGCGATCACGGCGGCGATGAGCGTCGCGAGCAGTGAGTACTGGAGGTGCTCGACGAGCCGGTGGGCGATCCCGTCGCTGCCGGACCACTGGGCGCCGCTGGTCAGCCAGGAGCCGAGGTCCTTGACGAGCTCGTACATCTCAGGCCCTGCCCTTCCTGGTCCAGGGGGTGAGGACGTACTGCACGGCGACGAGCAGCGCGTCCGCGATCAGCGCGAGGAGGAGGGTGAGGACCACTCCGGCGACCACGGGGGTCGGGAAGTTGCGCTGGAAGCCGTCGGTGAAGAGCTGGCCGAGGCCGCCGTCGCCGATGTAGGTGGCGACGCTGACGAGCGAGATGGACATGACGGTGGCGATCCGCACGCCGGCCATGATCACGGGCAGCGCCAGCGGGAGTTCGACGGTGAACAGGGTCCGCAGCGGGCGGGTGCCCATGGCCTTGGCGGCCTCCTTGGTCCGGGCGGGAACGGCGTCGAGGCCCTCGACGGTGTTCCGCAGGAGGACGACGAGGGTGTAGATCGTCAGCCCGATCACGGTGGTCGTGCGGGTGAGCCCGGAGACCGGCAGGAGCAGCACGAACACGGCGATCGACGGGATCGTGAACAGGACGTTCGACATCCCGAGGAGGAAGCCGCGCAGCGGGCGCACGCGGTGGGCGAGCACCGCGAGCGGGAGGGAGATGACCAGCCCCAGGAGCACCGCGCTCAGAGCGGCCTGGAGATGGGAGACGCTCAGCGTGGTGAGGTCACCGGCATGGTCGGAGATCCACGACCAGTCGACGGTCATACGGCCACCCGGGCCGCGGAGTGGGCGGAGCCGGCCCGCTCGTGGATGTCCTCGCGCGAGGTGACGCCGGTGAGCACGCCGTCGGCGTCCACGCGGGCCACCAGCCCGGAGGGGGAGGCCACCGACTCGTTCAGCGCGGAGAGCAGGGAGTCCGTGTCGCGCAGCGGGCGGACCGGGAGCAGGTCGGCGGCGAGCGAGTCGCCGTCCCTGTCGCGCCAGCCGAGGGGGACGCGGGCCTCGTCGAGGGCGAGCTCCCAGCGGCCGGTCCGCGGAAGGGGGCTCTGCGGTACGTCCGCGAGGGTGCTGAGCGACAGCAGCTTCAGGCCCCGTTCGGCGCCGAGGAAGTCCGCCACGAAGTCGTCCGCCGGACGGGCCAGCAGTTCGGCCGGGGTCGCGCACTGCACCAGATGACCGCCCGTGCGGAACACGGCTATGCGGTCGCCGAGGCGCACGGCCTCGTCGATGTCGTGCGTGACGAAGACGATCGTCTTGCTGAGTTCCTGCTGGAGACGCAGCAGTTCGTCCTGGAGCTGGGTGCGGACGACGGGGTCGACCGCGCCGAAGGGCTCGTCCATCAGCAGGACGGGCGGGTCGGCCGCGAGGGCCCGGGCCACGCCGACGCGCTGCTGCTGGCCGCCGGAGAGCTGGTGCGGGTAGCGCTTGGCGGTCTCGGGCGCGAGGCCGACCGTCTCCAGCAGTTCCGCGGCACGGGCCCGGGCCTTCTTGCGGCCCCAGCCCAGCAGCAGCGGGACCGTCGCGATGTTGTCGATGATCGTGCGGTGCGGGAACAGTCCCGACTGCTGGATGACGTAGCCGATGGAGCGGCGCAGTTCCGCCGCGTCCTGTGCGAGGACGTCCTTGCCGCCGACGTGGATGGTGCCGGACGTCGGGTCGACCATCCGGTTGATCATGCGCAGGGTCGTGGTCTTACCGCATCCGGAGGATCCGACGAGGACGGTGATCCCGCCGTCCGGCATCTCCAGAGTGAGGTCGTGGACTGCAGTGGTGCCGTTGGGGAAGCGCTTGTTCACTGCATCGAATTTGATCATCAGTCGTCCCTTGCCCGGGCTGCATATAGTCATGCAGAGTTCTCGGTGTCTGAATAAGTTGTCAATGCCTCGGGGTAAATCGCTGGGTACGGATGCTCGCGAGGCAAGACAGACCGTCCGGAAAAGGAGGGTTTCGCGCATGATGTCGTCCCACATGGTGGACTCACCCACCGGCATCGTGGTCCTCGACGGACAGAGCCTCCCGGTCGCGGACATCGTCCGGCTGGCCGACGGCGCGGCCCGTCCCGTACCCGGTTCCGAAGCGATGAAGCGCGTCGAGGTCGCCTGGGACGCCGCCCGTGAGCTGGCCGCGTCCGGCAGGGTCTACGGCCGTTCCACCGGCGTCGGCGCCAACCGGAACGAGGCCGTGCCCTCCGACGCGGCCGCCGGTCACGGCCTGCGGCTGCTGCGCTCCCACGCCGGAGCGATCGGCGACGAGCTGCCCGCCCGCGAGGTCCGCGCCATGCTCGCCGTCCGTGCCAACCAGTTGCTCGCGGGCGGCGCGGGGCTGCGGCCAGGCGTCGTCACGGCGCTGTGCGAGGCCCTGGAGACGGGTGCGTACCCGGTCGTCAACGAGTTCGGCTCGGTCGGCACCGGTGACATCGCGGCCCTCTCGCAGATGGGTCTCGCCCTCGCCGGCGAACACCCCTGGCGGGGCGGCACGCCTCCGCAGGCGCAGGCCCTCGACAACAACGACGCCCTGGCGCTGATCAGCTCCAACGCCCTGACGCTCGGCCAGTCCGCGCTCGCCCTCGGCGAACTGCGCGCCCTCGTCCGCGCCACCGAACTCGTCGCCGGGCTCTCGCTGCTGGCCGTCGACGGCTCCTACGAGGCGGTCGCCGAGCCCGTGCACGCGGCGCGCCCGCACCCCGGCACCTACGCCGTCGCGACCAGGATGCGCCGGCTGCTCGGCGCGCCCGAGCGGCCCACCCCGCCGCTCGGCCGCATCCAGGACCCGTACGGATTCCGCTGTCTGCCCCAGATCCACGGCCCCGCCGAGGACGCCGCCGACGCCCTGGAGCGCACCCTCGCGGTGGAGATCAACGCGGCCGCCGAGAACCCGCTGATCTGCCCGTCGGACATGGCCGCCTATCACCACGGCGGCTTCTACATGGCCCAACTCGCCCTGGATCTGGACCACTTCAGGCTGGCGCTGACCCAGACGGCCCGGCTCTCCACCTCCCGGCTCTCCGCGCTCAACGAGCCCGGGTTCACCCGGCTGCGGCCCTTCCTCGCCGACGCGGAGGCCGCGAGTTCCGGCGTGATGATCCTCGAATACGCGGCCGGGGCCGCCCTCGGCGATCTGCGCGCGTACTCCGCGCCCGCGTCGCTGGGTCACGCGGTACTGTCCCGTGGCGTCGAGGAGCAGGCCAGCTTCGCGTCGCTGGCATCACGTCAGACACTGCGCACGGGCGCCGCCTACCGGCTCGTGGTCGGCTGTGAACTCGTCGCCGCGGTACGGGCGTTGCGCCAGCGCGGGCTGCGGCCCGACCCGGAACTCCCGGTGGGGGCGGCCTACGAGCTCGCCGAGTCCGTCCTGGACGAGGAGCTCGCCGACCGGCCGCTGACCGACGACGTGACGGCGGCAGCCGCACTGCTCGACCGGTTCACGGACCTGATGACGGATCACATGAGGGGGACGGCATGAGCGACAGCCCTGCCGCACGACTGCAGCAGCTCTTCGAGGGGCACCGGCTCACCCCCACGCAGCGGCGGATCGCCCACAGCATGGTGCGCCGGGCGGGCGACGTGCCGTTCCTGTCCAGCGTCGAACTCGCCGAACTCGCGGGCGTCAGCCAGCCGTCCGTCACCCGCTTCGCCGTCGCCCTCGGCTTCGACGGCTACCCCGCGCTGCGCAGGCACCTGCGGGAAGTGGCGCCCGCGGAGAGCGAGGAGACCGAGGACGGCCTCAACGAGTACCAGCAGGCGGTGCAGGCCGAGATCGAGAACCTGCGCCACCTCTCCGACCTGCTCGCCGACCCCTCGCCGGTCGAACGCGCGGGCCGGCTGCTCGCCGCCTCCCGCCCGCTGCCCGTGCTCGGTCTGCGGGCCGCGTCCTCGCAGGCCCGCGGCTTCGCGTACTTCGCCGGCAAGGTCCACCCCGACGTACGCCTTCTCGACGAGGGCGGCACCATGCTCGCCGACCGCGTCGACTCCGCCCGCCGTGCCGGCGCGAGCGTGCTGCTGTGCTTCGCGCTGCCCCGGCACCCCAAGGAGGTCGTCGAGGCACTGGCGTACGCCCGCTCGGCCGGGCTGAAGGTCGTCACCGTCGCCGACTCCGCCTTCGCCCCCGTCGCCGCGCACAGCGATCTGCTGATCCCCGCCGCCGTCGGCACGGGCCTGGCCTTTGACACCGCCTGCGCGCCGATGCTGCTCGGCCGGGTGCTGCTGGAGGCGATGTGCGACGACCTGCCGGACGCGCAGGCACGGCTGGAGGAGTTCGACGGGCGGGCGGCGGCGCGCGGACTGTTCGTGGAGTAGCGCCGGTTGGTGGAGCGGGACCGGCTCGTGGGCCGGCGCCGGTTCGTGGATCGGCACCGGTTCTCCGCGCAGGACACCGGTCGGCCGGGCGTGATCGGGCCGGGCCCTTTCCACGCTGTCTTCTCTCACGCTGTCTTCAGAATCCGCCGCTGGTCTCCGCGCCCGATGGGCATCTGCCCGAGGGATGCGCGGAAGGGGACCGGACGTGGGGCGCGGGGCGCAGTCGCTGGTGAGGGTGGCGGTGGTCGTACGGGCCGGGGCGGCGCCCCTGTGGTGGCTGGGGGTGTTCGCCGCGGGCATCGGACTTCTCGTGCCGGGGCTCACCGGACGCCGGATCGGAGTGCTCGCCGGGGCGGCGCTGTTCATCGTCACGGCCGCCGCGGTCGCCCTCGTACGACGGAGGCGGTACGTGCACCTCGCCGAGGCCGCCACTCGCGCCGGGCGCACCGACTACCTCCAGGACCGCCGGGTGACGGTGCGGGCCTGGCCGCGCGCGCACCGGTGGCAGTTGGTCGGGGCCTTCGTCCTCGCGGCCGGCACCTCGTTGGCGCTGCCCGCCGCGGGTGGTGCGATGCTGGCGGGCGCGGGGGCCGGGCTGTGGGCCAAGGCCGGGTGGCTGGGCCACCGGGAGAGCCGCGCCGAGAAACTGCTGTGGCTGCGGTCCGACTGGACCGCAAGGGGCCCGGTCGGCAGGCCGGTCAAGGGATTCCGGAGCACCGGCATCGCGGCGGGGGACGCCGCGCCCGGAGGGGCGCGGCGCCGCTGAGCGCCCACGGGGGCGGACGGCGGCGCCGCGGCCGGTCAGAGTTCCAGCTCCGCCTCGATCTTCTTCAGCTGGTGGCGGGCCATGGCGAGGTTCGACCGCTCCTTGTCGAGCGCCAGGTAGAGGAACAGGCCGTTCGTTCCCCGGCCCTTCATCAGCCGGATCAGGTGGTACTGCGTCCCGAGGGTGATCAGGATGTCCTCGATGCCGTCCTTGAGTCCGAGCTGCTCCATGGTGCGGACCTTGGCGCGCACCACATCGGTGTTGCCGGCGGCGGCGACCGAGAGGTCCAGGTCCTTTCCACCGCCGACCGTGCCCAGCGCCATTCCGCTGGTGTAGTCGACGAGCGCGGCGCCGATGGCGCCCTCGATGACAGTGGTGGCTTCCTTGAGGGCGCGTTCGGTGTTGGCCATGAGATGCGCACTTCCTTTCCGTCTGCTGGGTGTGCGTGATGGTGTGTCGGTCATGGGTCAGGTGTTCTCCGGTCGTTCGAGGGCGCCGTCGACCAGTTCTCCGACGCGAACGCCGGAACGGCGGGCCTCGAGATGGAGCCGTCCCACGTTGATGCGTGGCTCGGCCAGGAGGGTGAGGACGGCCGACGAGCCCGCCGCGTAGGTCGCGACGTACCCCCGGTCGCCCCGGACCAGCAGCTCGCAGAAGCTCCCCTGTCCGGTGGCCTCGGTCAGCCGCACCCCGACGCCGAGTGCGGCGGCGGTGAGTGCGGCGACGCTCTCCGCGTCGGCGGTGTCGGACGCCAGCACGAGACCGTCCGCGGTGGCGGCGAGTGCGCCCGTCAGCTGCGGCACCCGCAGGCGCAGCCGCTTCAGTTCGGCGAGCACATCCGCCGTGGCCGTCATGAGCTGTCTCCTTTCTGCGCGCAGCCTCATCGCGCGCCTCATGACGTGCAGCAATGGACCTGGTGGGCGGAGCGGGGCGTCACAGCGTGGCCTCCAGGGCGTCACGGAGCCGGCGGAGCATGGCGGAATCCAGTGCCGAGGACGGCTCCTGGCCCCCCGTCCGCACGGCGTTGGCGCTGACGGGTGGGGCTGCGGGTGCCGCGGACTCCTCCGGTGTGCCGATGAGTCCCTCGGCGGCCAGCCGCCGTATCTCGATGAGGGTGTTGAAGGCGGGACGGCCCAGTTCCCGGGCGATGGCGGACGGCGTCCGTACGCCGTCGGCCAGGTCGAGCAGCGACCTCCGGCGGGGGCTGACCGCCCGTCCCCCGAGGTGCCGGCTGCGCGCCACCGGCGCCGTGTCGACCGCCGGGTGCGGCCACACGGCGTCCAGCAGCATGGACCGCCGCCGGGCCTCCCGTTCGACGACCCGGGTGGGCACCGGCCGGACCCGGCCGATCCAGTGGGCCACCCCGTAGCGGAACCGGGTCGGGCCGCTGGTCGGCGCGAGCGCGAAGAACGCGGCGTCGAAGACGGCGGCGAGATGGCAGATCTCCAGCTCGCCCCCGGGTACCTGGCCGCTGTCGACGAGAAAGCGTGCGACCTCGTGGCGCGCGCCCGCCCGGGCGACCGCCTCGGCCCAGCTGTCCGGCCGCAGCCGGCCGCTCGCCGTCAACAGGACGTCGAGGCCGGGCGCTTCGGGGCTCTCGGCGTGCACGACCTGGCCGTCGGCCAGATAGAGCACACCGTGGTCACGGACGAGGACGCCGGTGGCGCGCTCGTCCGCGAGTCTGACGAGCATCGGGGACACGGCCGCTCTCATCCGAGCACCAGCCCTTCCGCGAGGTGCTGCAGACGGATGCGGGCCAGTGCGAGATTGCCCAGGTCCCGGTCGAGCCACAGATGCAGGAAGACGCTGCTGTCGACGGTGGTGTCGACGAACCGCACCAGGTGATAGCAGGTGCGGGTGGTGACGATGAGGTCCTCGACGACCAGCCCGTCGTCCTTGAGCGGCTTTGTGCCGCCGCCGTCGAGGTCCCGTCCGCCGTCGCCACCCAGCATGCTGGGCTCCTGGGCGACGACCGCGGTGTACTCGGTGGCCATGCGGGCCACCTCGGCCGTCTCGGCCGCGGTGGTCTCGTGATCGGGCCCGGCCGCTTCACCGACGGTGCCGAGCGCGAGCCCGCTGATCCAGTCCACGATGGACGCCCCGCGCGCACCGGGCACCAGCATGGCTTCCAGCAGACACTCGTCGATTCCGGGCACGCCGACTCCCCTCCCCGCCTCGGCGTTCCGCGCACTGTTGTGCGCCAGTGACGGGGAGGTTACGCAACGTGGCTACTGTCGGAGGGAGTTGGGGCATTTTCCATCGGAACATGCCCCGATCCCGATAAGGTCCGCGCCTCGAACGTCGGACTCTGTCGTCGGCGGTGGCACGGATCAGGCCGTGTCCTCGCCGCCCGCCTTCATCACGAGCTTGTTGACCGCCCACAGTCCGATGCCGATCGCGATCAGCACGCCCGCCCGGATGTAGACCTCGGCGTCACGGTCGGCCAGCGGACTGGCCAGGATCAGCGAGGTGATCGCACCGAGCACCGGCAGCACGGTGGGCGCGCGGAAGTGGGAGTGCTCGACAGGGGTCTTGCGCAGCACCAGAACGGCCACGTTGACCACCGCGAAGACGCACAGCAGCAGGAATGCCGTGGTGTCGCCGAGCCCTTCGATCTCGCCCGTCGACACCAGTCCGATGGCCAGCGCCGAGACGAAGACGATGCCGACGATGGGGGTGCGGCGCTGGGGCAGGACCTTGGCCATCGCCCGCGGCAGGATGCGTTCGTTGGCCATGCCGTAACAGAGCCGCGAGGCCATCATGATGTTGATCAGCGCGGAGTTGGTGACCGCGAACAGCGCGATCAGGGCGAAGAGTTTGGGCGGGAAGGCCACGCCGCCGGCCTCGACCACCTCCAGCAGGGGCCCGCTGGACTTCTCCAGCGTCTTGTAGTCGACCAGCAGCGAGGACGCCAGCGCGACCAGCACGTAGATCGTGCCCGTGACACCGACACCGATGAAGATCGCCCGGGGGAAGGTGCGCACGGGGTCCTTGGTCTCCTCGGCCATGTTGACCGAGTCCTCGAAGCCGACGAACGCGAAGAAGCCGAGAGCCGTGGCGCCGAGCACGCTGGTGATCAGCGCGTATCCCGTGCCGGTCGCCTGGAACTCGGTCAGCCGGGACGGGTCACCCTCGCCGGTCAGCACCGCCCAGGCGCCGATCACGAGGATGATCAGCAGGCCGGTCAACTCGACGATGGTGAGCACGACATTGGTCTTCACCGACTCCGACACACCCCGCAGATTGAGTGCGGCCAGCGCGAGGATGAAGAGGATGGCGACGAGGGTGGCCGGGATGGCGTCGGTGAACTCCTGGAAGTAGTCCCCGCTGAACGCCCGGGCCGCCGCGCTCGCGGACGACAGCCCGGAGCACATCACCATGAAGGCGATGATGAAGGTCAGGAACGGGACCTTGAACGCCTTCTGGGTGTAGAGCGCGGCTCCGGCGGCCTTCGGGTACTTGCCGACGAGCTCGACGTACGACGCGGCCGTGAGGATCGCGACGACGAACCCGATGACGAACGGCAGCCACAGCGCACCGCCGACCTTGCCGGCGACCTTGCCGGTCGTGGCGTAGATGCCGGTGCCCAGGATGTCGCCGATCACGAAGAGGATCAGCAGCTTGGGCCCGATGGCTCGCTTGAGCGGACTGTCTCCGCCCGGAACCTCGGAAGCCTGGGACGATTCGGTGGTCACGGCAGCCTCCCCCGGAGTTCGGTGTGGGTTGAGGTGTGCCCGGTCCGGCGCGGGTGATGCCTCCGGGGCGCCGATCACGCCTGTCCGGGGGAGCCCGCCCTGGCCGGGGGGAGCCCGCGCGCCCTGGCCGGGGGGAGCCCGCGCGCCCTGTCCGGGGAAGAGGCCGCCCAGGCGGGGAGGAGTCCGCGCGCCCTGTCCGGGGAAGAGGCCGCGCCCCGGATCAGGTGCTGCGGCCCTCCACCGCGGCCGCCACGTCGTCGAGGTCCTTCGCGATCGCCTTGGACACCGCCCGTGCGCCGAGCGGACCGAGGACCTTGGCCAGCAGCCCGGCGAACCCTCCGGGCGGCTCGGCGCTGAAGGTCATCCGCACCTGTGTCGCGTCCGGGCCCTCCGCCCGCAGCAGGAACTCCGAGACGTAGTGCGCGCCCTGCGAGTCGGCCTCCGCCACATAGCGGGCGGGCGGCTCGCTGGCCGTCACGTAGATCTCCTCGGTCGCCTGCTTGCCCATCATGCGCCGGGTCTCGCGCCAGCGGGTGCCGACGCCGAACGGGCCGGGGGAGAGGACCTCCACCGCGTCCACACCGCTCAGCACCTTCGGCGCGTTCTCCAGATCCGTCAGGGCGTCCCAGACGGCGGCCGGCGGGGCCGCGATCCTGCGCTCGACGACAACACTCGTGTTGGCCATGCTCACAGGAAAGCAGCCGGGTACGACACTCGCTCCCCGGCCGCGCGCCACGGCCTACAGCAGGGCGTCCGGCCGCGCTCCGCCCGACTCGGCGACGATCTCGGCCATGGTCTGCGGAGCCCGTACGAGCGAGAACCGCACCGTGTCGTCCGGGCCGGTGGTGTACCCGTGCACCCCGGGCCGCGGCAGGCTGTTGTAGCCGTAGTGGCTGGAGAAGTAGTACGCGCCGGTGTCGAGCGCGGCGATCACGTCGCCCTGCTCCAGCCGCGGCAGCGCCCGGGCCTCGGCCAGCAGGTCCCCGGCGAAACAGGCCGGGCCCGCGACGTCCTGCACGACCTTCTCGCCCGTCCGGGGCAGTCCCTTGGCGTCGTAGGCATCGATGCGCAGCGGCCAGGACGCCGGGTCGTAGACGGTACGGGTGGCGACCTGCACGCCGGCGTGGGTGACCGCGACGGGCCGCCCGCCCGAGGTCTTGGTGTACTCCACGCGGGCCAGGATCAGCCCGTGCTTGGCGAGCAGCGATCGGCCGAACTCGGTCACCAGGCCGTACCGGCCGTCGAGCAGCCCCGGCACCCGCTCCCGGAGCAGCCGTGCGTATTCGGCGAAGGACGGGGTCTGCTCGTCGGAGGCGAAGTTGACCGGAAGCCCGCCGCCGATGTCCAGGGTGTCGATCTGCTGCCGGCCGGCGGCCCGGTTGATCTCCTCGGCGAGGTCGTACGCCGCGGCGACGCCCTCGGCCATCAGCGTGAGCGGTACGCCCTGCGAGCCCGTGTGGGTGTGCAGCCGCGTCAGCCAGGGCCGGTCGAGATACGCGCGGACGACGCTCTCGCGGGCGCCCTCGTCGCGCAGCGCGACGCCGAACTTCGAGGTGGCCGTGGCGGTGGAGAGCGCTTCGATGGCCCCTGAGCCGACCTGGGGGTTGACGCGCAGTCCGACCGGCGACGTGCTGCCCGCCGACCGTACGAGGGCGTCGATGCGTGCGAGTTCCTGGGGGTTGTCGGCGTTGACCGCGATGCCGAGGGCGAGGGCCTCGCGCAGCTCGGCCGGGGTCTTGGCGGGGGAGTCGAGCACGATGCGCTCGGGGCGTACACCCGCGGCCCGGGCCAGCGCCAGCTCGCCGGGGCTCGCGACCTCCGCCCCGATGCCCTCGTCGTCGAGCAGCGCCAGCACCGGTACGAGGGGCGCGGCCTTCACGGCGAAGGCGTGCAGCACGGTCGCGTCGGTCACGGCGGCGAAGGCGTCCCGCAGGGCGGTTGCACAGGCGCGGATCCCGGCCACGTCGAGGAGGGCCGCGACGGGCTGCTCCTCGCTGAGAAGGCCCTGTTCGACGGCTGCTCGTACGGCTCGGTGCCGGCGTTCGGAAGACATGTGTGCCAGCCAATCATCCGGCGGGACCGGGTGCAGCTGTTGACTAAGACTATTCAGACCTCCAGGATGTGAATAGAAGCGGCAACATTCACCGTCGCACCAGCATCGCAGTCGCAGTCGCGAGGAGGCATTGCCATGTCAGGACCCCTCCCACCCGTCTCCCACCACCGCCCTCAGCCGAGGCCCTCCGGGCCGCCCTCCACTCCGGTACGGGCACCGCGCGGTACGGAACTGAGCGCCCTGGGATGGCAGCAGGAAGCCGCCCTCCGCATGCTGCAGAACAACCTCGACCCCGAGGTCGCCGAGCACCCCGACAAGCTCGTCGTCTACGGCGGCACCGGCAAGGCCGCCCGCGACTGGCGCTCCTACGACGCCATGGTGCGCACGCTGCGGACGCTCAAGCAGGACGAGACGATGCTCGTCCAGTCCGGCCGCCCCGTCGGCGTCATGCAGACGCACGAGTGGGCCCCGCGTGTGCTCATCGCCAACTCCAACCTGGTCGGCGACTGGGCGAACTGGGAGGAGTTCCGGCGCCTGGAGTCCCTCGGCCTCACGATGTACGGCCAGATGACGGCCGGCTCCTGGATCTACATCGGCACCCAGGGCATCCTCCAGGGCACGTACGAGACCTTCGCCGCGGTCGCGGCCAAGAAGTTCGGCGGCACCCTCGCCGGGACGATCACCCTCACCGCCGGTCTCGGCGGCATGGGCGGCGCCCAGCCGCTCGCCGTGACGATGAACGACGGCGTCGCGATCTGCATCGACGTCGACCCGCGCGCCATCGACCGCCGTATCGAGCACCGCTACCTGGACGTGCGCGCCGACTCCCTGGAGCACGCGCTCCAGCTGGCGACCGAGGCGCGGGACGCCCGCCGCCCGCTCTCCATCGGCCTCCTCGGCAATGCGGCGGAACTGCTGCCGCGGATGCTCGCCGAGGGCGCGCCCGTCGACATCGTGACCGACCAGACCTCGGCGCACGACCCGCTGGCGTATCTGCCCCTCGGCGTCGACTTCGACGACATGGCCTCCTACGCCGCCGAGAAGCCCGCCGACTTCACCCAGCGCGCCCGGGAGTCCATGGCCCGGCACGTCGAGGCGATGGTCGGCTTCATGGACGCCGGGGCCGAGGTCTTCGACTACGGCAACTCCATCCGCGGTGAGGCCCAACTGGCCGGTTACGACCGGGCGTTCGACTTCCCCGGCTTCGTGCCCGCCTACATCCGGCCGCTGTTCTGCGAGGGCAAGGGCCCCTTCCGCTGGGCGGCTTTGTCCGGCGAGGCTTCGGACATCCACAAGACCGACAAGGCGATGCTCGAACTCTTCCCCGAGAACGAGTCGCTGCACCGCTGGATCAAGATGGCCGGCGAGCGGGTCCACTTCCAGGGCCTCCCCGCCCGTATCTGCTGGCTCGGCTACGGCGAGCGGGACCGCGCCGGCGAGCGGTTCAACGACATGGTGGCGAGCGGCGAGCTGGCCGCCCCCCTCGCGATCGGCCGAGACCACCTGGACTGCGGCTCGGTGGCGTCCCCGTACCGCGAGACCGAGGCCATGCTCGACGGCTCGGACGCCATCGCGGACTGGCCGCTGCTGAACGCGATGGTCAACGTCGCCTCCGGTGCGTCCTGGGTCTCCATCCACCACGGCGGCGGTGTCGGCATGGGCCGCTCCATCCACGCCGGCCAGGTCTCGGTCGCCGACGGCACCAAGCTCGCCGGCGAGAAGATCCGCCGCGTGCTGACGAACGACCCGGGCATGGGCGTCATCCGGCACGTCGACGCGGGCTACGACATCGCCGAGTCCGTCGCCGACGACAAGGGCGTCCGCGTCCCGATGCGGGAGGAGTCGTGAGCGACGGCGGTGGCTCGTTCCACTCGATGTGGGCCGAGCTCGCCCCCGTGGGGCGGCACGCGGAGACCAAGGGCTACCGGCGCCACGCGTGGACCGGGGCCGACGCCGACTGCCGGACCTGGTTCCAGGAGCAGGCCGAGGCCCGCGGCCTCTCCTACGAGACCGACCGCAACGGCAACCAGTGGGCCTGGCACGGCGACCCCCAGGCCGGCAACGCCGTCGTGACGGGCTCGCACCTCGACTCCGTCCCCGACGGCGGCGCTTTCGACGGCCCCCTCGGTGTGGTGTCCTCCTTCGCCGCGCTCGACGAACTCCGTCGCAGGGGAGCGGAGTTCACCCGGCCGGTGGCCGTCACCAACTTCGGTGACGAGGAGGGCGCCCGCTTCGGCCTCGCCTGCGTCGGCTCCCGGCTCAGCGCCGGACAGCTGACCAAGGAGAAGGCGTATCAGCTCCGGGACGGCGACGGCGTCTCGCTGCCCGAGGCCATGGAGGCGGCGGGCTACGACCCTGAGACGATCGGGCCCGACCCGGAGCGTCTCGCCCGGATCGGGGCGTTCGTCGAACTGCACGTCGAGCAGGGCCGCGCGCTCGACCTGTCCGGCGACGCGGTGGGCATCGCCTCCGCCATCTGGCCCCACGGCCGCTGGCGGTTCGACTTCCACGGCGAGGCGAACCACGCCGGCACCACCCGCCTCGTGGACCGCCGTGACCCGATGCTGACCTACGCGGAGACCGTGCTCGCCGCCCGCCGCGAGGCGGAACTCGCCGGTGCGGTCGCCACCTTCGGCAAGATCGCCGTCGAGCCGAACGGCGTCAACGCCATCCCGTCCCTGGTGCGCGGCTGGCTGGACTCACGCGCCGCCGACCAGGCCACCCTCGACACCGTCGTCGCCGCGGTCGAGCAGGCCGCCAAGGAGCGCGCCCAGCGCGACGGCGTCGACCTCACCGTCGTACGGGAGTCCTTCACGCCGGTCGTCGAGTTCGAGCACGCCCTGCGCGACGAGCTGAACCGGATCCTCGGCGGACGGGTGCCCGTCCTCGGCACGGGCGCGGGACACGACGCCGGAATCCTCTCCGGCTCGGTCCCGACCGCCATGCTGTTCGTACGGAACCCCACGGGTGTCTCGCACTCCCCGGCCGAGTTCGCGGCCGAGGACGACTGTGTGGCCGGGGTACTGGCGCTCGCCGACGTACTGGAGGGTCTCGCGTGCCGCTGACGACGTACTGGGCCGAACACGCCTGGCTGGACAGCTATGTCGAGCCGGGTGTGGCACTGGACGTGCGAGACGGGCGGATCGTGGCCGTCCGCACCGGCGTCGGGGCACCGGAGCCCGGCGCCGTGGCGCTGCGCGGGCTGACGCTGCCGGGCCTCGCCAACACGCACTCGCACGCCTTCCACCGGGCGCTGCGCGGCACCGTCCAGGTCGGCTCGGGCACGTTCTGGACGTGGCGCGAGGTGATGTACCAGGTGTCGTCCCGGCTGACCCCGGAGACGTACCACGCGCTGGCGCGGGCGGTGTACGCGGAGATGGCGCTGGCGGGGATCACCGCGGTGGGCGAGTTCCACTATCTGCACCACGGGCACGGCGGGGTGCCGTACGCGGACCCCAACGCCATGGGCGAGGCCCTGATCGCGGCGGCCGCGGACGCGGGTATCCGCATCACCCTGCTCGACACGGCCTATCTGTCGTCCGGCTTCGGCAAGGCGCCCGACGCCCACCAGCTCCGCTTCTCCGACAAGACCGCGGACGCCTGGGCGGAGCGTGCCGCGCTGCTCAAGGACAGCGACCAGGTGCGGATCGGCGCGGCCGTCCACTCCGTACGGGCGGTTCCGGCGGCGCAACTCGAGACCGTCGCCGCCTGGGCGTCCGCCCGGCAGGCCCCGCTGCACGTCCATCTCTCCGAGCAGACGGCCGAGAACGACGCCTGCCGCGCGGCGCACGGCGTCACCCCGACGCGGCTGCTCGCCGACCACGGTGTGCTCGGCCCCCGTACGACGGGCGTGCACAACACCCATCTGACGGACGAGGACATCGCGCTCATCGGCTCCACCGGCACGGGTACCTGCATGTGCCCGACCACCGAACGCGACCTCGCCGACGGCATCGGCCCGGCCGCCGCCCTCCAGCGTGCCGGATCACCGCTCTCGCTCGGCAGCGACAGCCACGCCGTGATCGACCTGCTGGAGGAGGCGCGGGCGATGGAGCTGAACGAACGGCTGCGGACCCGGACCCGGGGCCACTGGACGGCGGCGGCGCTGCTGCGGGCCGCGACCGGCGACGGGCACGCGGCACTGGGCTGGGAGGAGGCGGGGCGCCTGGAGACCGGCGCGCTCGCCGACTTCACGACCGTGGCCCTGGACTCGGTCCGCACGGCGGGTCCGGTGGCGCGGCTGGCGGCGGAGACGGCGGTGTTCGCCGCGACCTCGGCGGACGTGCGGGACACGGTGGTCGCGGGCCGTCATGTGGTGCGCTCCGGCACCCACACACGGGTTCCGGACGTGGCATCGGCCCTGGCGGAAGCGATCACCGGGCTGAGGGCCTGAGGCCCGGAACGCCTGAGCGCGCGCGGCCGCCGGCATCGCCGGCGGCGCGGGTGCGGGGCCGGATGAGCCCCCGGTACGGAACGACCCGAGAGGACCCCATGAGCACGCTCGTCACCAACATCGGCAGCCTCGTCACCAACGACCCCGCCCAGGGCGACGCCACCCCCCTCGGCCTCGTCCTCGACGCCGCCGTCGTCATCGACGGCGACCGCATCGCGTGGGTCGGAGCGGCCGCGGACGCGCCCGCCGCCGACGAAGCCTTCGACGCCGGCGGCCGCGCCGTGATCCCCGGCTTCGTCGACTCCCACTCCCACCTCGTCTTCGGCGGCGACCGCACCGCGGAGTTCAACGCCCGCATGTCCGGCCGCGCCTACTCCGCCGGCGGCATCCGGACCACCGTCGCCGCCACCCGCGCCGCGAGCGACGCCGCCCTCGAGGCCAATCTGACCCGCTATCTCGACGAGGCCCTGCGGCAGGGCACGACCACCTTCGAGACCAAGTCCGGCTACGGCCTCACCACCCACGACGAGGCCCGCGCCCTGCGCATCGCCGCGCAGCACACCGAGGAGGTCACCTACCTCGGCGCGCACATCGTCTCGCCCGACTACGCCGACGACCCCGCCGGCTACGTCGACCTGGTCACCGGCGAGATGCTCGACGCCTGTGCACCCCACGCCCGCTGGATCGACGTCTTCTGCGAGAAGGGCGCGTTCGACGGCGACCAGGCGCGCGCGATCCTCACCGCGGGCCGGGCGAAGGGCCTGATCCCCCGCGTGCACGCCAATCAGCTGAGCTTCGGCCCCGGGGTCCAGCTCGCCGTCGAACTCGACGCCGCCAGCGCCGACCACTGCACCCACCTCACGGACGCGGACGTCGACGCTCTCGCGAACGGCGGCACGGTCGCCACGCTGCTGCCCGGCGCGGAGTTCTCGACCCGGGCCGTGTGGCCGGACGCGCGCCGGCTGCTCGACGCGGGAGCCACTGTGGCGCTGTCGACGGACTGCAACCCGGGCTCGTCGTTCACCTCGTCGATGCCGTTCTGCATCGCCCTCGCCGTACGCGACATGGGGATGACCCCGGACGAGGCGATCTGGTCGGCCACCGCGGGCGGCGCCGCCGCCCTGCGCCGTACCGACATCGGCCGGATCGCGCCCGGCGCCCGCGCGGACATCGCGCTGCTCGACGCGCCGAGCCATGTCCATCTCGCCTACCGTCCCGGCGTGCCGCTGGTGAGCGACGTGTGGCGTCAGGGCGTCAGGTGCCGGTAGGCGTCCGGGTTCTCGGCCAGGTACCGGGCGAGGCTCTGCGCGGGACGCCCGGTCAGCCGCGGCACCGCGTCGGAGACCTCGGCCATCTCCCCGTTCGCGATGGCCTCGTAGGAGGTGACCCAGCCGGTCACCTCCCAGTCCTCGGCGCCGTATCCGGCGCGTGAGGCGTAGGCCGCCTGCCGGGTCTCGTCCTCGTAGCGGACCGTGCGGCCGGTGACGCGGCTCAGCTCGGCGGCCACCTCGGTCAGCGAGAGGGCCGCCGGTCCGGTGATGTCGTACGTCCGGCCGTCATGGCCCTCCCCGAGCAGCACGCTCACCGCCGAGTCCGCGATGTCGTCGTGGGCGACGGCCGAGACCCGCCCCTCGCCCGCGGGTCCGCGGATCACCCCGTCCGCCCCGGCCATCGACGCCAGTGCGAGCAGATAGAAGCTGTCGCGCAGGAAGGTGTGGCGCACTCCCGAGGCCCGGATGTGCTGCTCGGTGTGCCAGTGGTCGCGGGCGAAGGTGAACGTGGCGTCCGCCGCGGCGCCGAGGAAGGACACGTACACGATCCGGCCGACCCCCGCCGCTACGGCCGCGTCGACGGCGGTGGTGTGCTCCCGCACCCGGTCCCGCGCCTCGTGCGCGGAGACCAGGAAGAGGGTTCCCGTGCCCTCGCACGCACCGCGCATCGCCTCGCCGTCCCCGTACGGCGCACCGGGCGCGATCGAGGACCCCGCGATCCGTGGCAACCGCGCCGGATCCCGTCCCAACAGCCGCACCGCGGCGCCCTGTTCGGCGAGACGACGTGCGACACGGCCGCCGATGCGGCCGCCGGCTCCGGTGACGGCGATGACCTCAGACATGCCCTCCAGTGTCGGTCACCCCTGCCGGGGGCCGCAGCTCGCCCCGCCGCCCGCGGGGCTGGCACAGTGAAGCGATGAGGACCATCGGACTGATCGGCGGCATGAGCTGGGAATCCAGCGCGGAGTACTACCGGCTTCTCAACGAGTTCGTCCGCGAGAGGCTCGGCGGCCTGCACTCCGCCCGGTGCGTACTGCACTCCGTCGACTTCGCCGACATCGAGGAGCTCCAGGCCGCGGGGGAGTGGGAGCGGGCGGGCGAGATCCTCGCCGACGCCGCGAAGGGGCTGGAGGCCGCGGGCGCCGAACTCCTGCTGATCTGTACCAACACCATGCACAAGGTGGCGGGGCAGGTCGAGGCGGCTGTATCCGTCCCGCTGCTGCACCTGGGGGACGCCACCGCCGACGCCGTACGGTCCGCGGGCATCGGCCGGGTCGGGCTGCTCGGCACCGCCTTCACCATGGAGCAGGATTTCTACCGCGACCGGCTCGCGGGGCACGGGCTCGACGTCATCGTCCCGGACGCCGAAGGGCGCGCCCTGGTGCACCGGGTGATCTACGAGGAGCTCTGCCTCGGTGTCGTACGCGAGGAGTCCCGTACCGCGTACCAGGAGGTCATCGCCGCGCTGGTCGCGGCGGGCGCGGAGGGCGTCATCCTCGGCTGCACCGAGATCGAGCTGCTGATCGGGGCCGGGGACAGCCCGGTGCCGGTGTTCCCGACGACCCGGCTGCACGCGCAGGCCGCGGTGGACGCGGCGCTGCGCTGAGCGGGGCGCGGGGGCTGCCGGGCTGCCGTACCCGCTGGAACCGCGCCCCGGACCCGCCGTGTCAGCCCCCCGGCCGCACCGGGAGCTTCTGCACGCTGTTGCCCACGAAGCTGGCGTGGCGCGGCAGTTCGTCGTCGGGCACCGCGAGGTCCAGCTGCGGGAAGCGGGTGAACAGCTGCTCCAGCGCGATCGTCGCCTCCATCCGGGCCAGCGGCGCGCCCAGACAGTAGTGCGCGCCGTGGCCGAGGGAGAGATGCCGGGTCGCGGCGGTGCGCGTGATGTCGAAGCGGTCCGCGTCCGGTCCGTGCGCGGCCGTGTCGCGGCCGGCCGCCGAGTACCCGGCCAGCACCGGCGTCCCCTGGGGGATCACGGTCCCGTCCAGCGTGATGTCGCGGGTGGGATAGCGGAACGGGAAGAAGCTGACCGGGCTGTCCCAGCGCAGCGTCTCCTCCACCACGTCCGCCCAGCCCGCCTTGCCGGACTGCGCCAGCTCCAGCTGGTCGCGGTGGGTGCACAGGGCGCGCACGGCGTTGGTGATCAGGTTCAGCGTGGTCTCGTGACCCGCGATGATCATCAGCAGCAGGGTGCCGATCAGCTCCTGGCGGCTGAGCCGGTCGCCGTCCTCCTCGCGGGCCGCGATCAGCGCACTGGTCAGATCGGTACCGGGGTCCTGCATCCGGGTCGCGGCCACCGTGGCGAGGAGTTCCACCATCTCGCGGTTCGCGGCCATCGCCTCCTCGGGACCGATGGACGTGCTCACGACCTGGTTCGACAGATGGTGCAGCCGGTCCTGGTGCTCGGCGTCCACGCCGAGGAGTTCGCAGATCACGCCCATCGGCAGCGGCAGCGCGAAGTGGGTGCGCAGATCGGCGACCCCGCCGCCCGCCTCGGCCGCGTCGGCGAGGCCGTCGAGCAGCTCGGCGGTCACCGTGGCGATCCGCGGCCGCAGCGCCTCCACCCGGCGAGCGGTGAACGCCTTGCTCACCAGCGACCGCAGCCGCCGGTGGTCGTCACCGTCGGCGGTGGTCATCCCCTGCACGGTGGCGAAGGTCTTCAGCGGCCAGCCGTCGGGTATCTCACCGGCCTGGAGCGCGGCGAAGTGCGCGGCCCCCTTGGCGACGTCCGGCCGGGCGAGGAACTCCTTCAGTGCCTCGTGCCCCAGGACGGCCATGGCCGGGACGTCGCCGGGCAGGACGACCTCGGCGACCGCGTTCTCGGCGAGCAGCCGGGCGTTGGCCGCGTGCGGGCAGCCACCGGCCGGGTCCATGCGGTGCGGCGTGCTGGGGGAGGTGTTCAACGGGGCTCTCCTGACTGCGGGAAGGTCGGCGAGAAGGCCTGCTGCTCTGCGGCGGGGGACGGCGCGGACTGCGGCAGCTGCGGCTCGGTGAACCGCACCGGCAGCGCCGCCAGCCCCTTGCTCCAGGGCGACTTGATCCACCCCAGGTCCGACTCCGGTACGGCGAGCTCCAGATCGGGCAGCCGGTGCCGGATGGTGTCCACGGCGGTACGGGTGATCAGCCGGGCCGGGTCCTGCGCCGGGCAGGTGTGCGGACCCGCGCCGAACGCCAGGTGCGAGCGGTTGCCGGTCACCGGGACACCGTCGGGCGGCAGGACCTCGGGGTCCTGGTTGGCTCCCGCGAGGCCGAGGAGGAGCATGTCGCCGGTGCGGATGTGCTGGCCGCCGAACTCCAGGTCCCGGGTGGCGTAGCGGGCGGGGAAGTTCTGCGTCGGCGGGTAGCGCCACAGCACCAGGTCGAGCGCGTCGTCGACGCTCAGGTGCCCGCCGGTCAGCGAGGAGCGGAAGGCCGGGTCGCACAGCAGGATGCGCAGCGTGGTCGCGATCCAGTTGACGGTGGTCTGGTTGCCGGCCACGAACATCACCACGAGGTTGTGCAGCACCTCCTCGTCGGTGAGCCGGGCCGGGTGGTGGAGCAGGGACGAGGTGACGTCGTTGCCGGGCCTGCGCCGCTTCTCCTCGATGAGGCCCTGGAGGATCGTGTTCATGCGCTGGGCGGCGTTGACGGAGTCCGCGTTGGCGGCGACCATCCCGGCGATCGCCTGCACCAGCTGCTGGCCGGTCCGTTCGTCCAGGCCGAGGAGGCCGGTGATGACCTGGAGCGGCAGCTTGCGCGCGTAGTGCGGCACCAGGTCCGCCTCGCGGCGGTCGGCGAAGGAGGCGATCAGCCGCTCGGCGGTGGCCCGTACGCTGCGGCGCAGTTCGTGCCCGTTGATGCAGGCCAGTGCGTGCGAGACGGCGGAGCGCATCCGGCGGTGCTGCTGCCCGTCGGTGAACAGCAGCGCGGGCCGCCAGCCGACCATCGGCATGATCGGCGAGTCGAGCGGCACCCGCCCCTCGCGCAGCAGGGTCCAGCGGCGCGGGTCGTGCGAGAAGTCCTGCTCCTCGCGGGTGAGGCGGAGCAGTTCGCGGTGGCCGAGCACCAGCCAGGCCTGCATGCCGGGCGCGATGGTCACCGGCGCCACCGGGCCGTGTTCGCGGCGCAGCTTCTCGTAGAAGGCGGGCATGGTGTCGCCGTCGAGGTCCGGGCCGTACAGCGGGGTGGCCACCGGGCAGCGCCCGCCGGCCGGCGGACGGGAGGTGCCGGTGGGCGGGGGCGGGAGGGTCATGACGACTCCGTGGCGGCGTTGATGAGGTGGCTGACCAGAGCGATCAGCGCTCCGACCGAGGAGCGGGCGTCCCGGGCGTCGCAGGTGACCAGCGGGGTCTCGGGGAGCAGGTCGAGCGCTGCCCGCAGCTCCTTCTCGTCGTGCTGCGGGCTTTCCGGGAAGAGATTGACGGCGACGGCGAACGGCAGCCCGAGGTCCTCCAGATTGCCCAGGGCGTCGAAGGACGCCTCCAGGTCCCGGGTGTCGACGAGGGCCAGCGCGCCGAGCGAGCCCTTGGCGAGGTCCCGCCAGGCGGGCAGGAAGCGCGGCTGGCCCGGGGTGCCGAACAGATAGAGCACCAGATCGCCGTCGATCGTCATCCGGCCGAAGTCCAGGGCGACGGTGGTGGTCGTCTTGCCGCTGTGGACATGGGTGTCGACCCGGGCACCGGCCCGCGTCATCATCGCCTCGGTCGACAGCGGCGCGATCTCCGAGACCGTGCCGATGAGCGTCGTCTTGCCGACTCCGAGCGGTCCGACGACGAGGATCTTCGCGGCGCCCGCGACGCTGGGGGCGACGTACTTGCCCGGCTGTGCGACCGGGGGCGGGCCCGGGTGTCCCGCTGCGGCTCCCGGCGCCCGGCCCGGGGCGTCAGAGGCGGCTTTCGAGGCCATTGAGGACCTTTCTGAGCATGGTCACATCGGTGCGTTCGGCCGGCGGGACGGGCGGGCGGACCACGATCAGTCCCCACTCGACGAGATCGGACAGCAGTACCTGGACGACCGAGGGCGGCTGGCCGATGTGGGCCGCCACCTCGGCGACCGACAGCAGCCCCTGGCACTGGGCCAGGATCATGTGGTGCTCCGGCTGGAGGGACGCGGGAAAGGCGGCGTCCGTGGCCATCACGAGGGTCTCCCAGGACAGCGGCTCACCGCCGCTGTCCGAACGTCCCCCTGTGATCACATACGGGCGTACCGCCGATGTGGTCCGTTCCTCCGGGCGGTCGGTCATGACGAATCGGTCACCGGGTCCCGCGGCTGGCTGGCCAGGTGCGCGCCGATCTTCGCGACCAGCAACTGCATCTGCTGGGCGACCAGTCCGACGTCGGCACTCGGGTCGGTGGCCACGCCCAGATGCGCGCCGACGCCCGCGTGGGTGAAGAGCACGAAGCCGTGCTCGGACTCCAGCATCAGCTGGCGGACCCCGGCGCCGCCGCCGAACAGCAGCGCGGCGGTGGACCGTCCGGTCATCGTCATCGCGGCGCAGGCCGCGGAGAGCGCCTCGGCCTCACCCACGCTGAGCGAGGCGACGGGCCCCGAGAGGTTCTCCGCGGACGCGTGCCCGAGGCGCAGTCCGTCCTCGGAGACCACCACCGCGTGCCGGACGCCCGGGATCTCGGTGAGCGGTCGCAGCATCCAGCCCAGGTCGGGAAGTCTGGTTATGGTCCCGGTCACGGCCGGCCTCCATCGCTTTCGTCGTACGGGTCGGTTGTGGTGTCCTCCACGGCCGCGCGACCGCGGCGTGAACCGGAGACCACACTGGCGATCGACGCCCGCGCGGCCTCCGGGGTCCAGGCGGGACCGTCGGGTGCGGCCGGTGCGGGCGGCGGTGCCTGGAGGGCCTGTTGGGCGGCGGCCTCCACGGCGGCGCCGCGACGGCTGCGCCGGCGGGGCAGTGCCCCGGGCGCGGCATGCCCCTGGAGGGCCGCCTGTTGAGCGGTGCCGTGCGGCGATGTGTGGGTGCCGGCCTGGTCGGCGCGGGACACGGAGACGGTGCCCCGGTCGGCGAGGTCGGGGAAGTGCGACAGCGGCTCGGTCAGCAGCCGGTACGGCACGAAGGTCACCGCACGGGTGCCGCCGTAGGCGGACGCTCCCGTCAGCTCCACCTTGAAGCCGAGCTCCCGGCTCCAGCGCCCGACGCAGGCGAGTCCGAGGCGCGGCACCGCGCCGAGGTTCGCCAGGTCCATCTCCTCGCGCAGCCGGGCCTGGGCCTGGTGGAGGACGTCCGGCGGCATACCGAGCCCGGCGTCGTCGATCTCCACGACGGCTCCGGCGCCCACCTCGCGGACGGTGACGACGACCTGGGTGCGGGAGGGGGAGAAGACCGTGGCGTTCTCCAGGAGTTCGGCGATGGCGTGCATCAGGCCCTCGACCGCGGGCGGGACGACGTAGAGCGTCTGGCCGCCGTGCACGTCGATCCGGCCGAACTCCACGATCCGGGACTGTGCGCCGCGTACGCAGTCGTAGAGCGAGACCGGCCGGGTCTCGCGCCGGGCCGGCCAGATGCCGCACATCACCAGCAGGGTCTGCGACTTGCGGGTCATCTGGGCCGCCGCGTGGTCGGCCTTCATGACCTCGGCCATCAGCCGCGGGTCGTCGATGGTCTGCTCGACGCGGTCGAGCACCTGCTGCTGGACGGTGGCCATGGCGTGCATGTTGCGGGCGACCGACTCGAAGGCCGCCTGGACGGAGTCGCGCAGCGCCCGCTCGCGGCGCACGGCGTCGTCCGAGCCGAGCGCATCGACCACGGCCGTCAGCGCACGGGCGAAGTCCTCGCCGGTGTGGGCGGTGGGCGCGAGCGGTCCCGGCACGGTGTCCAGCCGCTGGCCCGTGCGCAGCCGCTCGGTGATCGCCGGCAGCCGGACCGCCGCGAGGTGGGCGATCTCGGCGCCGCGGGCGGCGGCGGTGCGCCGGTCCAGGTCGCGTCCCGCCCGCTCCAGCGCCAGCTGCCGTGACAGCATCACGGCCCAGGCGATCACCAGCACCGCGACGGCGACGCAGCCGCCGGCCAGGATCTGCCGCCACTCGGCGTCGGCCGCGGCCCGGCCGGTCAGCGCGGCTCCGGCGGCGGCGACGATCAACGCGACGGGCCACCACACCCCCGGCCCGGCGCCCGCCCGGCTCACCACGACGACCTCGAATCGGCGTCTTTGCAGACCACGACGTTGATCACGATCACGGAGCTGAGCCCTTCCAGGACACACAAAGCTCCCTAGGGGGGTCGGGAGCAGTCAGATCCTACGATCAACCGGTCCCGTTCGAAGCGCAGTTGGCCAATCCCCGCCACATTGGTGCACAAGCCCGCCCGTCACTCGGACATCGCACGTAACCTCACGGCCTGGAACTGCACAACTCCGTCACAAGATGGGTGATGCTCCCCGTAATGGGGGACTGGGCGCATTTGGACCGGTAGCGTCCTGTCCGGGGAAGTTCCAGGGGAGCGGCCGGGGGGTCGAGTTGAGCGGTGTACGCATTCATGTCGTGAAGCCCGAGGAGCTGGAGGAAGGGGAGGCGGAAGCCTGGCGTGAGCTGCGTGCCAAGACCGGCATGCCCGCCAACCCCTTCATGGAGCCGGAGTTCACCCTGGCCGTCGGCCGGGTGCGGCCGGGCGCCGGAGTGGCCGTACTGCGCGAGGACGGGGAGCCGGCCGGCTTCTTCCCCCACGAGCGCGGTCCGCTCGGCCACGGCCGGGCGATCGGACTGGGAGTGTCCGACTGCCAGGGCGCGATCCTGCGCCCCGGCCTGGAGATCACGGCCCGCGAGCTGCTGCGGGCCTGCCGGCTGTCCGCGTGGGAGTTCGACAACCTCGAAGCGGGCCAGCCGCTGTTCTCGCCCGGGGCGGCGGAGGAGTTCGCCTCCCCGGTCATCGACGTCGGCACGGGATACGAGGCGTACGAGGAGGAGCTGCGGGCCCGGTCGCCCAAGTTCCTCAAGACCACCCTGGCCAAGGAGCGCAGGCTCGGCCGGCAGGCGGGCGAGGTGCGCTTCGTCTTCGACGAGCGTGATCCGGCCGCGCTGCGCCGGCTCATGGAATGGAAGTCCGCGCAGTACCGCAGGACGGGCCGCCGCGACCGGTTCGCCAAGGACTGGATCAGCACCCTGGTGCGCGACCTCCACGGGACACGGACGCCCGGCTGCTCCGGTGTGCTCTCCGTGCTCTACGTCGCGGACCGGCCGGTCGCGGCGCACTTCGGCCTGCGGTCGCGGACGGTGCTGTCCTGCTGGTTCCCGGCGTACGACCCGGAGTTCGCCAAGTACTCACCGGGACTGATCCTGCATCTGCGGATGGCCGAGTCGGCGGCGGCGGGGGGCATCGGGATGCTCGACCTCGGCCGCGGCGACGCGGAGTACAAGGACGCGCTGCGCACCTGTGAACTGCTCGTCCGGGAAGGCTCGTCCGTCCGCCCCGGACCGCGGGCCGCGCTGTACCGGATCAGCCGCGAGCCCGGCCGCCGCGCCCACAGCTTCGTCCGCAGCAGGCCCAGGCTCGCCGGATACGGCCGGTCGGCACTGAACCGGCTGGCCCGGCTGCGCGGCCACTGACAGCGGGAGCACCCGGAAGCAAGGAAGAACGATGGACACCCACGTACCGCAGTTGCCGCCGATCCAGGTCACCGAACTGGACCTGGACGGCCCCGAGGGCGCCGTGCTGAGCTTCGGCCCCGCCCTGGACGAGGCGGAGCCCGCAGCCGAAGGGGACGTCTACGCCCTGGTCCGGCTGCGCGGCCGGCCGGTCGCCACGATCGTCTGTCACGTCCCGCCGGGCGAGGACCCCGCGACCACGGTGGCGGCGGCCGCCCGGGCGCACCTGAAGGGGGCCCGCCCGGCCGGGGACGACCCCACCGCGGGCCCCGCCGGGGACGACCCCACCTCGGGCCCGGCCGACGGTCCGCCACCGAGGGTCAGTGTCGTCATCGCGACCCGAGAGCGCGCCGATCAGCTCGCCCGCGCGCTCGACTCGCTGCTCGTGCAGGACCACCCCGACTTCGAGATCGTCGTCGTCGACAACGCGCCCGTCACCGGCGCCACCCAGGACCTCGTCGAGCACAAGTACGCCGGCCGCGTCCGCTACGCCCGCGAGACCGTGCCCGGCCTCGCGATCGCCCACAACCGCGGTGTCGCGGTCGCCGAGGGCGAGGTCATCGCCTTCACCGACGACGACGTCGTCGCCGACCGGCGGTGGCTCTCCGCCCTCACCGCGCCCTTCGCGGCCGACCCCGGCCTCGGCTGCACGACCGGCCTGATCCTCCCTGCGAAGCTCGGCACCCCCGCGCAGATCCTGCTGGAGAGCCACGGCGGCTTCGCCAAGGGCTTCGTGCCCCGGACCTACGACCCGGCCGACCCGCCCGCGGACGAACCGCTGTTCCCGTTCACCGCGGGCAGCTTCGGCTCCGGCGCCAACATGGCCTTCCGGGCGTCGGCGCTGCGCGCGATCGGCGGCTTCGACCCGGCGACCGGCACCGGCACCCCCGCCCGGGGAGGCGACGACCTCTACGCCTTCGTGAGCGTCCTCGCCGCCGGCCACCGGCTGCGCTACACCCCCGAGGCCCTGGTCTGGCACCACCACCGGGAGACCTGGCGGGACCTGACGAACCAGGCGTACGGCTACGGGGCCGGCCTCACCGCGTATCTCACCGCCCTGCTGGTGCGGCGCCCCGCGCTGCTGCCCGCACTGCTGCGGAAACTTCCCCGCGGCCTCGCCCACGCCCGCACCATCACCGCGCACCGCGACTCCGAAGGCGCCGTCGTGCCGGGGGCGCACGGCGCCCAGGACCACCCCTGGCCGCGCCATCTCTCGCGGCTGGAGCGCCGCGGCATGCTGGCGGGTCCCCTCGGCTACGCCAGGGCGCGCCGCCGGGTCCGAGGCGTACCGCTGCCCTGGGACCGCGAGAACCGATGAGAGGCGGTGGCGCGACGATGCCACGCATTCCCGTACTGCTCTACCACGCCGTCATGGACGAACCGCCGGACTGGATCGCGGAGTTCACCGTCACTCCGAAGGACTTCGAGGCGCAGCTCGACGCCGTCGTGGCGAGCGGCCGCACCCCGGTCACGATCGGGACGCTCGTACGCGCTCTCGCGGGCGAGCGACCGTTGCCGGACCGGCCCGTCGTCCTCACCTTCGACGACGGCTTCGCCGATCTGCCGGGCCCGACCGCCGAGGCACTCGCCGCCCGGTCGCTGCCCTCCACCGCCTACCTCACCACCGGGGCCATCACCCCGGGCCGGCACTCGCTGCTGCCGCCGGCGCCGATGATGACGCTCGCGCAGGTGCCGCTGCTGGTGCGGCACGGCATGGAGGTGGGCGCCCACACGGTCACCCACCCGCAGCTGGACACGCTGTCGCGGTCCCAGCTGCGGCGCGAACTGCTCGAGCCCCGAAGGGTGCTGGAGGACGTGCTCGGCCACGAGGTGACCCATCTCGCCTATCCGCACGGCTACAACAGCCGGGCGGTGCGCCGGGCCGCGCTGCGCGAGGGCTACGCCTCGGCGGTGGCCGTCCGGCACGCGCTGAGCTCCGAGACCGACGAGGCCTACCGCATCTCCCGGCTGATACTGCGGCGGACGCACACCACGGCCGATGTCGAGGAGTGGATGGAGGGCCGCGGCGCACCGGTCGCGCCCTTCCCCGACTCGTTCAAAACGGTCGGCTGGCGGTTCTACCGCCGTGCCCGCGCGACGGTCAGGGGGCCGGTCTTCGCGGGGTAGCCGGACGCGTCCACGGCCCCGCGCCCGGCAAGCGGCGGCGCGGTTCGCGGACCGGCGGCAGAAGCGGCGGACAAGAATCCGGGAGAGCCACGCAAACGTGAGATCTCTTTCTATACTTCGCCGATAGGGACAAGCGGCGTGACGGCCGCGACCACATTCGTGGGGGGAGTCGCACTGTGCGCCTACGCATGCCTGCACCGCTTACCGGGCGCAGCGTGCCGTCGCCCGCCCTGGAGACGGCAGAGGGGCCGCCGCCCGCCGACGCGGTCCGGACCACCACCAGGACACCTCCGGACCTGCTCCGGCCGGATCTCCTGTTCACCTGGCTGCCGCTGCTGGCCGGCCTGGGTCTGTGGCTGTTCGCGCTGCCGCGCATCGGGTACCGCACGATGGGCGACTACGGCCTGCTGGACCGGCTGCCGATCGCCTTCCATCTGTCGCTCCTGGTGCTGACCTGCGGCTTCCTGTTCAGTCTGCGCCGCGCCGGAACCGCACCCTGGTGGCCCGCGGCCTACTGCGTCGCGCTGCTGATCGCGCTCAAGGCGGCGCCCGCCCTGCTGTACGACTCGGTGCGCTACCCCTGGGCGTCCAAGCACGACGCGGTCATCACCCAGCTGCTGGCGAACGGTGAACTGCGGCCGGGCGCCGCCCTGTCCGGCAACATGTCGGCGTACGACCAGTGGCCGGGCTTCTTCTCCCTCAACGCCGCCCTGGTGCGGGTCTTCGGGGTGGACAGCGCGGCCGCCTATCTCAACTGGGCGCCGATCGTGCTCGGCCTGCTGGTCATGCCGGTACTGATCCTGATCTACCGCACCTTCACCGAGGACTGGCGGCTGGTGTGGACGGCCGTCTGGATCTTCCAGGTGGCCAACTGGGTCGGGCAGGACTATCTGGCCCCGCAGGGGTTCGCGTTTCTGCTGCATCTGACCGTGCTGGCCGTGGTGCTGCGCCACTTCGTGCGCCCCGGATCGGCGGGCAGGCTGCGCGACCGTACCTGTCTGGATCCGGTGGCGGCCCCGGTGCCGCCCCCCACCGGCGTACGCCAGCGGGCCGTCTGCATCGCGATCCTCGCCCCGCTCATCGTCGCCATCAACGCCTCCCACCAGCTCACACCGGTGATGCTGTGCGCCTCGCTGCTCGCCCTCACGCTCACCCGCCGCTACCGCAACTGGGGGCTCCTCGCCGTCGCCGGACTGCTCATGCTGGTCTGGGACCTGACGATGGGGCGGCCGCTGTTCCTGGAGACCCTGCGCACCCTGCGCGACTCGCTCGGCGAGCTGATGCAGAACTCCCGCGCGGGGTACGCCGGTGAGCTGACCGGGCCGGGGCCGGAGCTGGCGGGGCTCGCCAATGTGCTGATGGTGCTGGCGGTCGCCGCGCTCGCGGGCATCGCGGTGCTGACGCGGCGCAAGCTGACCCGCAGCGCACTGCCGCTGCTGCTCGTGTCGGCCGCTCCGGTGCCGCTGTTCGCCGTCAACGACTACGGCGGCGAAATGCTGTTCCGCGTCTACCTCTTCGGGCTCCCGGGCGCGGCGTTCTTCGCGGCCGCCGCGCTCGTCCCGCCCGTCGCCGGCCTGCGCCGACCGGCCACACGGGCCCATCTGATCCGCCGCAGGGTCACGGCGGTGGCGCTCCCGGTGGTGCTGGTGGCGCTGGTCGTGGGATTCCTGCCGTCGTACTACGGCAAGGAGAGGATGTACTACACGCCGCCCGCCGAGACGGCGATGGTCACCCGTGCCATCGACCGCGCTCCGAAGGGCGCGCTGCTGCTCGCCACCACCGGCTCGTTCCCGCAGGCGCTGCACCGCTACGACCAGGTCGAGCACTGGTTCTTCGCCGAGCAGGAACTCCCGGAGAACGAGAAGATGCTGAAGGATCCGGCGGGCTATCTGGCCGCGGGCATCCCCCGCGGCACCGAGGCCTTCGTCCTGCTCACCCGGACGCAGGACATCTACAGCGCAGGCGAGGGACTTCTCCCGGCCGGCGGCTTCGCCACGCTGCGCTCGCGCCTGGAGGCATCACCGTTGTTCAGGGTCGTGGAGCAGCATCCGTACGGCGTCTTGCTGGAGTACCGGCCGCAGGGCCCTGGGACAGGAAGCGGGGGGACCGTCCGATGAAGGCGGAAGAGCACCGGCTCAGAGTGGCGGTGGCCCTCTCGGGCTGGGTGGCCCTCGCGGCGACGGCGCTGCCCGGCGGTTCGCCGCTGCGCTGGATCCCGGCGCTTCTCTTCGTCTGCTTCGGGCCGGGCTTCGCCGTGCTCCATCCGCAGCCCGCACGGCTGCGGTCGGGCGCCCGGCTGGAGGCGTTCGCGCTGGCGGCCCCGATCAGCCTGTCGCTGGGCGTGCTGACCGCCACCTCGCTGTTCCTGGTGGAGGCGTTCTCGGCCACGGCGTTCATGGTCTCGCTCGCCGCGTTCACGACCGTGGTCGCCGCGCTGCCCGGGCTGCCGCTGCCCGCCGCCACCCAGGGGGCGGCCGAGCGAGTGAAGCGCAAGCCCGCGACGGGTGACCGGTGAAGGGGCGCGCCGTGCCCCGCGGGCAGATGTACACGGCAGCCGTCCTGATGGTCGTGGCGCTGCTCGTCGCCGGGATCGCCGTCTGGGGCGGGGACGAGGGCACGACGCCCGGGAAGAGCGGGGACCTGCCTGCCGACGCGGCGTCCGGCCCGTCCCCGACGGGGAGCTGCGCGTCCGACGAGCGGCTGGTTCCGGGGTGCGGTGCCTGGTGGGGCGCCTACATCCCGTACGACGAGGACGGCTCTCTCGCCGAACCGGTCCTCGCCTTCGAGAAGAAGATCGGCCGCAAGCTGGACCTCGTCTACACGTACCACGACATGTCGGGGAACAAGGTCGACGGCGAACTGCTCACCGAGGACGAGCAGCGGCTCGGCAGGGAGCGCATGCTCATGCTGGCCTGGGAGTCCACGGTGTGGACCGAGCGCCATCACGAGGACTACACGGAGACCCAGCTCGGCTGGAAGAACATCGCCTCCGGCAAGCACGACAAGGAGATCATCGACCCGCAGATCCGCCGTCTCAAGGCGTACGGGAAGAAGGTCCTCTTCTCCTTCGACCAGGAGGTCGACGCGCGCATCAAGGAGGGCGCGGGCACACCCGCCGAGTACGTCGCCGCCTACCGGCACCTCTACCAGCGCTTCCAGGAGCTGGGCGCCGACAACGTCGTCTGGGTGTGGACGGTCTCCGGGTACCTGGGCAGCGCCGACGTGATGAAGCAGCTCTACCCGGGCGACTCCTACGTCGACTGGATCGGCATGGACCAGTACAACTACTTCGGCTGCCACGACACCACCGACTGGAAGACCTTCGAGGACAGCCAACGGCCCACCTACGACTGGCTGCTGGAGAACGTCTCGGCGAAGAAGCCCCTGATGATGGCGGAGTTCGCCACCGCGCCGGACCTGGACGACGCCGACCGGCAGCGCGGCTGGTACACCGAGATCCCCGAGGTCATCCGGACGATGCCGCGGGTCAAGGCGATGGTCCACTGGAACCGGCCCACGTCCGAGGAGCGCAAGTGCGACCTCACGGTCAACGAGGGACCGGCGCTCGAGGGTTACCGCGAGGCCGGTCTCGACAGCTGGTTCAGACAGCCGGTCCCGACCCGCTGACCGCCCGGCGCCGCAGGGCCGCCCACAGGGCCGTGGCCGCGTAGAGCCCCGCGAATCCCGCGAACACCGGCTGAGCCGCCCCGGCCACGGCGTCCTGCGCCGCCCACCCGGCCACGGCCAGCAGCCACACCGCGACCGCGATGACCCGGCCGTCCGCGCCCGCCGTGCGCAGGGCCGCCGCGGCGAGCCCGATGCAGAGCAGCTGGACGACGACGGGCAGCGTGGTCAGCACACCGGCGGGACTGTCCAGTCCGGCCGCCTCCGCGAGGAAGTCCGCGTACGCACCGAACCACGAGCCGGCCGCGGGCTCCGGCCGGATGCCCAGCAGCAGGGGCGCGGTGTGCAGCGCGGCGACCGTCACCACGAGGACCGTGCCGGTCAGCACCGGCCGGGGCCGCTGGAGCGCGACGGCGGCGACGTAGACGACGACCAGCAGAATGCCCGCGGTGAGCGTGACCGGGGGCAGCGCGTCGAGCAGTTCGCCGTCGTGCAGATGGCGCCGGCCGAGGTCCTCGGCGCGGGCGAGCGGCACCCAGAAGAGACCGGCGGCCATCCCGAGCCACAGCCACAGCCACTGGGTGAGCCGGTCCTCCGCCCCGTCGGCGGCGGACGGCCGTTCGTCCGCGGGCTCGGGGACGTACACGGGGAAGCCGAACGCGGGCGTCGCCGTGTCGTGTCCGCTCGACACGTAGGCCGGGCGGGCGCCGTACTCCCGCTCCTCCAGCGCGGCGCGTTCACGGCGCTCGGCGGCCCTGCGGGCCCACTCCGTCCCGTACTCCAGCGGCTCCGCGCCGCGCCGGGTGCGCAGCAGCCGGGCGAACCGGGAGGGCTTCGGGTCGCTGCCCGACAGCGCGGCACGCAGCCCCGGCGCCGACACCACGGCCATCAGCGTCATCGACAGCAGCATCGCCCAGCCCGCGCCGGCGATGCCGACGGGCGTCAGCAGCACGGCCGCGCTGCCCAGCACGAGGGCGCACATCATGCCCTGGAGGGCCGCGAGCACGCCCGTGCGTCCCTGGACCCGCAGCACGCCGATGTAGAGCTCGACCGCGACGCGCGGGAGCGCGGCGGCCGCGAGAAGGCGCAGGACCGTCGTGCCGTGAGTGGCGTACTCCTCACCGAAGGGGGCGAGGATCTGCGGGGCGAAGACCACCAGGAAGAGCACGACGGGCACGAGCAGCACGGTCATCCGCCGCAGCGCTCCGCGGACGCCCGCGGCGAGGGTCTCGGGGCTGTGCGAGGCGTGCGCGGTCAGTGAGGAGGCCATGTTGATGGCCATGAACTCCATCGTGCCGCCGACGGTGTACGCGATGTAGAAGAAGCCGTTGTGCGTGGCGTCGAAGCGGACGGCGACCATCACCGGCAGCAGGTTGATCATCGCCAGCGAGAACAGCGAGCCCACCGAGTCGCCGGCCAGGAACCGCCCGATCTCCCTCGCCTTCGGCGGCTCGCGGTCGCGGTCGGCCGCGACCTGCCGGGGGATGAGCCGGCGGAAGATCAGGCAGGCCAGCGGCAGCACCGACAGGGCGATGGCCGCGCCCCAGGAGACGAAGATCCCCAGCACGGGCAGTGTCGTCGCGAACACGGCGAGCAGCAGCAGCTTGCCGATGGAGAAGACGGCGTTGCCCACGGGCACCCAGAAGGCCCTGCGCAGCCCGGTGAGCACCCCGTCCTGAAGCGTCAGCAGCGCCCATCCGACACAGGCTGCCACGAAGAAGATCCCGGGGCCGAGGCCGCCGAGCGGCGCGTACGACGGCCCCCACAGGTCGAGGGTGAGGAGGAAGGCGACCGAGGCCACGCACACCACGAGCGAGCTGAGCGCATAGGCCCGCCACACCAGCGGTCCGGTGGCGCGCCCGGCCCGGGGGACGTAGCGCACCACCGCGCCGATCATCGTGGTCGCCGTGATGGACGCCAGCAGGCGCATCGCGGCGATGGCCGCGGAGCCCTGGCCGACGGCCTCCTCGGTGTAGTAGCGCGCCGAGACGAGCCAGAAACCGAGGCCGAGAGCCGCGGAGACGCCGGTGGAGAGCATCAGCGCGTAGGCGTTGCGGAACATCGAGTCGCCGCTGGAGGTGTCCGCCGGCGACGCGTCCGTCCGGTCCGCCTCCGGTGCGCCGGGAACGGCGGAGCCCTGGGGCTGCGGCTTCCGCAGTCGGGTCGTGTCAGACACCGGTCCCGCCCTGCATGGCGGGCCGTGCCGGCACGATCCGGGCCGGCGGCCGCACAGGACGGCTGCCCAGTTCGTCGAGGACCTCCAGCGCCGCGTCGGCCCGCAGGGGATCGACGGGCAGGGCGTGGCGCGCGAACCAGGCCGCCCCCTGCGGTGTGGGCGAGGGGTCGGTGAAGCGCGGCCCCGCGTAGGTGTCGAGCGGTGGGTCGTAGAGGTAGCCGACGGTGATCCGGCGCCGGGCGAGCGCGGCGACGGCGGCGTCACGGTCCTCGACGAGCAGCGGCACCCGGAACAGTGGCTGGACGGGTCCGGGGCGCGGCAGCGCCCAGCGGGAGGCGGACAGGGTGCGGACCCCGGCCCGGTACGCGTCGAGCAGTCCGTCGAGCCGGTTCAGCAGCCGATGGGTGCGGCGCAGCCGCAGCGGGCCGGGTGCGAGCCGGTAGTCGTGCATGTCCACGCGTATCCAGGAGGTGAAGTCCGCGAGAGCGGGTGCGGTGGTCAGTGCCTGCTCCAGTTCGCCGGGCCGCAGTGCCATCCGTATGCCCTCACGCTCCTCACGCCCCGTCAGCCGCAGGGTGGCGCGGGCCGCCCCGACGAGCCGGAGCCCCCGCACGGCGGCCTCCGCGTAGGGTCTCAGCCCGTAGGCCAGCTCCGCCACCGGTCCCGATAGATCCGTCAGCTCGTCGCGGGCCTGTTCGAGCGCGGACCGCCGGGCCGGATCGGCGATCGCGAGGAACCCGCCGGTCCCGGCGCCGGTGTGCTTGGAGAGGCTGAAGACGGAGGCCTCGCCGAAGGTTCCGACCGGCTGCCCGCCGACCGTGCTGCCGATGGCGTGCGCGGCGTCCTCCAGCAGGGGGATGCCCAGCCGGTCGCAGTGCTCGCGCAGTCCGGGAGCCTGGTCGGGATTGCCGTAGAGATTGGTGGTCAGCACCGCGGACAGCCCCTGCCACGCGGCATCGGGCACGGCCGCGACGTCGATCGAGCCGTCCTCGGCGCGCAGGGGTGCCTGTACCGGCCGCAGACCGGCCGCGAGCACCACGAAGAAGATCACGTCGTCGTTCACGGGTGACATCAGCACCCGGCCGCCGGGCCGGCACCAGTGGCGCAGTGCCAGATAGAGCCCGAGACGGCATGACGGCACATACAGACATTCCCTGCCCAGACGCCGGCGCATCAGTTCTTCCAGTGGTGCGTACGCCGCAGGACAGCCCTCCCCAAGAGCCATGGTTCCCCCCATTTACCCCGCGCTCAATGTGGACCAATCAGGATGGCCCCGTCAATAACGGGGAAGGGCCCATTCCTTGAGGAATGGGCCCTTCGCGGGTCGTTTCGGCGGGGTCGCCCTCACTCGTCGAGAGTCAGGCCCTTCCGGAGCTTGACCAGGGTGCGGGAGAGCAGCCGGGACACGTGCATCTGCGAGATTCCGAGCTCCTCGCCGATCTCCGACTGCGTCATGTTGGCGACGAAACGGAGGGAGAGGATTTTACGGTCCCGTGGGGGAAGGCTTGCGATCATCGGCTTCAGCGACTCGACGTACTCGATGCCTTCGAGTCCGTGGTCCTCGTAGCCGATGCGGTCCGCGAGCGCCCCCTCGGAGTCGTCCTCCTCGGGCTGGGCGTCCAGCGAGCTCGCGGTGTACGCGTTGCTCGCGGCCATGCCCTCGACGACCTCGTCCCGCCCGATGCCGAGCGCGGTGGCGAGTTCGTCGATCGTGGGCGCGCGGTCCAGGCGCTGGGAGAGTTCGTCGCCCGCCTTCGCGAGGTCGAGGCGCAACTCCTGGAGCCGGCGCGGCACGCGCACCGACCAGCTGGTGTCACGGAAGAAGCGCTTGATCTCGCCGACGATGGTCGGCATGGCGAAGGTGGGGAACTCCACGCCTCTGCTGAGTTCGAAGCGGTCGATCGCCTTGATCAGGCCGATGGTGCCGACCTGGATGATGTCCTCCATCGGTTCGCTGCGGGAGCGGAACCGGGAGGCGGCGAACTTGACGAGCGCCAGGTTCAGTTCGACGAGCGTGTTGCGTACGTACGCGTGCTCGTGGGTGCCTTCTTCGAGGCCTTCGAGGCGCCCGAAGAGCGTCTTGGACAGCGCTCGTGCGTCCAGCGGGCCCACTTGGTCGAAGGGCGGGATCTCGGGGAGATCCTCCAGGCCTTCGAGGGGCCGGGACGAGTCGCCGGTCGTTTCGGGAAGTGTCGACGGCGCGGTGGGGGTACGCGAGGCGTCGAGCCGGGGTGACATGGTCTCCTCCATCGTTCTCGGCGTATGGCCGCCGAAGCCCATACATGCGCTGCGGTGTGCGGCGCCTCCAAAGCCGGTCGTGGGTCGTTGTGTCTGTACTAGGCCTACCCGCTCCCCAGGGGCAGTTGCAAGTACCAATTATTCCGTATGTCGGATTTGTCAGGGAGTTCCGGTGGCTCCGTGGCGTAAGGAAGGCGTAGTCTTCCGCCCAGGTCGCGCCGTCGCCCGACGGCGCGATGATGCTGGGTGCGGTACGGCGTGCGGAGCGGCAGTGCGCGGCGTGCGCCCAGTGATGACACGGTGAACGACACGGCGAAGAGGGACGGGCATGGACCGCGGGACGGTCGGCAGCGCGAATCGGGGCCGGCTTCAGGTCGAGGTTCGGACCGAGGGCCGAAGTGAGGTAGTCAAACCGGCGGGTGAGTTGGATCACCACACCGCCGATTTGCTGCGCACTCCCCTGGAGGAGGCGCTCGCCCGAGGACGCTCACGACTGGTCATCGACTGTTCGGAGCTGGAGTTCTGCGACTCCACGGGTCTCAACGTCCTGCTGGCCGCGAGGCTTCAGGCGGACGCGGCCGGCGGAGGGGTCCACCTGGCGGGACTGCTGCCGGTGGTGGCGAGGGTGCTGGAAATCACCGGCGCAGAGGCGGTCTTCACCGTCCACGAGTCGCTCGACGCGGCTCTCGCCGACTGAGACGCAGACCACTGTCGTCCGTGTCGGACAATCCGCTGTCGGCGTAGTACGTGTTGTCACGAGTCGGCAGGGCAGGAGAACCCCGCAGACCGTCGGCCACCCGGCACTCTGCGTATGGAAGCACTAGCGAAATGGTGAATCGGTGAGGTGAAGCGCTGATGAGCACCACCCGGCAGCAGCCGCCGGGCGACCTCGGCCCCGAGCCCGAAGGCGCCACCGGCGCTGCCTCCGCGGTTCCCGGCGCCCCGGTGCGCACTCTCGCCCTGGGCTCGGCCAGCGGGATCGTTCCCCTCGCCCGTGATTTCACGCGCCAGGCGCTGTACGACTGGGGCTGGCTCCCCGCGGCCACGGCCGACCGGCGGGCGGCCGCCGAGGACGTCCTCCTCGTCGTCTCCGAACTGGTCACCAACGCCTGCCTGCACGCCGACGGCCCGGAGCAGCTGACCGTCGCCAGCGACGGCAAGGTGCTGCGCCTCGAAGTCACCGACCGCGGCGGCGGCCAGCCCGCGCCCCGCACCCCTCACCGCGCCGGACGGCCCGGCGGCCACGGCATGTTCATCGTCCAGCGGCTCTGTCTGGACTGGGGGGTCGTCCGGACACCGGATTCGGCCGGCAAGACCGTGTGGGCGGAGCTCGCGGCGCCGTCCTAGGGGCGGCGCCCTCCCGGGTGCACCGGCGTTTTTTGAATCTCTTGTGGAGCACGTCAATACGGCGTGCTCTTTGTCTTCCCTCCCCAAGGTCCCAGGCGTACCTTGAGCGCCCGATCTGATGTGTCGTCAGTAACTTGTGGCGACTTCCGGCCGAGGGGACTTGAGGTGAGGTACCAGAAACGGACGGCACTCGCGCTGGCGGCTGCGGTGGCGGGACCGGTGGTGCTCATGGCCGCCCCCGCCGCACACGCCACCGTCGTGGACGTCGACTACCAGTGCCAGACGCCGATCGGCCCCAAGGGCGCGGTCTCGCCGATCGACATCAAGGCGGTGAAGAGCGGCGGTGGCTACCGGCTGACCATGTCCTTCCAGAAGGGCGTCTCCTCCAGCCCCGTGGAACTGGGCAAGGGCGCGATGAACCCGAGCGCGCTCATCAAGGTGGGCGGAGCGGGCGAGGGGACGGTCTCGGTGTCCGGCGCGTCCAACGCCGCGGCGATCCCGGCCAACACCCCCATCAAGATCAGTGACTTGTCGGGCACGTACACCCCGAAGAAGAGCGGGAAGGTCACCTTCACCGCCGGGGTGCTGACGATCAAGGCACTCGGTACGACGACGACCTGTACGCCCAAGAACAATCCGCGGCCCTCCCTCGAACTCGACGTCACCGCTGCCGGCGGCTCCGGGTCGAACGGCGGCTCGGGATCGGACGGCGGATCCGGGTCGAACTCGCAGGCCACACCGTCCGGCGGCGACGAACTGCCCCGGACCGGCCCGCTGGACTCCGCGACGGCGCTCGGCACGCTCGGCGGGACGGTGCTGCTGTCCGGTGCGGCCGGCGTGCTGTGGCTGACCCGGCGCGGTGGCCGGCGGACCGCGGGCTGACCCGTGACGGCACGGCTCCTCGCCGCGCTGCTGGCCGGACTGTTGACGCCCGTCACCGCGGTGGCGGCGGACGGCCCGGCCTGGACGGCGACGCCCGGGCCGGGCGGGGACCGGCCGTACATCTACGCCGAAGGCGCGCCCGGCTCCGTGCTGGAGGACACACTGGCGCTGACCAACCCCGGCAGGGAACCGCTCACCGTACGGCTCCGGGCGGACGGGGAGGGCGGCCGGATCGTGCTTGCCGCACCCTCCGTCACGGTCCCGCCGCGCACCCGCGCGGAGGTTCCCCTCTCCCTCACGGTCCCGCCGGACGCGGTGCCGGGCGACCACCGAGCCGCCGTCACCGCGTCGTCGGGCGGCCGTGAGTCGCGCGTACGGATCCATCTCCGCGTCAGCGGGCCGCTGTTGGCCGCCCTCACGGTCGAGGACGTCTCCGTCTCCGGCGGCACCGTCCGCTACACCCTGGTGAACCGGGGCAACACCGTCCTCTCCCCGCGCGTCACGATCACGGCGGACGGCCTCTTCGGAGAGGTGCTGCGCCGCACCCCGGATGGCCTGCCCGCCGAACTCCTGCCCGCCCGGCGCGTCACGCTCACCGAGAAGTGGCAGGACCGCCCGGCGCTGGACGCGGTGGAGGTCCGCGTACGGGCCACGGCCGCGGGTGCGCCCGCGGCACACGGGACGGCGTCGGTGCGGTTCGTGCCCTGGGCGTGGTGCGCGTCCGCACTCGCCCTCGGCGCGGCGGCGACCGCGCTGTGGCTGCGTCGCCGTCGCGCCCGTCCCCCTGCCCCGGAGGACGAACAGGCCACCTCAGACCGGCAGTTGGCGAGGTCAGGAGCATGACGATGGACGAAGCCGGCCGCCGGCGCGGAGCTACGAGCAGGGCCCTGGCACTGCTGCTCGCCCTGGTTCCCCTGCTCCTTCTCCTGCCGGCGCCCACCGCCACCGCCGCCGACCCCGGTCCCCGTGTGGCGGTCTCCCGGCAGCAGGCCGGCAAGGGCGGCGACATCACCGTGAGCGGCACCGGCTGGCGGCCCGGAGCCCTGCTCATGCTGCTGATCTGCGGACAGGCCACCCCCGCCAGAGGCGTGATCGGCGGCACCAACGCCTGCGCCAACGCCGAGGGCCGCGCCGTCACCACCGACTCCAAGGGCGTGTTCAGCAAGAAGATGCCGGTCGCCGAACCGCCCAAGCCCTGCCCGTGCGTGGTGCACGTCGCCACGGTGACCGGTGAACAGGCCGCTGTGGACGCCGTGTTCGCTGTCGCCGGACACCCCACGGCACCCCTGCCCAGCGAGACGACCGGCGGCAGGCTCGCCGTGCTCGCCGCGACCCGGCTCGAAGGCGAATCCGGCGTGCTCGTCTTCTTCGGCGCCCCGCCTTCCCGCCGGCTGGAGTTCACCGTCGGCAACCTCGGCACGGCGCCGGTGAAGGACCCGGTGTTCCGGATCGGCACCGCGCACGGCGTGTTCGCGCCGCAATGGGAGGAACAACAGTGGCGCGGCACCATCGAGCCGGGCCGCAAGGTGCAGGTCGAACTGCCCGTCCAGCTGGCCGCCGGAGCCCACGGCGACTACGAGATCTCCGTTACCTACGGCTCGAAGGTCATCGTCGCGCAGCCGTGGGGAGTGGGCCGTCCCTGGGGCGTGACCCTCTTCTGGGTCCTGCTGGCCGTCGTCGTCCCCGCCGCCGTGTTCCGTATCGGCATGGCCGTCGTCGACCGGCTCCGCCCGCGGGGCGGGGGCCGGCACCGCACCGCGGACCTCACCGTCCGGCTGCCCGTCCCGCGCCTTCCCGGCTCCAGGTCCCGAGGCGGGACACCCCCGGCCCCCACGGAGGCCGGCACCACGACCACCACGGCACTGCCGTGGTTCACACCTGACTCCGCACCGTCAGAGAACCGACCCACGACGAAGGGACATTCGTGAGCACGCAACGGAGGATGAGTGCGGCGGGAGTCGCGCTGATGCTCGGCGGCGCGGGGATCCTGCTGGCCGCGAGCCCCGCCCAGGCAGCCGAGGTCTCGTACGCGACCGAGTGCATACCACCGCCGATCTCCGGCCTCCCGCCGGTGCAGGGCACCACCAAGGTGCAGATCACGGCGCCCGCCGAGGCCAAGGTCGGGGACGAGGTCGAGGTGGTGTGGAAGACGGTCGAGGCCGCGTCCAAGAACCCGGACGTCCTCGACCTGGAGAAGGACACGGTCAAGCCGACCGGCACGATCACGATCGGCGGCGCGGCCTCGGGCGAGCTGAAGATGGAGGGACCGCGCCAGAACCCGCCCATCCCCAAGAACAGCCCGATGGTGCTGCCGGACATGAAGGCCAAGCTGAAGCTGGAGAAGGCGGGCGACATCACGCTGACGCCCGGGGCGTACAACATCAACGTCTCCAAGCCGCTGTCGACGGACACGAAGTGCTCGCCGAAGGCGGCCGTCCAGCCCGGTGCCACGATCAAGGTGACGGAGGGCGGAGGCTCGACGACCGGAGGGACGACGACCGGAGGGACGACGACCTCGGGCGGGACGACGACAACCGGCGGCACGACCACGTCCGGTGGGACGACGAGCGGCGGCACCACCTCCGGCGGGACGACCTCCGGAGGTACGACGTCCGGCGGCACGGGCGGCGGCGGTGGCCAGACCGACTTCGAGGGCAAGGAGATCAGCGTCGCCTACGCCTGCAAGACGCCCATCGGCGACAAGAACGCCGTCTCCCCGGTGCAGATCAACGCCAAGAAGAACGGCGGCAGTTACGACCTGACGGTCAAGTTCTCCAAGTCCGTCATGGACAGCCCCGCCGACATCCCGGCGAACTCGGTCAAGCCGTCCATGGAGGTCAGGCTCGGCGGCGCCGACAAGGGCACCGTGCATGTCGAGGGCCCGTTGAACAAGGATCCCATCAAGTCCGGGGAGCCCATGACGATCCCCGACATGACGGGCACGTACAAGCCGGGCGCCACGGGTAAGGCGACGCTCGCTCCCGGTGTCTTCACGGTGAAGGCGCTCGGTACGACGACGACCTGCACCCCGCCCGGCAATGTCGCGTTCTCCCTGGAACTCGACACCGCGGCCCAGCCGGGCGGCGCGTCCGGCGGCACGTCCTCGGGCGGCGCCGCGTCCGGCGGAGCGGGCAGTGCGGGAGGCGCGGGCACGAGCGGCGGCCTGGCCCAGACGGGTGCCGAGGACAACGGCGCGCTGCGCGCCCTGGCACTGGTCGCGGGCACGGTGATCCTGCTGGGCGGTGCGGTGTTCACGTTCACACCGTGGCGGAGGCTGCGGGGTCTCTCCCGCTGAGGGGCTGTCATACGGGAAGGGCCGCCGCGCCCGATCGGGGGGGGGGCCCATGCCCGCGCCGGGGCGGGGGGTGCGGACCTCGGCCCATAACAACGATGACGTAGTGGGG